>JAIELQ010000014.1 GCA_019752815.1 Patescibacteria group bacterium
GCGCTCGCCACTGAAGCGTTGCGAGCAGTGGGGATGACCGACGAGGAGATATTCGAGGGGCTGGCGACGTTCCCGGGGGTAGAGGGACGTTTGCAACTGGTTGCTACCGTAGATAGTGTGCGCATTTACAACGACAATAATGCGACCACCCCGCAAGCTACGACAGTGGCATTAGAATCTCTTGATATCGGTAACAAAAATATAATTCTCATTGCCGGTGGTGCCGATAAAAATATTGATGTGACAAAGCTTGCCTATGCGATAACCAAACACTGCAAAAATGTGTTTTTGATTCCTGGTTCTGGTACCGATAATTTACTCGGCTACCTCGACGGGGGCGACACCGGTGTGTCCGTGATGGGTGATTTAAAATCCGCGTTTGCCGAGGCTACTCGTCTTGCCCAGAGTGGCGACATAATTTTATTCTCACCCGCCTTCGCCAGTTTCGCCCAATACAAAAACGAATACGAACGCAATGATGAGTTCATAGCGCTTGTAGATGAATTGGTTGATTCAAAGTTAGTGGAATAAACATTAAGTAAAAAATTCAGCCACGGCGTCGGGGAGACGCCGTGGCTGTTGTTATGGTGCGTAGTGCACTGTTACGTGGTTATTTTTGTCGGGACCATCGCCACCACGGTTGCTGGCGAGTCCGGGATGTTCCTTGGTGCACAGGTTGTCTTGATGAATGTTTTTGGCACTGATACGCCTATTCATCAGCTGCGACACGATGATTCGTTTGATATCAAACCATCCGGTCTCAGTATCAAACGCCCAACCATAGTGTTCGTTAAATGGCCGCAGGAGATGAGCGTCGCGTTTCGCATCGTGCACAAAACATTTCTTGCAGATACCAGCCGTGATATAGGCGCTGAGGTCCTCCGGTCTGCTGCCACGGCTCAGCAATAGAGTTACTGCTTTGTTTATAATTCCATGGGTTTGCAGACTGTGCGTGACAGGGAGTGGAGAAATGGCAGCTCTGCCAGCATGACAGATAATCCACTCCATTCTCTCAGTATCAGCAATCACCACTATGGGGCAGTCACGTGACTGCATCCCGGCCACTTGTTTATTGGTAACATGAATACCATCGAACGAAATAGCGTATTTCTGTGGGTCTGTTTGAATTTCTTGGAAACCCGCTTGGGTGGCATTGCTTGGAGGCGCCACCAAGGTGGTAATTTCGGCACCGTGTTGACCGGCAAACGCTAGGGCGCTCGTTCGCGGAGCGCTCTTTCCATCAAAAGTAGCAACAAGCAGTGGTCCCAGTTTGAATGTAAACGTGGGCTCGGTGATATTGACTAGTACCATGTGGTCTTCCTCCCGTTTTTGTGAACGTTCTGCAGAGATACTACCTGGTATAGGGGTAATGTCAACTAAGATTATTTAACGCATTTGTCTTTTTGGAATATAGCGTATAAGCTATAGTCACTAGTATGGACGACATTAAACACATCCACTTCATAGGTATCGGCGGTATTGGCATGAGTGCGCTCGCGCGACTGTTTTTGCACGACGGCAAAACTGTGTCCGGTAGTGACCGCGCAGCCTCAGCGATAACTGATGCGCTGGTGCACGAAGGAGTTCAATTTTTTCCAACTCAAGAAGCCTCAAATATAAGTACGAGGCAAGACCTCGACCTGATTGTGTATACCGAGGCGATGGCGCACGATCATCCCGAGATGGTGGCGGCACGGGATCTTGGCGTGCCCATGGTGAATTATTTTGAAGCCCTTGGGATGGTGGCCAACGAGTACTATTTAATTGCCGTTGCCGGTAGTCATGGGAAATCAACAACCACGTCGATGGTGGCTGATGTACTTGAAGAGGCGGGGCTTGACCCAACAGTAATTGTGGGAACACTGCGGAGTAAAACTAAAAGTAACTACCGAGCCGGGAAGAGCAAGTACGCAGTGGTCGAAGCGTGTGAATACAAGCGAGATTTTTTGCATTTAAAACCTGAAGTGCTGGTGATCACGAATATCGACTACGAACACGTTGACTACTATACAGATTTGGCTGATGTCCAACGAGCGTTTGCAACACTGGCGCAATCAGTCCCAGAAGGGGGAGCAATTATCACTAATATTACTGACCTCAACATCGCGCCGGTACTTACGGGAGTGTCTGCAACGGTTATTGATTATCGACCGTTGATTGACTTAACTATCACGTTACGTCAGCCCGGAATGCATAATCGCATGAACGCAGCAGCCGCGCGTGGCGTGGGGGAATTTTTGAAAATCGAGCCCGCAACTATTAATGACGCACTTGAAAATTTCGCTGGTACGTGGCGGCGATTTGAATACAAAGGAGATGTACGCAATACTCCGGTGTATGATGACTATGCCCATCACCCTACTGAAGTGCGCGCCTCGCTCGCCGGTGCTCGGGAGCTATATCCTGATCGAAAAGTAATTGTCGTGACACAAACTCATACGTACTCTCGGACAGCTGAATTATTTGCTGATTTCGTTTCAGCCTATGCGGCCGCTGATCAGGTGTACCTATTACCGATTTATGGGGCTCGTGAAGAAAATGTATCGGGAGTAACGAGTGAACAGCTAGCCGAAGCTATTACTGAAAAAGGCACTCCTGCTGTAGTCATGCAGACGGCTGCCGGAATTGCGCAAACGGTCCGGGAATCACTTAATGAATCGGAACCAGCGGTAATTTTAATTATGGGGGCAGGGGACGTCACGCAGGTTGCTGGTGAATTGACTAAATAGCTAAATTATAGTTGAATAATTACGGAATCAGCCGATGGTAGGGTGGTGACAATGGAGAAGTCGCGGTGACAAAGATGTGGATACTAGTGCCGCTCTCAAACGATGCGGACAAATTTGAACCTCAGAGAAAATATATGGGGGTGGGACCAAACTCCAAACAACGGATAGCTGAAGCGGTTCAGTGGGCAGAAGAAAAAATTCCCACCGAAGAAAAAGTTTGGGTATTTGGTGCCGGAACTCACTATGACTGGCGTCGTGGACAGACTCTCGGTGTCTGGTCAGAAGCGTTCCTGCGAACACTGCTCCAAAATCCGATCACGGTCATAGCAAACCATCACGACAAAAACTTCTACGGCACCCACGAAGAAATGAAGTGGGGCGTCCGGGCGGTACAGAAAGAACATTCACCCGGCACGGTAGTTTTTGTCTTCTTTGGTCCGCGCTGGCACTTGCTTCAAGCGCGTGTTGTCTGGCGACTGTTCTTTAAAGCGGATTGGGGCAGGGCTCGGTTTGTGGAAACCGCGGATGGTGCAGTACCCAGTTGGCCTCATGAAATCAAGAGATATCTCAAGATAGTGGGTCACTGGCTTTTTCCCAAGTGGGTAAAAACCCAAGACCAAACACCATACCCAGCGGCAGTGTCGCAGTTTGGTATGAGATGCTGAGTTACTGAGAGCGGGGCGAATTCATTCGCCCCGCTTTTTTGTAACTTTTGTATCGTGGAGATGGTTTATATACGGACAACTTAATATGTATCAGCGAGTGTGGACGAGGGATTTGACCCGACGACTCCATCCGCAACCTGTCATTGTTTTAGTGATAAGGTGCGACTGTCAACACAAATATTTTTGTGAACGATGCTTTACTCATACTGATACAGCGCGCAAGCGTTGTTTTTTTGTTGTCAGAACCTCAAAAATGGCACGCTTCTTTATTGTTCTGCATAAAATTCTCCTCACCGTACAGTTGTACGACTCGTCAATTTTACTTGGACGCCTCGAATCGCATCCATTTTTGAGATTCTGAACTTTATAAATAATTTTTAAAATAATATGCTTAAAACAGCTGAATGTGTTTCTCCGGGACATCCCGATAAAATGTGTGATCAAATCTCAGACGCCATTCTTGATGCGTATCTAGCCCAAGACCTAAAGAGTCGGGTAGCAATCGAATCTGTAGGGAGTCACGGGGAGGTCTGGGTAACAGGTGAGGTCACTTCAATGGCTACCGGTATTAATATTGAAGCGATAGTCACAAAAATTGCCGGTCCGGGATTATCTATCCGTACGCACATAGTTGAACAAAGTCTAGAGATTGCGCACGGAGTTGATACTGGAGGAGCGGGCGATCAGGGAATTATGACGGGTTACGCTACACGCGAGACGGCAACCTACATGCCACGAGAATATGAGCTGGCACGAACCTTGTGTCAAAAAGTGTATGCGGAATTTCCGTACGATGGAAAAACGCAAGTAACAATTAATGAAGCGGGCAAGGTATTCTCGGTGGTCTGTAGTTTTCAAAATGCACCGCGACGGGAACTACAAGCATTAGTGCAGTCAGTTATTCCGGACGCTTCGGAATACCACATCAACCCAGCGGGGGATTGGAATCAGGGTGGATTTGATGCTGATGCGGGACTAACAGGTAGAAAAATTATTATCGATAACTATGGACCAGAAATTGCTGTTGGGGGTGGGGCGTTTTCCGGCAAGGACCCAAGTAAGGTAGACAGGTCAGCTGCGTACATGGCACGCCGGATTGCCGTCGATTATTTAGAATCCCGTCCCAAGGCACAAACAGTACTGGTTAAATTAGCGTACGCCATTGGACACCCACAGGCACTGATGGCTGTTGCTATTGTCGATGGTGTAGCGGAAGACGTTGTCGGGTATGATGTCACGCCCAAAGGCATCCGAGACTTTTTAGGACTCGACGCCCCGATTTATGGCCAGACTGCAGCTTGGGGGCATTTTGGTCGGGGCTTTAGTTGGAAGTAGAAATAATTAATTATTAATTAACAAAGACACACCCTTCGGACGGTGTGTCTTTACTTTTATAAAAAATATAGTATTGTTCGGACACTATGCAAAAGCCGGGAACACTCTATATCGTTGCGACGCCAATTGGAAACATGGAAGATATCACACTCCGCGCACTGCGTATTTTCCGCGAAGTTGAGTATGTGCTGTGTGAGGATACCCGAACAACAGGGAATCTCACCAAACACCATGGTATTAAAGCTAAGTTAAAGCGGTATGACGCGCACGCGAGTGAGGCGGTTCATGCCGCTATTATCGCTGACCTCGAAGCAGGGCACAGTGTTGCCTTAGTGTCTGACGCCGGTACACCAGGTGTATCTGATCCGGGAGTAATGCTGGTACGGATGGCCCGGGCAGCCAATATTCGCATTGATGCTATTCCCGGAGCCTCATCAATTACGGCTGCAATTTCCATTGCTGGCGTATCCGGAAATCAATTTAGTTTCCTCGGGTTTGTGCCAAGTAAAAAGGGACGAGAGACATTTTTTGCTGATTTAGAATTGTATGACCACCCGGTGGTTTTTTTGGAAGCGACTCACCGCATTATTAAGACGCTTGAGAGTTTAGTGGCGAGCTATCCGACCGCCACGTTGTACCTCGGTCGTGAGCTGACTAAAATGCACGAAGAAATGTTGGTAGGAACTCCAGCTGAGATTCTAGAAATTCTGACAAAGTTTACAGTTAAACAAAAAGGGGAGTTTGTGCTCATTTTGAGTTTGTAGCTACCATTTTTAACTTTTCCGTTGTCTAGTTTGTTGTTATTTGTCTGTCAGACAGGCCTTGGGTTATACTAATCGGTAATGAGCAAAGGCACGCTGGCATTTCTATTAGGTATACTGCTAATTCTACTTCCGTATCTCGGAATTCCTTCAGTATGGAAGCAGTATGCGTATGTGGCACTGGGTATCATTCTCGTGTTGCTTGGGTATGCAATTAGACGCGCCCAATATTTTCATGAAATTGATAACGGCAATGGTGAACGTGGGGGAGACACCTTTGTCGAAACAACACAAAACCTATTTTCTCAGAGTAAAGCAGAATAGGAGATATGGTATATAAAACGGTAATTGTCGCCCTCACAGTCTTGGGTCTTGTGGGTGTGTTTGTGTATGCAGCACCGATTGCTACCAAAGTTTCGTATGATGCGAGCGCCATTACGACTGCCCGAGAATTTACCGAACAGCGCAGTGAAGAAGCGGCTCCAACGGCTCCTGCGACTCCTGTACCTGATACCCGTCCTGTAGTCACACATGTGCCGATGCCCAAAGCTGTCAAGGCAATTTACATGTCATCGTGTGTCGCTGGCACGCCATCATTTCGTGCTGATTTAGTAAGATTAATTAATGAAACTGAAATCAATAGCGTGGTGATTGATATCAAAGATTACTCGGGCACCATTTCCTTTGCGCCAACCGACCCTGCCTGGCAGCCAGCTTGGGATAGTGCACGCTGTGGCGCACGTGACATGAAAGAATTTATCAAAACACTCCATGATGCGAATATTTTTGTGATTGGTCGCATGACCGTGTTCCAGGACCCCTTTGAAGTTGAACGACGTCCAGAGTGGGCAGTTAAAAAGGCCGATGGAGTCACCACCTGGCGTGATGGTAAAGGCCTCGCCTTTATTGATGTGGCAGCAACCGGATACTGGGACCATATCATTAAGCTGGTAGTCGATTCGTACAATATTGGATTTGATGAAATTAACTTTGACTACGTGCGCTATCCCAGTGACGGGAACATGACTGATATCTCGTTTGTCCTCAGTAACCAATCTCCGTACGGCCGTGATAAACAAGCTAACCTCGAAGCCTTCTTTAAATATCTCAATGAAAAAATTGATGATGAGAAATTATTTTCAGCTGTTAAACATATAAACACCGGTCGCGCCTCTTCAACACCATATTCCACCGCAGATTTATTTGGAATGACGACGACTAATTATGATGATCTCTCAATCGGGCAGGTGCAGGAACGAGCAGTACCGTATTTTGATGCGGTGGCTCCGATGGTATACCCGTCGCATTACCCAAATAGTTTCTTGGGGCTGGGTAACCCGAACAACTATCCGTATAAAGTCGTGCACTACGCTATGTCAGCCGGTGTGCGCCGACTACAGGCCTCAACCACACCCATGAACGGATTTTTACATACGCGGATTGGTACCACGACACCAGCTATGTATCAAAAGCCTGTGTATGGTCCTGACAAATTACGTACCTGGATTCAAGATTTTGATTATGGTGGTGATTACGATGCGGCCGATGTGCGAGCTCAGATTCAAGCCAGTTACGATGCGGGGGTAAACAGCTGGATGATTTGGGCACCAAGTAATCGCTACACCCAGGCGGCGTTACTGCCTGAGTAGTGTGACAAAATATAAAACGTATGGTTTAATTGCCCAAGGCAATTAGCGGGAGGTCGCCATGGGTGAAAATATCGAAGCTAACGACTATGGTGCGTGGGAACGAGAACGGCAGGAGTATCTTGCAACATTGCGTTCACTGCCCGCTGAAATTTTTGCTGCTCTCACAATAGATCAGCTCGAAGATTGGCAATTGAACTGCTATCAAGAGGTAAAATCTGAGCGCGCAGTGGGTGTCATTCGCTCCAATGTTACTGAGGAGTTGTTGTTCCATAGGGTGTAGCATCAATAGCAAACAGGTAGAATCGGCGACTCATAATCGCCGATTTTTTTTGTGCACAGAGCAGGCTATCGCTCATTTTGGTGAGGTATACTAGAGACATGTACAACGAAGAGCCAATCGCTCGGCGCTTTTATGCCGTGAGCTATACCGATGATGAGCCCACTGTCTCACTTGGGGCTTTTATCCCACGGAGCAAAAAAACTACGCCTACTTCGCAAGCTACGCAGCGGTCACAAAAATCAATCTCCTTTACCCCGCAAATTGTAAACATTAATCGTCGAAATACCATCGCCAGTCCGTATGTGGCGACGGTAAAAATTGTGACGGTGTTTTTATCGGTAGCGCTTCTACTGTTTGTGTCACTATTGTCAGCACCGTTTATCAAAGAAACAGGAGGCTCTTTCCTCGCACAAATTTTTGCTGCTACGCAATCGTCAGCACCAGTGATTGTAGAAAACCCGTATACCCAAGCCCAAACTGAATTAAATTACGGTGTGCAGATGTCATTTAGCCAACCGAACTTTTTTGCGGAAACCCGCAATGCCTTTATTGCGCAATCAAAAACATTTGTTGAGGCCGACCTCACTACCATGCAGTTGCGCTATTTTAATGAAGGCATATTAGAGCTTCAGGTTCCGATTGTTGCCAAAGGAGCAAAAGGTTCATGGCTCGAAACACCAGCGGGGTTGTATGAAGTAAAAGCCAAAAAAGAAAAACTCTATTCAACATTTGGACAAATGTATACACCATGGAGCATTACCTTCCAGGGTAACTTTATTATTCATGGTTGGCCGTATACGGAAAGCGGCGAAAAGGTACCAACCGAGTTCCAGGGTGGAGGAATTAGATTGTCTGACGCTGACGCCAAAGCAGTGTATGAGCTCGTTACTGCTGGTACGCCTATTCTCGTACATGAGGTACCAAGCGAACCTGACGAATTTGTCTATGAACCTAAAATTCCCGAACTTGATACCCCACATTATTTAATCGCTGATGTGGAGACCAATACAGTACTTGCGAGTTCAGATCTCGATAGCGTGGCTCCAATTGCGTCACTCACCAAACTCATGACCGCTCTTGTGGCGGCTGAGTATATCAATCTAGACGCACGGGTGTCAGTCGTGCAGCCAACCTTTGTGCAGTCATTGATTCCACGCCTGAGTGGTCTCGGTACGGTTTCAATGTATAGCCTCTTACAGTTACTTTTAGTTGAATCATCCAACGAAGCGGCGGAAGTTATTGCCGCCCAAGTGGGACGAGAAAAGTTCATTGAACACATGAATGAAAAAGCCAAGGCGATTGGACTGCAGAATACACAGTTTGCAGATCCGTCAGGACTCAGTGCTGGTAATGCTTCGACCGTCCGTGATTTACTCGGCCTCATTAAGTACATCTATACCACTCGGCAATTTATTGTTGACCTGACTGCGAATCAAGATTTACCAACCGCCTACGTCAGTGGTGAATTTGGAACGTTGAGTAATTTTAACGAAGTGGAGGGCTTAGATAACTTTATTGGGGGTAAAATCGGTGAGACAACTGCTGCAGGACAGACATCAGTGACGCTACATAAAATTACTGTTAAAGGTGATGAGCGAGTGATTGCGATTGTGCTCCTTGGGTCCGATAGTCGTAATGCAGATGTGACTGAGTTGTTAGGATACGCTACTGCTCGGTTCGGTTCTTAATTTGCTATACTACTTTTATGAGTTTTGACCCTGAGAAAATTACCTTTTTTGCTAAAACTGATGCCCGTGGGCAGAATTTGTCGTTTGGTATTAAAGCGCGCGATCGCCAGCGCCACATGTATATTGTGGGTAAAACAGGAATGGGTAAGTCGACTTTGCTCGAGAATATGGCCGTGCAAGACATTCAAAATGGCGAGGGGATGGCCTTTATTGACCCGCACGGTTCGGCAGCAGAACTATTACTCGAATACATTCCTGAACACCGGATTAATGACGTGATTTATTTTGCACCGTTTGATTTAGAAAACCCAATTTCTTTTAACGTGATGGAAGACGTGGGGCATGATAAACGACACTTGGTCGTATCGGGTTTGATGTCGACGTTTAAGAAAATTTGGGTGGATGCTTGGAGTGCACGAATGGAGTACATTTTAACCAATGCACTTTTAGTTTTAATTGAGTATCCGGATACGACACTGCTGTCAGTGAATCGCATTTTTAATGATAAAGCCTATCGTACTAAAGTGGTGGATTACTGTACTGACCCGGCGGTTAAATCGTTTTGGGTAGATGAGTTCGCAAATTACACTGAACGGTTTGCCGCCGAAGCCTTGCCGGCGATTCAAAATAAAATTGGACAGTTTACCGGGAACCCACTGATTCGAAATATTATCGGTCAACCAAATTCTAGTTTTGATTTCCGTAAATGTATGGACGAGAAAAAAATTGTCATCATGAACCTCTCCAAAGGATTAGTGGGGGAGACAAATGCCAACTTGCTCGGGTCCATGTTGACCACCCGCATTTACTTGGCGGCAATGAGTCGCGCTGATTTACCATTAGCTCAGATGAAGGTGATGCCGAACTTTTACTTCTACGTCGATGAGTTCCAAAGTTTTGCCAATGCCACCTTTGCGAACATTTTATCCGAGGCTCGAAAATATCACCTTAACTTGATTATTGCGCACCAGTATATTGAACAAATGGAAGAGGAGGTGCGTGATGCGGTATTTGGTAACGTGGGAACTACCATCTCCTTCCGGGTTGGTCCGTTTGATGCCGAAACACTCGAGACGGTATTCACACCGAGGTTCCTGGCGGCAGATTTAGTGAATCTCGGGTTTGCTCAAATTTATCTTACCCTGATGATTGATGGTATCGGCTCACAGCCGTTTTCTGCCCGTACCCTTGATCCAATTAAACCCCCGGCAATATCCTACAAAGACATGGTGATTGCTGCTTCCCGTCGCAACTTCACCAAACCGCGCCTTGAGGTAGAAAAAATCGTTACCGATTTACACACCCCCGAAAAGATAGAAAAAAAAAGTCCCGTAGTAAAACCGAACCCGTCACCGAAACCACAAGCGGAAGTAAAGCCTCAGCCGAAGGAAGTATCGACCCCCGCGAACTCCGCTAGTGTAACCCCAGCTCCAATTTCGCCGCGTAATCCTGAACCGTCACCTCGACCGACCCCGGCCATCGCGCGACCAATTGAGCACAAGCCACGCGAAGACAAGCCAGTCCATAACAAACGAGAGGAGCGACCGCAGCCACCAAAACCACGAACCGTACCAGCAGCTGAAGTGAAGCGACCAGCAGCGCCGGCCCCAAAGCCAATACCAAAAGTTGATGACTTACGTTCGATACTAGCCAAAATTGCCCAGTCTAATCAGGCTGATACTAAAAAGCCTGTTTCAGATAGTCCACAAACGACACCGGCAAAAAACAACACGAGCCAATCAACGTTTAAAAAAATAGAGTCCAACATTACGCCACTGCAGGCAGCCTTGTCTGAGTTAAAAAAAGTCGGGAATGGCAATGTACCGCGCGAGTTGCCGCCCCGACCATTTCCGCTACCTCAGCCACAACCACAACCACAACCACAACCATCAGCCTTTACTCCTACTTCAGTTATTATAAAAACCGAAGCTGAGAACCTGCATTCGGAAATTGAGAGTGTGTTTGCAAACCTCGATAAACAAGTGCCAGCCAAAAATCAATCACCCACACCAGTTCACACTGAAGTACCTCAGGCTGAAATTACACCAACACCAACACCAACACCAACACTAACAAATAATCTTGATAGTAAACAACTAGCAAAAATACTCCGCTCTGGTGCTCCCGAAAAATCGCCGTTCCGGTAACAAATCTGACACTACATCCGTTATATCCTGTATGACCTCACAATCTCAATCTGATACACCTAAAATTCCAAAAATTATCCACTACATCTGGGTGGGCGGTAAACCGTTGTCGCCCTTGGCCGAGCAGTGTTTAGCGAGCTGGAAAAAATATTTACCTGAGTACGAACTACGATTGTGGAACGAACTCAACAGCCCGATGGCTCATCCCTATGTGGCTGAAATGTATGATCAAAAAAAATGGGCGTTTGTGTCCGACTATATTCGTTTTTGGGCCCTTAAAAATGAGGGAGGAATTTACCTCGATACCGATATGGAAATCCTCAAACCCCTGACTTCACTGATTGAGACTGTGAGCGGGGAAGGGTTTGTAGGTACCAGTCGTAGCGGGCAAATTGAATCAAGTATCATTGGAGCTGTAGCCGGGGCTTCATTTGTGAACGAGGCACTCAAATTTTACGAGACTACCCTCGTTTACTCTACCAAAGAAACTTCGCCATTGGTACTTAGCCGAGCTATCAATGTAAACCCTGCTAACGTAACTATTTTTCCCGCCACCCATTTTTTTCCCTGCGAAGAAGGTGAGTACTGCGGACCAAAGAAACTACAAGGAGCCTACGGCCGCCACCACTGGGCCGAATCCTGGGTACCGTATGCCCGAACGAGAAAGGTGCTACGCCGGGTTGGCGTTATGGGGTTGCTTAAAAAAATAAAGAATCTATTTTAGTAGTTAAAAAATCCTTAGAATTTAATTCTAAGGATTTTTAATTACATGAACGGACTGCCTTTAAAGTAATTATTCGAAGCCAGCAGTGCATCAAGCTCTTCTTTGGGCATACAGTGTAATTCAGAGCTGTAACCTTGGGGCGGAAGTGTCACACTGCCATCAATATTTCGATAGTGGATGGTGTACATTTCATTCTGCGCATCGTAGGAGACGCGATCTGATTCAGCGTACGCAATCATTTGTTCATGAGCTTTTTCCGAAATACGAGGTTCGCCGATATCAAACTTCAGTCCAAACCGGTCACGGTAAATCTCAAAAATATCAGCAATTTTCATGGCCGGTAATGCCGGTACCACACTCACACCGGTTTGCTGTAATGCATACTCTACACATTCAGCCGCTCGGCCACCCTCAATCATGAATCGGGTCATTTCCGTGCCGTAGAGTTTCAAGGTATAACCCTTTTCGATTGAATCCCAAATCAAGGGAATGACCGAACCGGTTGAATTGAATACGTTGCCATAAATTACTGACGATAACCGGGTCGTTTCTTTTTCGGCATTGATGATAAATAGTTCACCCCCCACAAACTTCATCGCACCATACAGGGTAGTCGCAGCGCGACTTTTATCAGTTGAAATAAAGGTGGCGGCCTTCATCTTATGTTCCAGTGCTACTCGGCGTGAGTTCACTGCACCAATCACAATCGTATCGATAGCTTCCTCAATGTTTTGGTCAACCGCTTCGATTTGTTTGAGTGATGCGGCAAAAATTCCAATGGTGTGACCAGCACTGGCTTTGTGTAACCGCTCATAATTTTGTACATTGCCAATTACGCAATTTACTTTGGGAAACTGTTTTTTTATAAAATAGTGTTTGGCTTCGTCACGGCTGTAGACCGTAATTTCGTTGTCGTCGTAGTAGCGTTTGATGAGGTGCTTTCCTAAAAAACCTGCTCCGCCTGTGATAAATATTTTTTCGCCTTTGAGCATAGGAATATGGAATTAAGTAGGGCTAGTATATCACTGAAAACAACGCTTTGCCTAGTCAAAATTGGCTCTATGAGCCTGGTATATCTATGATATGCTAAACATCATGAGTAGCATCTGTATCACCGGTATAGGAGGATATTTGGGCCTAGCAACGGCCTTTAGATTGGTGTCAGAGGGATATTCGGTCGTAGGAATCGGCAGTAATGAACAAGCTGCCGAAAACCTGCCACCGGGGGTAGTCTATGCCGGAATTGATATTCGTGATCCAGAAGCTCTGGCACAGTTTTTCACTGCTCATCAGGTGACCACGGTCTATCATTTTGCCGCCATTAAATATGTAGGCCAGTGTGAAGCAGATCCGGTACTGTGTTATGACATAAACACTAACGGAACAAAAGCGGTGTTGGCAGCAATGAAAACTGCAGCCGTACCGAAAATTATCTACGCCTCAACTTATGCCGTCTACGATTGGTCCGGAGACACTATTACGCTCACGGAAAAATCGAGCACCAACCCAGCTACGGTGTATGGCAAATCAAAATTACAAAGCGAACAAATGATTGCTGAGGCACATACAGCGGGAGAAATTTCCCGGTACCATATTCTCCGGTATGGAAACATTGTAGGGGCGGTACCAGAATTACCTACCCACACTCCACAAAGTTTTCTCGATAAGATGCTCGTTGCCACAAAAACTGGCGAGACTATCTCACTTACTGGTGGCGATTACACAACTGTCGACGGCACAGTCGCGCGAGATTTTATTGATATACGAGATGCGGCTGCCGCCAATGTTCAGGTGCTGTCTCATCCCGAATCAGGAATCTATAACGTCTCCTCATATAGGGCGACAACACTGAAACAGCTTATGCAGTTGTGCGAGACAGTAACTGGCACAAAAATTTCTGTAACGATTAATCCAAAAATAGGGAATGAACCGTCTTCAATTACTATAGACAATACGCAACTTATAACGACGTTAGGATTTCAACCGAAGTATTCTCTCATTGAAACTATAGAAGCACTCGCACAAAAGCTAACGAGCTAAGGAGCCAATTTCTTTGGCTGCTAAATCAAAAAATTGCCCTGTGTCCCAGGCGGTGTAGCCTAATACGGCAAGGTCATACACCATGACTTTAGCGGCTTCAGCTGCGGAAATCATAAACAGTACTTCATTCGCTGGTAGATTTTTCTCTGTCACGACAGCTAATCCTTTTTGGGTTAACTCCTCGTATACTTGCCAGGCATCTGAAGACGGCCCCTCAATTAAAGTGGTGGATTTACCAAGTTTGATATCGGTAAATCGTTCGATATTAGAAGTGATGATTATGATGTGTTTGGTATCGAGGTAATTTTTAATCGCTGCAAAATCGATGTGAGGATTGTATTTAGGGTGAAATGCAAGGGCGTCACCGTACTGCTTGTCTGTCCGTAAAAATTTTTTAAGGATAACTTTAGCGGCAATCCAAATAGGCCATTCATGAGCAATACCTTCATGTATAAATTGCTCATTAGATTTTGTAATGAAGGTGTGCGGAAAACAAAAAAGTGTATTACTGTCTTGACCGTCTTTTAAAACCGTCTCAAGTTTTTTAGCAAATGCTCGATTGTAACGAAATTGCCAGTTATTAAAATAAATACTAGAACCAAACAAGTACCCAAAGGTACCATCACCAATTCGAATAATTGAACGATCTGTTTCTGTGATGGCGGTAATAGTTTGGGCACCAGATAAAAATTTATAGTTCAAATAGTCTTTGCTCTTGGTATCAGCAATGTGTCTCCAGTATAAATTGGTACGCAAAAATGTCAGTATTAAAATAGGATTATCAAGAAATTTTTTGACACGTTGTCTCCACATAACAAGTAACTCTATGACTTTTTTATAAATAAATGATCGTGATGTGAAGTTTTCTCAAGTTTGAAATTATACGCTGAGACTAATTGATTGACATCATCTGGAGTACTACTTTCAATCATGAGACATGATCCCGGCAACATGTTTGTTAACGTACGCGACATTCCTGCTAGTACCTCTAATTCAAAACCCTCGGTATCAATTTTTATAAAACTAATTTTTGAGGCTTTATCAATTGAAACCACGTCATCAAATACCCTAACAGGCACCTGCAGAATATTATCGCTTTGAATATCGACAATACGGCCGCCTCCCTTATGTAACGGGTCGCAGGTAAAAGAAACAGTGCTGGTATTGCTTCCTAAGGCATAGTCATGCACGGTAATTTTTTGCGTTAGATTATTTAAGGAAATATTCTCTCTAAGAATATGCACTACTTCTGGATTTGGTTCGAAGGCTATGACTTCAGCGTATGAATATCTAGTTGGGGCGATAATTGAATACAAACCCCGATTGGCTCCAATATCAACAAATACATCTTGAGTTGTTGGGGTAGTAAGCCAGTCTCGAAGGTGTTCTTCAAAATAATCAGAACAGATAGTAGTACTGTCATCAAAAGCTTCGACTGCAAAAATCCCAGTTTTGTTTTTAATAATAAATTTATTTTTGGGAAGGCGTGCCACAAGCATGTGAATGGCCGTATCTAACATACTGCTTGTGCGCTGTAACAATGAGAAAAGCTTTGTGAGCCAAAACGTTAAAAAAAATGCTGTACGTGAACCGTCAAGAAGTTCCGTAGCTGAATATGATTCCTGCAAAACTGATAATTTATTCATAAATTTTTTACTTAATAAAGGCTCGGATGATACGCATTTTAACATACAGCCAAAAAAGTGGAGATAAGTACAAATTACGTCCTGATGCCTCACGAATAATCGTGGGAATTAGTCGTAACTGATCACTGGTGGAGCGGGTGCGGAGATTTAGTCCCGTAGCGTCGTAGCCGCTAGTTAGAGTGGTAACAATTGGTTCGTAATAAAAACGAGTATATGTGCCCAGTTCAGCGTAGAATAACCACTCCTCGGCTTGTTTAATGGTGGTAGGGAAGCGAAGTTTGTGGGTGTCTTTTGTAAGGAGTGACGCGTTAACGCAGTGAGTGGCATCACCTTTGAACCGTCGAGTGATTAAATAATCCCAAATGTATGAGTACATTTTTTTACTTTCACCAGTGGTAGTTGGGGTAGATTCGTTAGTGCCCCGGGCAGTTACTATCCAGGGTGATGGAGAAGTAGCAATGAGTGCAGTCAGTTTCGCGAGGGCTTCTGGCGCAAGTGTGTCATCGTCATCAAGAAAAATCACCCAGACACTCTGGCTCGAAACTTTCTCTAGTCCGCGGTTGCGACTGTAGTTCACTCCTCGATTTGAATCATTTTCTAAAATATGAATCCGACTATCATAAAAAGCTTTAATAGCTTCGGTTGCCCCATCACCTGGATTGTCATTAACAATAATCATCTCCCAGTCAGGTACCGATTGAGCTATGACTGACTGTACCGCTCGCATCAATTCACTAGGTCGTTTATAGGTAGGAGTAATGATGGTAAACATAGAAAGGTGATAGAGGAATAGATTTGCATTTATCGCAGAAGTTATGCAGATTGTAAGTAAAGCTTCTGTGCAAGTTTGGTCATGTCACGTAGGTTATATTTTACTCTTTGGAAAAGTTCCCTGCACTTTTCTCGCCCCAGATACCCATGTAATAATCCCCCTGATCATGTTTAGTGCCGCCAAAGGTGAGTGTCCATTCGGGGAATTGAGATTGCCACCAGGCTTTGGATCTGATGTGCCACATGCGTTGATGCCACGGTTTTTTCTCACTCCAACACTCAGAAAATGCTAGTACTGATCCAGCGGGTGCGACTGCACAAATAGCCCGGCATATTTTTTCTACCTCTTTATCGCGCAGGTGACTCAGAACGCAGCCGGTGATAAATATTGCTGGTTCAGTCAGTCTAAGCGTAGGAAGTAACTCCTCAGCAAAGCCTTGGTGCCACGTAATATTCGGGTAGGATTCAGCAGGGTAGGCACGTTTAGAGATATCAATCGCAGCTGCTGAAGGTTCAAGTGCAATGACGTTTAGACCAAGAGAATGGACTGAAGCTGCTACCCAGCCAGTACCACTGCCAATATCAACAGCGGTTTTTACATTAGGATGTTTAGCGAGTAGGTCGCGAATGCCGAAATCAGGCCAGTTGATACGATCTTCTTGAATGTTCTTGTAGCCAGCATCACGATCTTGTTCGAATTTTCCTGGAGCTTCGTATTGCGCATTGTGTCGTTTAAAACTCTCTTCCTGACCTTGAATAAATGTGCTAAGTGCTTTAAGAATTTTTTTCATAATTATGTTTACTTACCCAGCCAAAAACGAACCTGCCGGTAGATTGCTTTGGCTACAATACGAATATTTTGTGTGTAATGTAGCTTATATAATACACGTCTTAGAGGATGGGGGAATGGATTTGCTACCACATCGATATAAATTTCCTCAAAGCGTTTAATTTGATTAGTGAGCTCATAGTGATCAGTAAAGCGTTGGCGGGCATTTTGTGACGTTTCTGTATAGTATGTTGTGTCCTGCCTCAGTTTCGTTAACTCGGCTGCGTACTCATCAATGGTTTTGAGCACCTTACCACCGGTACCAATACATTCAATGTGGCCATTATTTATTTCGGATACGTGACTCACAATTGGTAGTCCAAAATACATTCCTTCAGCCATAGCCTGAGAGTTTACTTCACCATCCTTGCGGCCATGTGCGTACACATTAAGCGTAGATAAGAATTTAAAAATAATTTCTGAATCTCCAGTTGTTGGTAGGAACGTAATATTTTTTATGCCAAGTTCCAACGCTTGTTTTTGGTAGAGGGTACTTCCTCCGAGCATAATGAACCAGGTATTCTCATTTTCAATTTTTTTGTAGGCTGCTAATGGAAAGGGGGAGAAAATACTATCAGAAGCTCGTTGGTGCATACCGTATATAAATTTGTTATCAAGCGATAACTCAGATCGATAGGTACCGTAATCTCGTGTTTCGATATCAATAGGCAGAGAAATAATCCGAACTCGTTTGCTATCACCACCACTTTTTATCCATTGATCGGCACTCCACTGGCATATGTGCAGTGATCGCGCAATATTGTATTGGTTATCGCAACCAGCTTTAAGGGCGATAATTTCGAGGATAGGTGTGCGTTTGATTTTTGTGAATGGGTATTCAGGGTGTCCCGGGCGACCAGTCTGAATAACGTCGTATTTTGTTTCGTCAAATTTTTCCCAAAAATCTGTACCGTGCCATGTCTGATACGGGTTAACCATATTTACTTCCCCTACGGTAAAGGGAACAAGATTAACATTGTGCGCCTTCATGTATGCAAGCCGGAAAGGGTCAGTATCTGGGTAGTTATATGTAATGCCTCGAAACGGGCTGGCATTACAATAATAGTAGTCCACATCAAAACGGGTTTTGTCTAAATTAGCAGCAATGATCTGCAACATTTTTTCAGTTCCTCCGGCAGACATTCCACCATATTTCACAAACGCGATTTTAATTTTAGATGGTGTGTACTGGGTAAGTACTTCTTCGGGGTGGTCAGTGCTAATTAAAATAGTTTGCGCCAGCCCAAATTTCCTACCGGCATCAATATCTGTTTGACTATCACCAATGAGTATTGATCGTGCAGTATCAATAGGATACTTTGCGGCTGCTTGGCGCAATAGCCCGTCATTGGGTTTTCGGCAATCACACGTTCCATCTAAATGTGGGCAATAGAATACATCAAGAATAGTTATTCCGTGCTCTTTTAATCCAGTAATCATATGATCGTGAATGGCTGTAAGAGATGCTAACGTCATTTTTCCACGAGCCACTCCTTGCTGATTTGTAACTACGATAAACTCAAACCCATCACGAGCAAGAGTTTTTAGTACATTAAATATTCCTTGATTAAAGACAAAATCACTAACAGAGGTTATGTACTCATGTGGGGGAGCATTGACGTTAATTACTCCATCACGGTCCAAAAAAGCAATTTTTTTAACCCTGACGTTTTTCATTGCGGGCTTGTAAGTGATCGAAATAGTCTTGGAAATATTTAGTTAGTAAGTGCAATATTGCATGATGAACACTTTCCACAACAGTGTAATTCCCCGGTTCAGTTTTAATGACAATTTTCGCGTCAGCGAGTTCATTTAATTTGCCACCATCAAACCCTGATAAGCCAATGACTGGAACGTGACGTGATTTTGCAAGTTCTACAGCCTTGATAATGTTAGGTGATTTGCCAGAACTGCTAATCGCGATAATGCAGTCAGCTTCTTGGAGGTAGTTCTGAAGCGGTCCGGCAAACACCATATCAAAACCAATATCATTGGCCCAGGCTGACATTTCCTCTTCAGTAGACGGGAGTCTGATGGCTTGGAAACGACGAGTATGGCCTTCGAGGTTATGACTAAAAACAGTTTTGTTAAAGTCACTTACCCAGTGTGTAGCAATCGCGAGTGAGCCTCCGTTACCAAAAATGTAAATTCTGCCATCACGTTCATACACCGATTGAAGTATGTGTGTAGCTTTGGCAATTTCGTCAGCTGGAGCGTTTTTGAGGTGGACACAAACATCCTCCATAAAGTCTTCGATAAATTTATGCATGGTGTGAAAGTGAGTTAAATAATACATCTGCTCCAGATTGTGAGAAATCAAAATCAATTTTTTTGAATCCTTCCAAACCTAGTTTTGCTGAACGTTCGCGCAAGCCTGCTCCAATAGCAGCATGTTTTTCCGGTGGGGCAATAAAGAATAAGCAACCACCACCTCCGGCACCAAGCACCTTGCCACCCCAGGCACCTAAGTTGCGAGCCTCGGTGTACAGTTCGTCGATAGCTCCTGTTGAAATACCACCTGAGAGACTTTTTTTCCGCTCCCAACCTTCATGTAGCATTTCAGCCATACCCTTCATGTCACCGGCTACTAATTTATCTCGAAATACGAGTACCGAGTCAGACATTTGTTTGTAGGTTTCAAATTTATCGGCCATGGTTAATTTTTGTTCGCCTAATACCGCACTCGCAGAACGAGTAATGCCAGTAAAAAAGAGTACGACATGATCTTCTAAATCTGCACGTACTTTGTAATCAATAAAAATCGGATCAACATCAACAGTTCCGTCAGGATTGAATTGAAATACGTTAAATCCACCGTACGCGGCCGCATATTGGTCTTGTTTACCAATTGGTTCTTTCAGAATATCTATTTCAATTTCACACGCAAGCTTAGCTGCTTGTTCTTTACTCACGGGTATTTTATGGTGAGCATTAATGGCTTTAAGGAGAGCAACGGTAAAGCTAGACGATGAACCCAATCCTGTATTGCCAGGCAAATCCGCAAACGAAGCAATCTCAAGTCCCGGCTCCACGACGTTTAAGTGCAGCATAGTCTCACGGAATCGTGTATGTTTAAATTCCGAAGGATGTTTCGCTTGTTCTGTCTCTAGGTACTTTATGACAAAGGTATCAAGAAGTCGTCCGTAGTTAATAACGGTATACACATGTTTATCAATGGTGGATGAAATGACACGTCCAGGGTATTTTTCATAAAAATCCTTGATATCAGTTCCTCCTCCTACAAAACTAATCCTAAGCGGTGCGCGGGTAATTATCATATTATTGTTTATTATTAGTACAAACAGCCACCATAAACCGGGATCGTTCGAGCCAGGCTGGATCGTCTTTCAAAATAATGTCAGACATCTCAAGTTCTGGTTTAATCCAGTTAATAATTTTAAGCTTGACGGTATTGTTTATTTTGTAGGGAATAATCCACTTAAAGGTAAAAAGTATTGGATTTACAATTCTCCAAATGAAATGGTCGTTGTAAACCGGAGTACGCTGTCCAAAGAGACTATCAACTATAAAGTACTCATTTAGTGCAGAGCGAAATTCAGGAATCGTCATCTCAAATACGTGATGAGGATTAATTGGTTTTTTAGTACCAGGCGAATAGAGTGTTTTATTAGGTGTAGAGAGATACACTTTGCCGTTTGGTTTTAGTACTCGTTTAATTTCAGACAAAAATTTTCGCCAATCTGTTAGGTGTTCAAATACTTCAAAAGCAACCACTACATCAAATGTGCTATCTGCAAACGGAATATTCATGGAATCACCAATTGAGAATTCAATATTTGGTTCTTGCCAATGTGCTTTAGCGTAATCAATAGCTTCAGTAGCCACGTCAACACCATGCACCTTTTTAAATTTTTTAGATAATGTGTTACTGCCGTGTCCACTACCGCATCCAATATCAAGTACAACATGTTCCGTGTTGCCGGTGACAAATTCATACCGAATGATGTGCTCAAGCAAATTGTTTTTAGCTAAGGCGCTTTTACTGTCGAGACGTTCGCCCCCAAAACGGTTTGTATTAGTTGTTGTCATTGTTTTTAGTTTTAAAATTCATTTGTTTGGGCAATGATTGAGCT
This sequence comes from Patescibacteria group bacterium, assembly GCA_019752815.1. Lineage (GTDB taxonomy): Bacteria > Patescibacteriota > Minisyncoccia > Phycocordibacterales > UBA918 > OLB19. The sequence goes on from JAIELQ010000014.1 coordinate 21,359, forward strand.
TTAGTGTAGTTTTCGAGGTTGCCAATGTCAAGCAAAGTCTCGTCCATTTGGTACACCTGCAATACATCACCATTTTTTAGCAAAAAAGGGAAGACATGATGTCCAAAATCCAGTACATCATGATTAAGTTCGGATATGGTATGGAGAATACTTGGATCTACCACGTAAATGCCAGCATTTGCGTAGTTGCTCGTAATTTGGTGAGGTTGTGGTTTTTCTATAAAGTTGCTAATAACAAATTCGTCATTGTGCTCGATGATGCCTTTCTGCTCAGGGTGGTGTTCATAGTAGCTTGCAATTGTTACTTTGGCATTCGATTGCTTGTGATGGTCAATCAATTTTTGGTAATCGATATCGGTGAGATTGTCACTGTAGATTACTAAAAATGGTTCATCATCACCCAGCCATGACTGGTTCGCACGAATCGTGCCAGCGCTCCCTAATAGCTCTGGCTCATATATAGTACTAATCGACAATCTCTTTGGTTGCTGTGATAAATATTCCGCCACAAATTCCTCCATTTGTTGAGAGAGGTAATGAGTGTTAATTCGAACTTCTGTGATGCCATGCTGAAATAAATGGTCGAGATGATATGCAAGGAGCGGCTTACCGGCAACGGGTACCAACGGCTTAGGAGTAGTTTCTGTTAATGGCCTGAGACGAGTTCCAAGTCCAGCGGCGAGAATGAAAGCTTTCATAGTTATCTTTTAAGTGACCTGTAGGCAGTTGCGATGATATCTTCAATATTGGTATATTGTGGTTTCCATGAAAGCTCATTCATGGCTCCCGTGGCGTCAGCAATGAGGCGAGACGGGTCGCCAGGACGACGGTCTTTTTCAATATAGGTCAGTTTTGTACCAGTAATTTTTTCTGCCGTATCAATTAACTCTCTGACAGAGAAGCCTTTGTTAATACCAAGATTGTATTGTGTACATACTAGATCAGTATCTAATTTAGTAAGTGCACAAATATGGGCTTGGGCTAAATCAACTACATGAATGTAATCGCGAATACCGGTCCCGTCTGGAGTAGGGTAGTCGGTGCCAAATATTGAAAATGTCTCTCTCCGGCCGAGTATTGTTTCAAGCATAGAGGGTATAACGTGAGTTTCAGGTGAATGATACTCTCCTAATTCACCATCAGGATCTGCTCCAGCAGCACAAAAATAGCGAAACGAAATTGAGGAAATGCTATATGCCGTAAAATACTCTTTGAGCATTTCTTCGGTTACTAGTTTTGTGCGGCCGTAGGGATTAGTGGGGTTTTTAGGATGGTCCTCTAAAATAATCTCACTTTGTGGCTCTCCGTAGACTGAGGCAGAGGATGAGAAAATAATTTTAGTACAGCCACTTACGCGCATTGCTTCGAGAATGTTGTAGCTACCCATTACATTAGTTTGGTAGTATTTTGCAGGATTCGTAACTGAATCAGGTACGTTAGCGATAGCCGCAAAATGAAACACGGTGTCAGGGGCGAGTTTTAGAAATAGCCTGGTCAGTTTTTCAGCATCACAAATATCAAGTTCGTGATACTCCACATTTGATCGAGTGAGGATATTGTTTCGTGATTGCGAAAAGTTATCAATGACATGAATCATGGTATCAGGCTGATCTGCAAGCAGTTTAACTAGGTGCGCACCAATAAAACCTGCTCCTCCCGTGACGATTATTTTTTTCATTTTTTTATTTTTTTGATTAGGTTTTTGATGCCTTTTGGAATGTAACGATTTACAACATAAATTAGTCGTTGATGACGGTGATAATATTTTTGAATCCAGTTACGCTTATCAGGGATGTCATTTGGCCAAACATAGTCCCAGATATCAAGCCAATACAGGTTGTCAGCTGAGTACGTAGCAATGAATTCGAGGGCCTTACTCACATGCCATTGTGAGCTATCGGCTTTGATACTATATGAAGGATAACCGACTAGCCAATTTTTTGGGGTGTCAGCAAGCCTAAGTCCGACCTCATCTTTATACTCGTAGTATTTGTTGTTTAATATAAACGATTTAAGAAATATGGGTTGCGTATAGTGTCCAAATTCAAGCAGTTTTGCCCAGCGTTGTTTGCGAAGGATGCGTTCAAAGTCGACAAATTGGTAGTGTAAAACTTTAATGTGAGGAATACTTATAGCTTTAAATACTAAGCTTTCAGGAATAATCGACAAGTGCGCAAAGCCCGGTTCAAAATTTACTTTACGGTCGTCAATAAACGCAAATGGTCGGTCAAAATCAGTCCATACCGAACCCTTATCATTACGATATTTGTCCTCACTTCTCCATAGTTGCACCCACTGAAACGAAAACGCCGTCCCCGGTTCTTTGTCTTTCACCATTTCGTCAAAAACAAGCGGGTCTAATATATTGGCTGAAAAAATTTCATCAGCAGCTAAGTGGGCAATAAAGTTATAGCCTTCAATTTTTCGAGCCGCATCAAGAAGGATTTGACGTCTATTACCCTCGTCATATGTCTTAGCCTCGTTCTGGAAGTATGTAACTTTTGGAAACTTTTTATAAATATTAGGTGTATCATCGGTGCTCTTTTCGTCGGCAATAATGATGTGATCAAAAAATAGACTGGCACACGTTAGTGTGTGTTCAAGAATCCATTCTTCGTTCTTGATAGGGATAATTAATATTTTTTTCATAAAAGAGATGTGAGTTGAAATAATGGCAATTAATGTAGCGTAATTTTACTATAAAATCAGCTTATTTTCCGAGTGTTCAATTTTTGCCTAATAGAACTATAGAAAAACGGAATAATTGGTGCGACTGAATAGGATATGACAGTAGCCCAAGCCGCTCCCGCTCCACCATATTCTGGAATCCATAATAGGTTTAAAATAACATTTAAGACCATAGGTAGAAAGCCAACCATGATTTGAATGCGGCGTTTGTTTTCGGTAGCTAGTATGTTACTGATTAAAAAACCAGCTACTACACCGAATAATGACCATACATAAATTTGCACTAATGGAATACTGGCAGTGAAGGCCTCACCATAGATTATGGGAATCAACATTGGAGCAAGCAACGTAGTTGCGAGTGAGGCAGTGAGACTGTATCCGCCAATGAGAACGGTCAGTGCAAGTATCCGTTTACCGTAGTTATTGTCTGCCGCATGGGCGTTTACTAAAGCGGGCAAGAGTGATGCTAGTAATATCATTGGGAGGACTTGCCAAATTTCAGTTAGCTGGACGGCAACGCTGTAGTAACCAACAGCAGCGGTATCAAGAAAATGTTTCAAGAGCACCTGATCGATGCGTCCACTTATAACAATCGACATTGAGATAAACACAAACGGAATAGAATCGAGTGCTAACCTTTTTGCGTAACTGAGATCAACATACCATTCTCGAATTGAAATGCCGGTATATTTTGTATACATATATACTGTAATAGTGGCAGTGAGCATTTGTTCTAAGAGCATAATACCAGCCAGTACTAAAACTCCTTGGTTTTGAGTCATGGCGATTATTTTCATAATACTGATAGTGATATGGACAACTAACTGCATGACAGAAAGATACTTCGTGTCTGCTTTGGCGTAAAAAATATTTTGTGCAACAGTAAATGATGAGAGAATTTGGGCAAGACATAATAATCCCACCACAAAAAATGTGATGTCATTGTGTGGAAGATAAAATGTGAGACCAAATACACCTACTATCGTCACAAGTGTTCCCAGAACCATGAGTACCCAACCTGTACCTAAAATACTTCGTTGGTTTACTTCTTCTCGTACTAAGTCTCGTACTACTACCGTTGCACTCGCTATCGCACTAAAAAAGGCGAGTAAGTTTACGATACTGACAGCGTAGCTAAGTTCACCTAAATTTTGGGGTCCTAACGTACGGGCAATATAAAAAGTTGCTGCCAAAGAGACTATGATGCTGAGAAATTTTGAAATTGTTATCCAGAGTGCTCCCTTTAGATAGCGTTTAGGACTTTTTGCACCCAGGGCAGTGAGGAGTTTGGTTACCATATGTAATGTGAAGTATAACCTATGTATTAAAGCTGAAGTTACATTTTATAGCTAAGAAACTAAAAGCGCCGCGATTTGTAGATTTTACTTTTTACCGCTACTATTGCCAGTATATGAAATTATTCCGGACCGTGGCTGAAGTGATTTTTATCCTAATTCATCCAATTTTTAAACCAGAGTGGGTGCAGTTATTTTTGCGACGATTTATTGCATTGCCATATAGTATGGTCAAGTTTTTGGATTACCAAGGAGTAGTACCGTTTGTGGTAAATGGTAAAGAGTTATTTATGCGGTCGTACAATACCCCCATTGAGATCACAGTGTTTTGGCGGGGAATATTTAACGGTCGCGAAGGGATGGAACTTTCGGTGTGGTCAGACTTATCAAAGAGTGCAACAACGGCGATTGATATCGGGGCCAATAACGGTATTTATGCGTTGGTATCAAGTGCGTATCCGAATATAAAAATCCATGCGTTTGAACCAGTGCCAAATGTTTTTGACATGTTGCTTGAGAACAGATTTTTAAATCCTACCAGTAACATCATGCCGCATCAGATGGTGGTGAGTAATCAAAATGGAACGCAAACATTGTATGTTCCAAAAGTGGGCTGGGTAGATGTAGCATCACTCGACAAAGAATTTGCCAGTCGCTATACCGAAGGTCGGGAGCTGGTGCAGATTCAGTGTCGGGCAATCACTCTCGATACATTTTTAACACAAGAGGCCGTGACAGTGGGTGAGCGAGTGATTTGTAAAATTGATGTTGAAGGCGCCGAACCACTTATTTTGGCGGGAGCGAAAGAAGCCATCGAAAAATATAACGTAGCCTTTTTAATTGAAGCGCTCGATACGTCGGCTTTTGATGAGATTAAAAAGTTCTTCCCCAGTGACTATCAAATTTACGGTGTCGATAGTAAGTATAAAAAATTATTTAAGACACAAGTTTCATCTGATCGGGCCAATAACTATTTGTTTATCAAACAATTACCAACTGAGTTGGTTGGGCATGTAGGGGAGTAGAGTATACGTGTATGCAAAAGTATGGCTCAAATTAAGCCTTGTTTTACTTGATTTTTTAGATAAATTGTGCTATAGTTTTTTTAGTTTCCATTGGCTAGAAGAGAAGAAATAATGGCTGATTATGGATTGGTTCCTTCGTATGAATTACCCCCTGAGTTCCAGTCAGTCTGGGACGAGATTACTACCTCCAACTTTTACCCACACCGGGCTGAAGCGGTAGTGATTTTTCCTGGACTGCTTAATCCTAATGTGCGTGACACATTTGAAATGGTGTGGCTGGATGTTCTGATAAAATTTACGCACCGTTTCATCGCCGGTATTCATACGCCCCACGGGCAGGCAGAGATGAGCACCTTGAGCAAGGCCTCAGATTGGGCAATCTGGCAGGTTGAAGCCTGGAACACTCCTGATCAGGCGCGATGGACTATCGGGCAGTTGCAGCACGGAGGCATGAACTCTGTTGCGCTTTACGCACCGAAGTTTCATTTGCCGCGGGCGACGATGACGCTTATCAAAGCCGCTACGGATGCGGGCTGGCAGGGCAAGATCTATCCCCGTGGCTGGTATCCTGGCAAGGGCAAGCTGGTTCTGGCCGGTTTCGACAATCTGGCTACGCATGATGAACTCATTCCTGGTGAACAAGCCAGGTGGGTGAATTACACGACAAAGGGAGATGTTGCGACTCCTGAACAGTGGGCGACATTTCGGCCAGAATTACCGCGTAATTCAGTCTCTCGCATGTTTGCAGATTCGCACTGTGGTGATGGATAGTTCATTATAAAACGAGTTCCAAACTTATTCTTAAAAATGCGACGCAAAAGCGCGACCCCTGGGCCGCGCTTTTTTCTATTCGTTTCTTTTTTAGCGCGAGAGTTGTTGTATGTATATATGCAACCTCCGAAAAAAAAGATTGTGGTAATAGGCGGCGGTACGGGAACGTATACGTTACTGCGGGGGTTAAAAGCGTACGCTCATGCGGTTGATATAACGGCGATTGTGACGATGGCTGATTCGGGTGGTTCAACCGGACGATTGCGGGATGAGTTTGGTGGTTTGCCTATGGGTGATGCTCGGATGGCGCTGTGTGCACTGGCTGACGATGTTGATGCCGATGCCGACGTGCTGCGGGAATTATTTTTATATCGATTTGCTAAAGGGGAGGGTCTATCCGGACATAATTTTGGAAATTTACTTTTGACGGCCTTGACTGAAATTGTAGGAGATACAAGTACGGCAATTGAAACCGCGGGAAAAATTTTACGAATTAAAGGGTCAGTGATTCCGGTGACGAGCGACAACGTACAGTTAGTGGCTACCTATACCAATGGTGTCGTAGTGACGGGAGAACATTATATTGATACACCTCCAGTTGAAATGCATGATTATCGGATTATTAATTTAGCGGTGACCCCCAAGGCTACGATTAATCCCAAAGCGGCGACTGCAATTACCGAGGCGGATATGGTAGTACTTGGTCCCGGAGATTTGTATACCAGCATTTTGGCGAACTGTGTGGTTGATGGGGTACAAGAGGCGGTGAGTGCAAGCAACGCAACGATGGTGTACGTGTGTAACTTGATGTCACGCAGTGGGCAAACAATTGGTATGCATAGTAGGGAGTATGTACATGAAATCGCACAATACGCCGGAGTGATGCCGCAGCATGTCATTTATAATACAGCACCATTTTCGCCAACACTGCTCGCCTCATATTCACAGGAAGGCAACCATCAGGTTTTAAATAATATGGATTCGGATTTGTGTACCGTCCATGAGATAGATGTCGTGTCGACGCAGGCGTATGTAACCAAAGCGGGTGATACTGTCACGCGCAGTTTAATTCGGCATGACAGTGAAAAATTATCTCAGGCAATTATTAACTTATTGTAGTTTATTAAGTTCGAGTATTTTTTACGCGCGTAAGTCGCGGTATACTAGTGTCAAATGTCTGATCCTTCTCACTTATCAAAATTTGATGTCACACAACGCCAAAAGGCGACATTGCAGTACGTGATTGCCGAGGAAGAAAGTGTTAAAAAGCGAGGAGCGGTTGGTCCAAAAGTATCAATTGCCGAAGCGCGGCAAGGCGCAACACACTATCAAGCAGTGTCAGATCGTGAGACGACACGTTTACTTTTTATTTCTCAAGAAACATCACTCCTTAATCAAACGACGCAGAGTCTTGATGGGTATCTCAATATGTCGGACGTGTTTGATGAGGTACATATTTTGGTGATTCAGGTTGGTAAAGCAATCCGCAATCCGGTGTTACGGGTGACGGATAATGTGTGGCTCTATACGGTATCAGCTCCTGCCGGATTGGCGCTTATGGCGGCAGCTAAAGACATGATTAAACAGCAGCTTGAATTTGCAGATGGATTCAGAGCCGATTTGATTGTGGCCCGAGACCCGCTTCTGTCAGGGTATCTCGCACTGTGGGCGAGTCGACACTACGACCGTCCGGCACAACTACACATGGTTGAAGATTTTACCCAAAAAAAGCGTTTCCAAAAATTTTCCCACCCGCGACTAATGTCCTGGTTGTACTCGTATGTCTGCAAACAGTTTGATAGTATTCGAACGAATACCGATAGTCTGACCCAAAAATTGCAGGCCAAGTACCCGCACAAAACCGACATTAAAACCTTGCCGCGGTTTCACAATTTTGCCAGTTTAGCTCAAGGGGTAGCAACGATAAATATTAAAGACAAGTATCGCCAGTTTTCATTTATTATTCTGTACGTTGGTCAACTTAATTTTGAGTCAAAAGCGTACCAAGCAATTGATGCGGCACGGAACCTGATGCGCAGTCCGAAGGTGGGATTGGTTATTCTCGGTGATGGTGATGCTCGTGCAGAGTTTATTAAACGAGCAGAATTATTGGGTATTGGATCGCAAGTGGTGTTTGAAAAATCAGCTGTTGACGTGTATAGCTATTTAAAATCAGCTGATGTGTTGCTAGTGCCTGATACTGATGAAGAGAGTGATGAGCTGGCCATTCAAGCAGCTGCGGCAGGAATTCCGGTTGTTATGGCCGAGTCTCCAAACCGGCATGATTTATTTTTAGCTGATGAGGCGGCATTATATTTTAATGGGAATGACATTAATGGTATGTCGAATCAAATGAAAAAAGTATTAAATGATCCGGGTGTCAGGCAAGACTTGGTGCGCCACGCTCGTGACACGGTGGCACTAAAATTACATGAAGATCCGCTCGCGTATCGGTTGGCGTATCGGGACTCAATCGAAGCAGCCCTCTTCACCGAATAAAACGCCCAAAAATGTTTAATTTCTGCGTTGCGCTGCGGTAAAATATTTCTCACCGTACGTTGGGTACGGCTCGCAATATTTTCCTTGCGCGCCTTGAACTTAAATCATTTTTGAACGTTTTATTGTTTGTTGACATCAAGAACCAAGTATTTTTTGGTATAAATGGATGTAATGAATTGCATTCAATTCTGAAACTCCTACTGCACATAAATGGTACTGAGGATAGCGACAGAGTAATTTGCCAAGTAAATAGAATATACTAGTTACAATATGCACGTTCAAAAAAATGCTCCCCAATTTATTGGTATTGGTGGTAAAGGGTGTGGGCTGGCGCTCGTGACCGACCTCCTTGATGTCCATCCACAAATTAATAGCCCAATTCCGTCGCTACGGTTTTTTAGTGGGAGCGCCTATACTGAAAATGATTTATCAAAATACGTTGAGGCGTTATGTTTGGTGCCACCGCCGGCGGTGTGTGGCGAATCATGTCCTGAATACTTAACCACGAGCGGAGTGGCAGAGAGAATTGCCCATACCTACCCCGATACCAAATTATTTGTAGTAGTACGAAACCCAATTGATCGGGCGATTGTTGAGTACCAGCATGCGCGAGCTGCTCAAAAGATTCCAAAAAACATGACGTGTGCGCAGTATCTGACGAATCATCCTGAAGCTCAGACTGACGGTTTCTTTGGACGACACCTGACACAATATTTCACCATTTACACGTCGCTTCAATTGTATGTGATGGTCTATGAAGATTTTGTAAAAGAACCTTTGAAATCAATGCAGAAACTGTATGATTTTTTAGAGATTGATAAAGAGTTTGTCCCCAAACGATTAGCCGCCTATGCGCCACCCCCGGAAGAACCAAAACATCCAGGACGCATCAAGAGGCTCTTTAGGTTGATAGGGAAGTTGCTGAAAAAAATTCATCCCAAAAAAGAGTTTGGTCCGCTCACGCCACCGGCACCTACTCATCTTAATTATTTTAGCGAGGCTGAGCTCGCAGTGTTTAAAAGAACCTTTGCTGCGGATGCGGCACAGTTGTCTAATTTGGTGCATAGAGACATGGTGGTTGAATGGAGTTTGGAGTAGTTGCCTCTAAAAACGAAGTATTTCGTTGTTGCATTTCAAAAAATAATATTCAACGTACAAAAAGTACGCCTCATATTATTTTTTTCATGCGCCTAGAACTACACTCGTTTTTAAAGACAACTTTCGACTAATTTATGTTAATGACTGGGTTTTTATCTAGTTTTGCACTGACTGTGGCACCTCGTCTAGGGTGGGGTGCTTTTTTGGATATGGTATATTTATCACTATTATGAACTCAGGGTCACCTGAGGGCACAGGTATAGTATCCATTAATTATAATTTATAAAGAGTATGTCGAACCAAACACAAAAGTCACAAAATGGCATCGCTGATATTTTAAAAGGAATAATTTTTATTGGTTTGTTTGCGGTCCCGTTTTTGACACTCTATGTCGAAAATGATTTTTTCTTTCCTTTTATTACCGGTAAAAACTTTTTGTTTCGGATTATTGTAGAAATTGTGTTGGCGGCTTGGGTAGTGTTGGCACTCTATGATACGCGGTACCGTCCAAAGTTTTCCTGGATTCTGGGAACGTTTGGGATTTTAATTGCAGTGATGTTAGCTGCGAACTTGCAGGCCGAGCACGTGCTGACTGCTATCTGGAGTAACTTTGAACGAATGGATGGGTACGTCACACTGGTGCACGTGTTCGCCTATTTTGTGGTGCTCGGTACTATGCTCCAAACACCAAAGGCCTGGTCGTATTTCCTCCATACGACGGTAGTGGTGGCTGGTATTGTAGCGTTGAAGGGGCTTTCACAGTTATCGGGTAGTGCGACTCGGGTAGATAGTACGCTTGGTAACGCAGCCTACATGGCCGTGTACATGTTGTTCCATATCTTCTTTTTGTTCTATCTGTTTATCCAAACTAAGGTCACGCCCTATCGTGTTGTCTACGTGTTGTTGGCCATCCTCTTTATGTATGTGTTGCTGCAAACCGGAACACGGGGGACAGCAATTGGATTAGTGACCGGTTCGATTGCGATGGTGGGGTACATTGCGTTGTTTGGTTCACGATTTAAACAAGCGCGAAAATATGCGTTGGGGGCACTTGTGGGTATTGTGCTTTTGTCAGCTGGGTTTATGGCTGCACGAGACACGGCATTTATTCAAAATAACCCGTCTCTCTCACGTGTTGCCAATATTGACTTAGGGAACGACCTGCGCATTCGATCTATTATTTGGGGGATGTCAGTCGAAGGTATCAAAGAAAAACCATTGCTCGGCTGGGGTCAAGGTAACTTCAACTACGTTTTTAATGAGCAGTACGATCCGCGCCTCTTCCAGCAAGAACAATGGTTCGATCGCGTGCACAACATTGTGTTTGACTGGTTGATTGCAGGTGGTATTATCGGACTCGTATCATACTTCTCGATTTTTGCAGCTCTGTTCTACTATCTAGTAATCAAGCCAATTCGTCATCCCGATACATCGATGACAGTGATTGAACGAGGGGTGCTCGTGGGGTTGATTGTGGGCTACGTTACGCACAATTTGGTGGTATTTGATAATATCGTCAGTTACATTTTCTTTGGTACTATCATTGCGCTCATTCACAGCAAGATTAGTACACCGATACCAAAAGTGATGGCGTTTAAAATGCCATCAGTTCTCGTGACACAAATTGTGTTGCCGGCGATGATTGTCGTTACAGGAGCAGTTGTCTATTTTGTGAACATTCCGAGTATGCAAGCAGCGGGTGATGTGATTGTTGCGTTCCAAGGAACAACACTTGAAGCGCGGTACGATGGATTTGATGTGGCACTTAATCGTGATTCATTTGCTAAACAAGAAATTGTTGAACAATTTGCGCAACAAGCAATGGGTATTGCCCAAACGACTGAAGGTGTGGATCCGGCTACAAAAGAAAAATTCATGACCCGGGCTGAGACAGAGTTGCTTAAGATGGTAGAAGAAAAACCAGGCGATGCTCGACTCCATGTATTTCTAGCAAGTTACTACCGGGCTACGGGAAATATTGAGAAGGCTAAAGAACAAATGGCTACCGCACGGTCTCTTTCGCCAGGTAAGCAAGCAATTATCCTACAACAAGGGGCAATTGAATTGTCGTTGGGTAACAACACTGGCGCGCGGGATTTCTTTAAAGAAGCGTACGAGCTCGATACAACCAATGACGAAGCCAAAGAGTATTACATTGCATCGTTGTTCTATACCAAAGAGCCAGCAATGGCACAAACACTCATTACTGAATCAACTCCCGAGTTCACGGCTCGATTGGCAGCAAGCGACTTTGTTTTAAGTGCTGTGAATGCAGCGGGCGAATATGCCACCCTCGCCACACTCTACGAAGCGCGTGTTACAAACAATGGTAGTAATGCCCAGGACTGGGCGAGCCTTGCCTTTGTGTACTACCAACTTAAACAAAACGATAAAGCTATCGAGACACTAACGCGCGCTAAAACAGCCGTGCCGTCGTTTAGTACTGCCGCAGAGTGTTTCAGTGCTAACATTGCAAAAGGAGTGTCTCCAGAAGTTGGTTGTCAGTAGGTCTCACAGTCATGTCGTATCAGGTTCAATCAAAGGTGGCTTTGGCACCGTACACGACATTAAAAACGGGTGGCGATGCTGAATACTTTGTTACCGTTGAAAATACCGAAGATCTAAAAAAGGCAGTTGCGTTTGCAAAGCAAGCGCAACTGCCTTTTTGTGTCCTTGGTGGTGGTTCAAATATGCTGGTACCTGACGCAGGCTACCCGGGGGTAGTGATACAGATGAAGCTGGCTGGAGTGACCTATACGACTTTGGATGAGACCACGTACACGGTGACCGTGGCAGCCGGGGAAGTGCTTGATGTGCTCGTGGAAGCTACAGTAGCGAGACAATTGTGGGGCCTCGAAAACCTGTCTCATATTCCCGGGAGTGTGGGTGCGACGCCAGTACAAAATGTTGGAGCCTACGGCGTTGAAGTTGCTGATGTGATTAGTGAAGTAATAGTATTCGACACAAATACAAATAAAATTATCACACTACAAAATTCTGATTGTCAGTTTTCGTATCGACATTCAATCTTTAAAGAAAAAAATAATCTAATCATATTGAGTGTTACGTTCATACTGCACAAAAATCCCAATCCAAAAATTGCGTATGCAGATTTAGCACAGCGGACACCAAAGAATCCATTCCCACGTGATGTGCGCACTACGGTCATTGCCATCCGTGCAGAGAAATTTCCTGACTGGACTATTGTGGGCACGGCCGGTTCGTTTTTTAAAAACCCCATGGTACCCCACGCGCATGCACAGGAGTTAGCATTAAAATACCCTGCATTACCAATGTATCCGAGCAGCGATGGACAGACTAAAATATCGTTAGGCTATGTGCTGGATAAAATTTGTGGACTCAAAGGTTTTGCAATTGGTCCAGTACGATTGTATGAGAAGCAGGCGTTAGTGTTGGTGGCAGAAGCTGGTGCAACAACTACGGACATAAAAAATTTTGTAAAAATAATTTCTGAAAAAGTTTTTGCACACACCGCAATAAAAATTTCTCAAGAAGTGACTGAAATATAATTTTAAAAAAATAAAAAATATTTTTTACAAAAAAATCTTATCCACATTTTTATTTTAAAAAAAATTGTGCTAACTATTTTTACGAGGGATAATACTAGTAAGCAGACATTTCTCATTGATAAGTTCTTTGAAAAATAAAGAGGGTGTCATGCGGTCGAAATTTAATCACTAAAAATCTCACCACAAAAATTTTATGGCAGTAGCAAAAAAGAAGGTAGCCAAGAAAGCGGTAAAGAAAGTAGCTAAGAAGGCTGTAAAGAAAGTAGCCAAGAAAGCGGTAAAGAAAGTAGCAAAAAAAGCTACTAAGAAAGTAGTAAAGAAGGCAGCAAAAAAAGCACCAGCACGCAAGAAATAAAACATTTGCGCGTGCGCTTTATAGCATAATCGCTCCTCCGGGAGCGATTTTGCTTTTTTGTGTTTAGGTTCAAAACCATATATACTAGGCGGATTATGTCATTTTTAGATAAATTTTTTGGTCCAAGCTACGAGCGTGAGTTGGCGCTTTTAGCACCGTTAGTGGTCGCGATTAATGCGCAAGAGACTGACACTGTGAAGTTAACTGATGCTGAGCTTGTTGCCCGCACTCAATCGCTTAAGGAGCGTGTGCAAAACGGTGAGTCACTTGATGATGTGCTCGTCGAGGCATTTGCGCTGGTGCGCGAATCGAGCAAGCGAACGATGAGCATGCGACATTTTGATGTACAGCTCTTAGGAGGTATTTTGTTGCATCAGGGAAAAATTACTGAAATGCGTACCGGAGAAGGTAAGACCCTCGTTGGGACGTTGCCGGCGTATTTAAATGCCCTTAGTGGTAATGGAGTTCATGTCGTAACTGTGAACGATTACTTGGCACGACGTGACGGGGTGTGGATGGGACAAATCTATGCTGCCTTGGGCTTGAGTGTCGGTATTATCAATGGCAGCGGATCATATTTGTATGACCCAACACATTCAGAGCAAGATGCACAGCGTGATGAGACCGGTTCATTTAAAATTGTGTATGATTTTCTGCGTCCGTGTACTCGCAAAGAAGCCTACGCTGCTGATATTACCTACGGTACCAATAGTGAGTTTGGGTTTGACTACCTTCGTGACAATATTGAATTTGAGGCAGAGCATGTACGACAACGCGGCCATCACTTCGCCATTATTGACGAAATCGACTCAATTTTAATTGATGAGGCCCGAACACCATTAATTATTTCAGCTCCGGCAGCAGACTCAGAAAATCTCTATGAGCTGTTTGCTTCCATTGCCCGGAATTTAAAAAAAGACGAACACTTTACTGTAGATGAAAAACTCCGTAGCGCTACGCTAACTGATGCGGGGATCGAAGCGGCCGAAAAAATGCTGGGTGTTGAAAATATTTATACCGACAAAGGTATTAAGTATGTGCACCATTTGGAAACAGCGGTCAAAGCCAAGGCTCTATATAACGCTGATAAAGAGTACGTGGTGCGTGATAACGAGATAGTTATTGTTGATGAGTTTACAGGACGTATGCAACCGGGTCGTCGCTGGTCTGATGGGTTGCACCAAGCCGTTGAAGCCAAAGAAGGAGTGCAGATACAACGTGAATCACGTACCTATGCCTCGGTAACCTACCAAAACTATTTCCGTATGTATGATAAGTTGGCAGGCATGACGGGAACGGCCCTTACCTCACAAGAAGAGTTTTATACCGTGTATAAACTAGAAGTAGTACCAGTGCCAACTCACCGTAAGGTACAGCGAACTGACTTAAACGATTTAATCTACCAAAATGAAGCCGGGAAATTTACCGCTATTATTAATCGGGTGAAGGAGGTGAATGCGACCAAACAGCCGCTCTTGATTGGTACCGCATCCATTGAATCAAACGAACGGTTGTCGGCAGCACTTTCTAAAGCCGGAGTACAACATGAGATGCTTAACGCTAAAAATCACGAACGAGAAGGTGAAATTATTGCGGGCGCCGGGAGAATGGGTGCCGTAACGCTCGCCACCAACATGGCCGGTCGTGGGGTAGATATTAAGCTCGGTGGCCCAACTGCGACTGAAGAAGAAGCAGCCGCTGTTAAAGCGCTCGGTGGGCTATTTGTCCTCGGTACTGAGCGACACGAAGCGCGTCGCATCGATAACCAGTTACGCGGCCGTTCAGGACGGCAGGGAGATTTAGGAACGACTCAATTTTTCGTTTCGATGGAAGACTCGCTCATGCGTATTTTTGGTGGGGAGCGTGTTAAACGCCTCATGGGCACATTTGGTATTCCAGAAGATCAACCTATTGAAATGAAGATGATATCGCGGCAACTTGAATCAGCCCAAACGCGTATTGAAGGTTTCCACTTTGATGCCCGCAAGCAAGTGTTGGCGTACGATGATATTCTAAATCAGCAACGTATCGCAACCTATGCTCGCAGACGAAAATTACTCGTCGGTGACGAAGAAGAAGTGGCTGCAGTGTTGTCGGAATTGATTGCCCTTTCGGATGAGGCAGCGGCTGCAGTAGCAGCCAAACGAGCTGAATTAGGTGAAGAGCAATTCATGAAGCTTTTCCAGCGACTGGCCCTGCAAATGATTGATACCCTGTGGGTAGAGCATCTTGAAGTAATGAACTACACTCGTAACAGTGTGAATTTGCGCGCCTACGGTCAACGTGATCCACTGGTTGAATACCGCACTGAAGGTACCCGATTATTTGCTGAAATGAAAGCAGCAGTCCTTTCCCGCATAATGGAAGTGCTACCAAAAATGGTGCCACAAATTGTTGAACGTGAAGCAGCGGCACTGCAAAAACAAGCCGAAGCAGTTATCGCCAGTAGTACCCAAAAGAGCGAAACCGCACCAACGAACAAGCCTGCAGTGGCACCTGATGAACCAAATCGCAATGATATCGTTACCATTACCAATGGAACAGAAACAAAAGAATTAAAGTATAAAAAAGCGGCTGAGTTTATCGCTAACGGATGGGTACTCAAAAAGTAGCTCTCGAACTTTCTCAAACGGTGAATGAAGAAACGAGCGTAGCGATTATTCTGAATTTCACCACAAGGGCATACCCATTTTTATGGTCGAGCAAAGCTCTTCCTAAAAATTAGATAATGTCCCGATTTTTCCTCCTAAGGAAAATCGCTGGACCGCATTTCGTCGATATTTCCCTTGCCCTTCTTACAGAAGCTGTCCACTCATTGGCTAGGTTGTTTCTCAAGTTCACAACCTAACTCAATGAGTCTTGCGGAAGCTCTTTAGTTCGCTTCCTCACCTAGAACTTTAGTCATTTATTGAAGGTTTGACCGTAGCCTAAAATCGCGGAAAATAAGCCGAGTCATTGCTAATTCGGTATATTAATGGTATTACTTAGGGCTATGTTTGTAGATCAATTAACACTATTTGCCAAAGCCGGTAAGGGAGGGGACGGGGTAGAACGGTGGCGACATGAAAAATTCGTTGCTATGGCAGGGCCGGCGGGTGGCGATGGGGGAAATGGGGGCGACATTTATGTCGAGGCTGTTCGTGATCTAGGGCTCCTTTCTAAGTATACGGGTGACCCTGTATTTGAAGCTGATAACGGTGAGGATGGACAAAACGGCAGTAAACACGGCCGTAGTGCCAAGGACCTGACTATTAAAGTTCCTGTAGGGTCCATTGTGACTGATGTTAAACGTAACCGTACCTACGAGTTTTTTACCGAGGGTGTGCGTGAGCGAGTGTTTAAAGGTGGTCAGGGAGGCTTGGGTAATGAACACTTTAAATCATCTACTAACCGATCACCAAAAGAAACTACAAAAGGGAAGCCTGGCGAAGAGGGAGAGCTCAAAGTTGAGCTGACGCTCGTCGTTGATGTTGGGTTAATTGGGCAACCAAATGCCGGCAAGTCGACGCTTTTAAATACCTTTACCAACGCCAAGAGTGCTGTCGGAGCGTACCCGTTTACCACCTTACAACCACACCTAGGAGATTTATTTGGGTTTGTTATTGCGGACATCCCAGGTCTTATTGAGGGTGCTTCACAGGGGAAGGGGTTGGGGCATACGTTCCTGCGTCACGTTACTCGAACAAAAATGCTCATGCACCTCGTGTCACTCGAGCATGAAGACCCAGTAAAAGAGTACTACACCATTTTAAATGAGCTATCTTCATACCACAAAGACTTGCTAGAAAAAGAAGAATGGATTATTTTTACTAAAAAAGACCTTGCAAATCAACACCAATTAGACGCTATACAAAAGTTTATTGACAGCTCTGAGAAACGTGTCTTTGTTATATCTACAGAAAGTGGAGAAGGAGTAAAAAATCTCCAGGATACCCTTGTGCAGCACTTACGTACCGCGTAAAATTACCCCCATGTACACACCAACGATCGGACTTGAAGTCCATGCCGAATTAAAAACACTTAGTAAAATGTTTTGCGGATGTAAAAATAGTCCACACGACAGCGAACCAAACCAAAATATTTGTCCCGTCTGCATGGCACACCCTGGCACACTTCCGGTGGCGAACGAAACTGCCATCGCACACGTGCTTCTTTTCGGAAAAGCCGTCGGGGGGACGCTCGCTTCCTACGCTGAGTTTGACCGAAAAAATTATTTTTATCCGGACATCCCAAAGGCCTACCAGATTAGTCAGTACGCATTTCCATTTGTAACGGGCGGAGAATTGGGTGGAGTCAAATTAACACGAGTCCATCTAGAAGAAGACACGGCTCGCAGTCAACATGATAAAGGGGAGGAGAGTCTGGTTGATTTTAACCGGGCCGGGGTTCCACTGATGGAACTGGTGACTGAACCGGTAATCCATGACGCCAAGACAGCTGGAAATTTTGCAAAAGAGTTGCAATTATTATTACGGACTTTAGGCATCTCGGACGCCAATATGGAGAAGGGGGAGATGCGCGTTGAAGCTAATATTTCTATTAGCGCTGATGCCACCTTGGGTACAAAAGTTGAGGTAAAAAATCTAAACTCATTTAAATCAGTGGAGGGGGCAATTGCATTTGAGATCGAACGGCAAAAAGAACTGCTCGAGAAAGGGGAGACAATTGCCCAAGAGACTCGTGGGTGGGATGAAGTCAAAGGCAAGACATTCAGTCAGCGCTCAAAAGAAACAGCTAAAGACTATCGATACTTCCCAGATCCAGACCTGCCAAAGATGAAAATTGACGTTTATGAGGCATTTTCAGACACTCGTCTAGCCGAGATAATGCCAGAATTACCACAAGAAAAGCGTTTAAAATATAGTGATATCGGATTAACGAGTAATCAAGTAGAGGTTTTGATGCAAAGTGATGTCCTCGTTAGATATTTTGATGCGTTGGTGGACTTACAATTATCGAATGAAGTGTTAGTGGTTGCGGCTAATTATTTACTTACCGACTTTTCGCAAATGCTTTTGGGAGCTTCGGCTGATGATGCTGTACTTAGCCCGACGAATTTTGGACTGCTGATCACTATGGTTCATGCTAAAAAGATTTCGTCACGCGTGGCTAAAGATATCATTATTGCGATAGGTTTACAGGATACTGACCCGGTTGTGTATGCTAATGAGCACAACCTTCTGTCATCATTTACTCCAGAACAATTACTCGGTTTGGTACGGGATATTATCGATGCTCACCCAACGGTGGTGACTGAATATAAAGGTGGCAAAGTAGCATCCCTACAGTTCCTCTTGGGTCAGGCGATGAAGCAGACAAAAGGAGCGGTAGATCCCGTCACACTTAAGACCACTTTTGAAACCGAGTTAGCCTAAACAAGATAAATAGATTTATCAACACTAAACACCAGCCATCTCGGCTAGGTGTTTTTTGTTTCTGGTATACTAACGGTAATGGAAACTATTGAAGATAATGGAGTTACCTACGTAAAAGCGACTGCTCTTGCAAAAAAGCACCGTTATACTACAGACTATATCGGCCAACTGTGTCGGAGTGGCAAAGTTGACGCTAAACTAATCGGGCGTGCCTGGTTTGTAAATGAAGTCACGCTTCAAAGTCACAAAAGTGATCGATATTCTACGCCTCGTTCAGCCGAGATAACTATAAATAAAAGCCTAGTTTCAGATCGTGCTGCTCACCCAGTAGCATTACGCCGTGAAGTGCGACCAGTGCTTTCAAAGTCAGTTCATCGATCATTATTGCAAAATTCAGAACCTAAAACGTATAATTTTGAATCACGTGGTGCTGGTCTAGTCTCTACCTATCATCAGGACGAAGAATTACTTGAACCCCATGTGTCTATAAAACCAAAGCCTGAAGTTGCACACAATCCTGCTGAGTTGGAAACTAAAACAATTGAAAAAGCACAAAAAATAAGTGTTTCTTTAGGTGAAAAAGCTTCACAAAAGCTTGCATTTGAAGAATTGCCCGAGGTGTTGTTGCGGGGCGATTTAAAGGTCGATTCGCTCGATGACCCTGATTTGTTCACTGAAGTTGAGCCGGTTAGGGCCGAGCATATTCAATTTGCACCTCAATCTGTTCTAAAAACAGCTGTAATCGCTACAAATCCCGATCAAACAGGGGTCACGCATCCAAAAGTGAGGGTTCATCACGTTGAGTCTAGGCAAGTACCTAAAAACCAGGTACGCAATGTAGTTCCACCTCTCAAAGTTGCTACTGTAATTTATCAGCCTGTGGTAGCACGTGCAGAAACAAATGACATTCCAAAACCGGCAGTGCGATTCATTGTGGTGCCCGTGTTAGTCACTACTGCGCTGGTAGTTTGTGTAGTGATGTTGGGTCTCGTCAGTTATGCAGAAACCGACGGTTTGCAGTTTCGTCAGTCAGTGAAATTTTCACCCGCAACTGTCATTGAAGCGGTCTCAAAAATAGTAGAAAGTTATTAACATTAGGGGGCATCAAAATTACCGTTTTACCTATAAAATAATAGGTATAACAGTTTTTTATGTCTGCGAAAAGTTTAGTAAAAAAATCTGACTCGATACCGCTCTCGGTAGCAGTCACACTCGTCTCATACTCGCGTGATTACATCGGTCGACTGGCTCGCGAAGGCAAGATTGTTGCCGAGCAAATTGATCGTGAATGGTACGTCAGTCGAGCGTCACTTTTAAACTTCGCAGAACATTCAACTCTTGAAGATTCGGTCAAGAAAAAAATCCTTAGTTTGTCGCGAAAAAATGATTTAGAGGTTAAAGATTTTTATACTCAAAAAGTTTCAAATATTAACACTCGTCAATATTTGGCCCGCACTCAAAGTCTGGTGTTAACGCTTATTATGCTTTTGGGAGGATCATTTCCTGGCTATCTTTTTTACACAAACGCTAATTTGCTTACAGGTGCAAAGCCAGTTTCGATTGCAGAAACTCTCGGTTATCTTGATGTCGTCGGGTCTACACAAAGTGCTTTGGTGCCTGCTTCCTCACGGGAAAATGCCGCGGTGTGGACCGAGGGGTTGGTCGTTGAATCACAAGAATCTATCCCGATGGATGGGGGAATTGTCTTGTTTCCAACCCTGCAACCAAGCGACAAAGCAACGGTTGAGGATCTGTTTTCGGATGATGTGACCGTGGTAATAACCAGTACGACAACTGGTTTTGTGCGTTCGGCTGATGGTACGTCCGAGCTACCGTTTGTGCGCGTGCCTGAGACTACGTCTTTTTAAAATATGAGTTTTTACCCGTCAAAAAATAAATCACGTACCGTACTGATAGCCTCAGGACTCCTTTTGATTTTAGGGATTTATTTCATGGCGAGTTTGGTGAGTGTAGTATGGGCGGCGCCTAATTTGCAGATTAACTACCAAGGTAAACTCACTAACGCCAGCAACGTCGCCGTCGCAGACGCCGGGTACCAAATGGAATTTAGCTTGTACACGACTGACGTCGGTGGGACTGCCATCTGGACAGAAACCCGTACCGGTGTGAATGAAGTAATTGTCGACAACGGTCTGTTCTCAGTAATGCTCGGTAGTGTCAATTCGCTTGCCGGCGTTGATTTTAATCAAACGCTGTATCTGGGAGTAACCGTTGAGGCTGATTCAGAAATGACCCCGCGCAAGGTCCTAGGTGCAACACCAGCTGCCTTTGAGGCAAATAACGCGACTACGGTAGGTGGAGTAGCCTCAACATCATTGTTGCGAAATGATCGCATTGGTACGATCGCAACCACCTCAGCATCAACCCTGCTTACTATTACGCAAAGCGGCACCGGTGATATTTTAAATTTGTTTGATGGCGGTACTGAAGTCTTTAGTGTGCTCGATGGTGGAAATGTTGGGATTGGCTCAACCTCACCATCAGCTAGATTAACAGTGGGTGGGAATGCCTTTATCGCGGGTAACCTCACCGCTACCGGCTCTCTGAACATTGCTGGCACCTCCACCCTCGCCACTACCACTGTCTCTTCGCTCGCTATCGGTTCACTATCAGGTCTCTTGTTCGGTACCGCAGGCAACGTATCTACCATCGCTACCTCAACCCTCGCGATTGCACTCGCAGACACCACCGGCACCTTAGCTGCTACTCGTGGCGGAACCGGACTCTCCACCATTACCCAAAACCAACTGCTGATTGGTGGAGCCGGTAACACCTGGACACAAGTGGCGACGAGTTCATTGGGGCTCTCCGCTGCCTTCACCACCATTGCGCAACTCGACACCCTCATCACTGACGTGACCGGCGTGACCGGTACCGGCAGCTTTGTATTGTCGGCGTCACCGACATTCACCGGCACCAGTATCTTTGCTAACTCCAGTACCACCAATGCCACCACTACCAACGCCACCACCACGAACTTCACTATTACCGGGCTGACTTCTGGCCGGGTACCGTTTATCACAACTGGTGGACGACTTACTGATTCGGCGAACTTGGCGTTTGATGGGACACGTTTGTCGACAGTTAACTTTGGTGCGAGTGGCACGTCATCGCTTTTAGGTGCTGTTTCAATCGGAACATCCACCCAGCCCTATCTCCTCACGGTGGCGGGTACATTTGGGGTAGTTTCATCGAGTCTCAGTCCAGTGTTTACGGCTGATGCGACTACCGGTCGCGTTGCTATTGGCACCAGTACAGCTTCAACTACTGAGACGCTGACGATTGCCGGGGGTTCAATTGATGTACTTCCAAGCGGGCTCCGTATTGTCGGACAGCTCGACACACTCACTGATAGTCAGGCCGGTCTCGTAGTTGAAGATGGCATTGTGTATGGAGTATCTAATAATCCAGCGACTGATTTACATATTGTTGACGCTAGTAATCCACAAAGCCCACGTATCCTTAGTGAGACTAGTGCACCGAGTTCGGGGGATCTAGTTAAAGTTGGAAATTACTTGTATATGTTTGGTGGACTCAGTTCTATTGGCGAAGTTGAAGACATTTCTAATCCAAGTGCACCAGTCACAGTCGGAACATTTGATATGGGACAAACAACGCGAGAAGCAGTTGTGGATGGAAACTACATTTTTGTGGGCACTAATAGTGCGACGACATCTGTGGTTGTGTATGACATCACAAACCGTATCAACCCACAACAAATTGCCATCATTAATGCAGGAGCAGCGGTCACTGATTTATCAGTACACCAAAACAAACTCTATCTTGCACTTGCGAGTACTACCGCTGCTTTGCGCATTTATAATATTCAAAATCCTGTCGTGCCGACTCTCCTGGGTACGGCTGCTGCCTCATCAACACCAACTGCTATTACCGCGACTAACGACCGGGTGTACCTCGGTGCGAACGTCAGTGGTAACCGAGAATTGTATGTCTACCAAACGACTAACCCGACTAGTATCCAACTCTTGACCTCGATTGATATTACGACCTCGGTCAGTGACATGATGGCGGTGGACGAGACCTTATATGTGACGGGTAACTCAGTCCGGGCTTTTATCGCGTATGATATTTCTTCGAGTACGCAGATTATTGAGCAGGGTCGAGTAAGTCTTGGAGCCAGCACGATCTATGATTTTGATATTGAAGGGCAGTATGCCTATGTGGGTGGACAGGTTCCGACTCAGGGCTTAGCAATTATCAAACTATCTGGACTCACTGCACCATCTGTTCAATCGGGCGCCCTCTACGCTGAACAATTACGTGCCCTGCAAGCAAATATTTCCGGCAATCTTAATGTCGCTGGTCGAGTCGCTTTTGGTCTCGATGCTTCAATTGCCCGAAGGCTTGATGTCGGAACGTCTCTAACAATCGGTACCACGTCAACTTCAAGTAACGCACTGACGGTGGCTGGAAACGCGGCATTATTTGGCAATCTCACAATAACTGGTACCACCACCATCTCTAACCTCGCCCTCACCGGCGTCTTCCGCGACGCCACCAACGCCTCCGGCACCCTCGGCCAAATCCTCCAATCAACCGGCACTTCAACTCGCTGGGTCGCCACCTCATCACTCGGCCTCCTTACTTCTGCTATCACCGGTATTGGTCCAGCTGGTCAAATCCAATCAGGCCCAACTATCACCCTTGCCACCTCAACCGGCTCATTTAACGGTCTCACCCTTGGTACCACCATCACCGCCACCGGCAACACCATCACCTACACCCCAAGTATCACTGGAGCGCTCACCAATGCCGGCATCGCCACCCCATGGTTATCATTTGCAACCACCAGTACCGGATCAGATATTAGTTTCAGTAGTGCCTCATCAACTCTTGGTGGTACCGTTACCCTTAATATTCCGAACGCCGGCCCGTCTGCACGTGGACTCTTAACCAGTGCTGACTGGACTACCTTTAACGGCAAGATCTCCAGTACCTCACTTGATACCATTGCGGAACTCGACACCCTCATCACTGACGTGACCGGCGTGACCGGTACCGGCAGCTTTGTGCTTTCAACCTCACCGACATTTACAGGGACCGCATCATTTGCGAGTACTACGAACTCCGGACAACTCACCGTGACTGGTACTTCAACTCTCGCTACAACTAGCGTTTCCTCCCTCGCGATCGGTTCACTCTCTGGTCTCTTATTTGGTACCGCAGGCAACGTATCTACCATCGCTACCTCAACCCTCGGTATCGCGCTGTCTGACACCACCGGCACACTGGCTGCTACTCGTGGTGGAACCGGACTTTCCTCATATGCTACTGGTGATTTGATTTATGCCTCTGGCGCGAACACACTCGCTAATCGAACTATCGGCTCAACCGGTAATGTACTCTCGGTGGTTGGTGGGGTGCCAAC
Source organism: Patescibacteria group bacterium (assembly GCA_019752815.1). Lineage (GTDB taxonomy): Bacteria > Patescibacteriota > Minisyncoccia > Phycocordibacterales > UBA918 > OLB19. The sequence continues at coordinate 45,405 of JAIELQ010000014.1, forward strand.
GTGGGTGGCTACCTCGACACTTGGTTTGAGTGGGTTGTCGACGTTCCTCGGGCTAACTGATACACCATCTTCATACACTGCCAACCGTATCTTCTTTACTAATTCAGGGGCTACCGCGGTGACTGACAGTGCGAACTTTACCTTTGATGGGACACGATTGTCGACACTTAATCTCGCAGTAACTGGCACTTCAACATTCACTGGCACCTCAACCTTTGCCACCAGTACTTTTAGTCGAATTAACATCGGCACCACAACATCAGCAGGATTGATTACACTCGCCGGTGGCGGTGTGGTCGCTACTACGCCTAATAATCTTCGTGTCGCGGGCACCTTTAACACGAGTGGGAGTGCAAACGGAGTAGCGGTTTCTGGACGCTATGCGTACGTGGCTGATAGTTCTGCTGGTCTGCAGATTATAGATATCTCGCGACCAAGTAGCCCGTCTCTTGAGGGTACCTTTAATACGTCTGGTAACGCATATGACGTGAAAGTGGTTGGACGCTATGCGTACGTCGCAGATGGTGCGAGCGGTCTACAGATTATTGATATTAGTAATCCAGCCAGTACGACATTGGTTGGAACATATGATACAAATAACGCCGAAGGTCTTGATGTGTCTGGCCGGTACGCGTACATCGCTGATGCAACCACTGGTTTAGTAATTGTTGATATCAGTAACCCAAGTAACCCAACCTTGGTAGTGAGTTATGACACTACGGGTATATTTGCAACTGATGTGGCGGTGGTTGGCCGCTACGCATATGTCGCAGATGGACTTGCCGGTCTTCAGATTATTGATGTGACCAATCCAGCGGTACCGGTTTTGATGAGTACGTTTAATACTGCTGATAATGCGACGGGTGTGTATGTTGTGGGCCGCTATGCGTACGTCGCAGATGGTGGTTCGGGTCTGCAAATCGTAGATATTAGTAATCCAGCAATTCCAACCCTCGCTGGTTCAGTTGATACACCAGGCACCGCTAACGATGTGGTGGTAGCGGGTGGTATTGCATATCTCTCAGACTTCTCAAGTAGTCTCCAGGTGATTGATGTTTCAAATGCAACTTCTCCATTTATTCTCCAGTCATTTGTTACAACTGGAATTATGAACAATGTCGCCATCGCGGGTCGGTATTTGTATGCTGGTGACAATACAGCTGGACTCCAGATTGTCGATATTAACGGCTCTGATTTCTCGTCACTATTTGCGGGTGCTCTGGGAGCAACGGAGGCAAATTTCGATAGTAATTTGATCGTTGGAAACGACATTACTGTTGGAGGCAAACTGTCAGTCGGGCATGATTCGATAATTAACGGCGGACTTACCATTATAGGTACCGCGTCTTCTACATTGCTCGGTAATAACACTGGTCCTGGTTTGGTGGTTGCCACTGGCAACGTCGGCATCGGCTCAACCTCACCATCGGCAAAACTTACCGTTGCAGGTGCTGGATTCTTTGGTGGTAACCTCACTGCTACCGGATCCCTCGCTATTTTCGGAACCAGCACCCTCGCCACCACTTCTATCGCTCGACTCGCTCTCGCTGGAGCGTTCCTTGATTCAACGAATGACAGTGGCACTTCTGGTATGGTCTTGCAATCATCCGGCACCTCAACTCGCTGGGTTGCTACCTCAACGCTTGGTTTTGCAACCGGGGTTTCAAACTTCCTTGCTCTCTCCGACACACCGGATGTATTTACCGCTAATCGAATTCCATTTACGAATGGTGCAGCGACTGCCTTAGTTGATAATGACAACTTTACTTACTCAAGTAGTACCCAGTTCCTCACTCTAGGGGGTAATCCTTCACTTGAGTATGGTATCAACTTTGGCGGAGCGGGCAGAATTTATGGAACAAATTCGTTAGGCACTGAAGATCTTGTTATGATTAGTTCAAACAATATTTTCTTGGCTAGTGGTGATGATTCTAGTAGTATTGATGTGAGTCTCGGAGGCGTATTTAGTATCTTCGCAGCCACTTCGACTACTATAATTAGTCCAGTCATTACTGCATTGGGTGACCTTACTGTAACAGGATCTCTTGGTATCTCAGGCACCACCACCCTCGCCACCACTACCGTGACAGATTTGTTTGTCTCGGCTGCACTGCGTGACACAACAAATTCGGCGGGTACCCTTGGTCAAATCCTCCAATCAACCGGCACCTCAACTCGTTGGGTTGCCACTTCAACCCTCGGCTTTTCTGCCGCCTTCACCACCATCGCTCAACTCGACGCCCTCATCTCAGACGTGACCGGAGTGACTGGTACTGGAAGCTTTGTGTTATCAGCGTCACCGACGTTTACCGGCACCAGTATCTTCGCGAACTCAAGCACCACAAACGCGACAACGACTAACGCCACTACAACTAACTTTGCGATTACCGGACTGACTTCAGGTCGGGTGCCGTTTATTACTACTGGAGGGCGACTAACAGACTCGACAAACTTTACCTTTGATGGTTCACGACTCTCAACCCTCAACCTTAATGTGACCGGCACCTCAACATTTACCGGTACTTCGACGTTTGCGGGGAATGTGGGGATAGGTACTACTACCCCTAGTAGTGTGTTAAGTATTGTAGGGTCACTTGCTCAGCAGGAGTTTGGATTCGGGGATGCCCAATATATTCTTAGAGGTACAAATAGCTCAACAGGTCGTGCTTTCTTTGCTGGTGTGGCCGGTAACGGAGCGTCTGAGCGAGCGGGATATATGAGTGTTGGTTTAACTGAGATGGTAGTAGGGACACAAAGTTTAGGAGGTAGTATCCCACTCCGTTTTATGACTAATGATGCGATGCGTATGACTATTGATACTAATGGCAATATTGGTATTGGTACAACGACACCAGCATCACGGCTTGATGTATGGGGTGATTTCCGCGTTGGGACAAGTAGTAGCGCGTTAGTGTATGCCAATACACTAAATCGACAATTTGTAGTGGGAAGTTCGAGTCTCATAACCGAGAACAATAATGGAGACATTCCACGTATGGCCATTGTTGGTACCCGCACTTCTGGCCGGCCAACAATGCTCTTAATTGAAGAGGAGGGTGTGGGCCAATTTGAGTCTGCAGCACTGCAATTTGATCGGGCTACTCCATTAACAAATTCCAGCATGGGCCAGATAAACTTTATGGATGCGGGGAGTATTGATGCCTGGACTGATGTGGGAGATAATGCCGCTGGTTCACTTCGCTTTAATACTGATACACCAAGTGCAGGTGGTGTTGTTGAGCAAATGCGCATTACCTCTAGTGGTAATGTTGGAATCGGTACTACAACACCAAATTCACGCCTCACCGTCTCAGGTAACACCTTCCTCGGTGGCAACCTCACCGCCACTGGCACGCTCGCAATCCTCGGCACCTCAACCCTTGCCACCACTTCTATCACTCGACTGGCTCTCGCCGGCGCCTTCCTCGATTCAACTAATGCTTCAGGTACCTTGGGTATGGTGTTGCAGTCAACGGGTACTAGTACTCGCTGGGTGGCAACTTCGACACTTGGTTTCTCAGGTGGCGGAGCGTCTACCTTCCTCGCTTTAACTGATACTCCGTCTTCATACACCGCCAATCGGGTAATGTTTACTAATGGAGGAGCGACTGCCTTGACGGATAGTGCGAACTTCACTTTTGATGGTTCACGACTCTCAACCCTCAATCTAAATGTGACCGGTACAAGTACATTTATTGGTACGACAACCCTCGCTACTACAACTATTAACGGTTTAGTGCAGATGGGCACCACCTCAGTAGATTCGCGATTTAATTTGGATGTAAACAATTTTGCGGTGGCTGGTACAGCGGGACTTAACCGCTACTACACATCGACCAATGCAGCGAGTGGTACCGTACAATTTGGTGAGTTGGCGTACAGCCGACTCAATACAACTGCTACCACAACGTATGTCGGTAGTATGTTCCGCGTGGAAGACAGTACGACACGGGGTAATACGGTGCGAGGACTCGAAGTGCAAACCAACCGGGGCTCAAATACCCAAGGTGAAAACACGGCACTCTCTGGATTTGCACGAACATTCGGTGTTCGTGGATTCACCAGTGCCGACGCGGGTAGTGTGTTTGAACCAGCAGGAGGATACTTTGAAACGGGCGGTACAACGCAAGGTAACGCCATTCGCGGATACTCATCAACGATCACGAGTGCCGGATTGCTCTCGTTGTTCCAGGATACTTCAGTGTTTTCAGGAACTGGTTTGACGATGAATCTGGGTAACGGTACCGGTTCATTTACGGGTAAGTTCGTGGATTTACAAGTGGCAGGATCAAGTCGTTTCAACGTTGCGTCTACCGGAACAATGTTTACGCTCGGTGATATTAGTATCAATTCAACCAACACTGACCCAGCCGCTAATAATGTGGTGGGAATGTACCTCGGAGCTAATGGTTTTGCTAGTATCAACCGTTCAGCGAATCCAGCGATGAATCTCGGTCGCAGTAACGACGGCGCTGTCTTACAGTTCTACAGTGCGGGTGCAGTCCAAGGCAGTGTCAGTATCGCTGGCGCAACAGTGTCATACAACGCGTTTACCGGTAGTCACTTTGGGCTTACGGGCAGTACAACCTACCCAATGGGTACACTGATGCAATTGTCAGGTGATAATCAAAGTTACAACGATGATCCAGCCTCAGAAATCCTCTACGGCATGGAAGAAACAACCGAAGAAAATAGTAGTCTCGTCATTGGATCATACCTCTCGGTGCTCGAACCATCACAAGCAGAATCAACGGCAAACCCAACTCTCGTCATGGCGGTGGGTAACGGAGCGCTGTGGGTGGCTGATCAAGGTGAAGATATTACACGCGGTGATTACTTGATCTCATCAAATATTGCCGGACATGCCGAGCGTGATCCACAAACAGCCCCAACTAGTTACATCATCGCCCGGGCATCAGAAGATATTAACTGGAACGAAGTAACGACTGAAATTAATGGTGTGAAGCATAAGCGCATTACGGTCTTCTTTGAAAACTTCACTAGGTCAAATATTGACTTGGCACTGATTGCTTCAAGTACGGTTGAACTAGCAGACATTACCGAAGAATCACAAACCGGACAATTTATGACAGGACTATTTGCGAAGTTAACCGAATGGTTTGGTAGTGCGCAAAACGGTATCGAAGATATGTATGCGAACGTCTTTAATGCGAGTGAACGCATCTGTGTTGATGGTGAATGTCTCACCGCGGACGATATCCGCGACCTCAAGGATGCGTTGCAAGGCGGAGGAAGTAATAACCCGCCACCACAAAATAGTGGCGACGGAGGTGGGTCTGGTGAGAGTGGTGACACGGGCGGAGAAACTCCACCACCAAGTGACGAAGGAGGTGGAGAGGCAGGAGGTGGTGGTGATGAAATTCCACCACCAGCTGAGGGTGGTGACACGGGCGGAGAAACTCCACCACCAAGTGACGAAGGAGGAAGTGTCGGAGGGGATGGAAGTAGTGAAGGCGGGACAGGAGGAGACGGTAGTGGCGTATAAAATTAATCACGACAAAACAAAAGTCAGCATCTAGAACATTACACATATATATGTACAGCAATCAAACACAATCACTCAATCATCTCGTACACAGAGTATTTTCTGTGTGGATTTTTGTACTGTTAGTACTGATGTTCGGGGTATGTCTCTCATTTTTGGTGGTACACAATGATGCATATGCTGCCGGTGTTGACTCCTGGGCCACCCCATCAGCTGCTGGTGATAATGATATTTGGAATAGCGTGACCTTCGGTAATGGAGTATATGTTGCAGTGGCGTCAAGTACTGTTGCCGGGGGTAATAATGCGGTGATGTATTCTAGTGACGGTATCACCTGGGCCACGACTTCAGTGTCTGGTGATAATGATATTTGGAATAGCGTGACCTTCGGTAACGGTCTTTTTCTAGCAGTGGGAGCAGGGTTGGGTATCGACCGGGTCATGTATTCTGATAATGGTATCACCTGGGCCACGACTTCTGCCGCTGGTAATAACGATCTTTGGAATGATGTTACCTATGGTAATGGTGTATATGTTGCGGTGGCGTCAAGTACCGTAGCGGGAGGTAATCATGCAGTGATGTACTCCAGTGATGGTGTTACCTGGACTACTGCCACGGCCGCTGATGATAATGACTATTGGGAAAGTGTCACTTTTGGCAACGGTCGTTTTGTGGCCGTTGGTCGTGGTGGTGACCGAGTCATGTATTCGAGTAACGGTATTGCCTGGACCGCTGCGACCCCTGCCGGTAATGATGATACTTGGATGTCTGTTACCTACGGCAACGGTCGATATGTGGCGGTGAACCGGGGCCGATAGAGTCATGTACTCAAACGATGGTATTACCTGGGCCACCTCAAGTGCCGCCGGTAATAATGATAGCTGGATATCGGTCACGTATGGTAATGGGCATTATGTGGGAGTTGGTAATTCTGGTGACCGAGTCATGTACTCAAACGATGGTATTACCTGGGCCACCACCACTGCTTCCGGTGATAATGATAGCTGGAATAGTATCACGTACATAAATGGTCGATTTACGGTAGTCGGATCTGGACCGGGTACTAACCGAGTCATGTACGCGAATGCTTTTAATATTCTAGAACAAACGGCGTTTCGTTTCCGGGCTGATGACGGCAGTGAAATTGCGGCCAGTTATCGTGGAGGGCAAAACCAAAACCTCACCACTCCTACCAGTACCGCATTTCGATTGCGTGCTCAGGTAGCATCAACCATTGATCAGAATCTCCTTGGTGGATTTAAACTGCAGTACCGAGAAACTACTGATGATAGCTGGTTTGATGTCGGAGTTGATCAGGGTGCGCCATCAATTGTGGCGGCCACTTCAAGTCGTACTGCTGGGGACGTGCTCTCTCGTACTGTCGCGTTACCGACTTGTACGGCCGGAAATCTTTTGTTAGCGGTCGTTAGTTATGATGGTGTCGGTTCGGCAACTACCACGCTTTCTCAGGGTTGGACCAAATTTGCGGAACGCTCCAATGCACTTGTCGTATCGAGTGTGCTGTTTTGGAAATATTCGACGGGGAACGATACTCTCACTGTGCAAACCCCGGTGTCGGAGGAAAGTTCACATGTTGTGTACTGTATTGCAAATGCTGGTGCCCCATCAGCTTCGGGGGCTGATAGTAGTGGTACCGGCAGTAATCCACCCTTACATCGCGCCGGGCCAACCAGACAGCATCTCTGGATTGTGGTCCGTTCGGGTGATGCGCAAATACAGGCGACGGCGGCACCAACAGGCTATACAGCACCCATTGTGATAACGGCCAATACCCTTACTGGTGCTTCAACGTATACAGCATTCTCCATGTTCCTGTCTTCGACAACTGACCCCGGTACTTTTACGAATGCGGTTGAAGAGTGGGTGGCCTGGACGATTGCGGTGCCGCCACGACATACACCAGTCGTGGGGACGGCTGGCATGATGACCCATGCGACTGCAACCGGTGCCAATAATACCCAATATGGTTCGATTGCCTGGACTAATCCAAACAATGCTCGTTCATCTGATAATGCTCGGGCGACCTTGACGGTCTCTAGTACGACAGCTTCTAACAACCTAACGGTTTCAAGTCTTGGTTTTGCAATTCCAGCCGGAGCAACCATTCTGGGGATTGAGGCTGAAGTAGAAAAAACTCAGACGGGTGGTGCAGCAGGTAATGTGCGTGACAACAGTATCCGACTGCTAAAAAATGGTACGACTACAGGTATTGCCAATCTTGCTCAGACAGCCACCAACTGGCTGTTGACCACCGATTACCTTATTACCTACGGGAGTACAACCGAGTTGTGGGGGACGACGTGGACGCCTGCTGATATTAACAACTCGGGCTTCGGTCTCGCAATTGCCGTCCAGGGTGCTGCTGTGGGAGCTAACCGGGTGGCTAACATTGATAACGTGATTATCCGTGTACACTACCGCTTACCGGGTAGTATTGCGCTGGCCTCATCAACGTTTATAGCCAGTGGGGCACCGTCAACCACTGCACAACTGCTAACCCCGGGCACCATTGCCGCTACCTCAACCGGCTTTTCGGCTGGTCGGGTGACCGATGATGTGGCCGTGCTCAATCAGTTGTCAGTCGTTACCAGTCGTTATACCGAACTCGAGTGGACACTGGTTGCTACGGGTACGGCCACGACCGGTTCACAATATTTACTTCGGGTGGTTTCTGAGAATGGGGACCCACTGCAAGCCTACAAGACAACACCATTTGTACGTATCAGCAACGCAACCACTACCGGAGTGATAAACATTTCAGGCAGAGTGCTCGGTCCAACCGGTTCTGCAACCATACCAGCAGGTGTACCGATTGTGGCTGCGGTAGGGCAATTAAATCCTGTGCTATACGCCACTACCACCTCCGCCACTGGTGCGTATACATTTTCCATAGCTACCGGGACCACACCGGGTGCGAGCTGGGATGGAGTATCAGCTGTGGGTAATAATGATATCTGGCAAAGTGTGACCTACGGCAATGGTCTCTTTGTGGCCGTGGGTAGTACATCAGTTGATAATGTTATGATTTCAACTGACGGAATCGCCTGGGCTACTACTTCAGCGGTCGGTAACAACGACTCGTGGGAGAGTGTAACCTACGGCAACGGCCGCTTTGTGGCAGTGGGTGATGCCGGGGATCGGGTGATGTATTCAGATGAGGGTATTGTCTGGAACACCACCTCAGTGGCTGGCAATAATGATAGTTGGCGAAGTGTAACCTACGGCAACGGCCGCTTCGTAGCGGTGGGTAGTGCTGGTGACCGGGTGATGTATTCAGACGATGGTATATCCTGGACTGTAGTGACGGCTCTTGGTAATAATGATTTCTGGCAAAGTGTAACCTACGGCAACGGCCGCTTCGTAGCGGTGGGTGATTACCTGCAGCCTGGAGATGGGGTGATGTATTCAGACGATGGTATATCCTGGACTGTAGTTTCAGCTGCTGGAAGTGACGATACGTGGCGATCGGTAACCTACGGCAACGGCCGCTTTGTAGCGGTGGGTGAGGGTGGTGACACTCGTGTCATGTATTCGACTGACGGTATCTCTTGGACTACCGCTTCTGCTTTAGGAAACAACGATACTTGGACATCAATAACCTACGGCAACGGCCGGTTTGTAGCGGTGGGTGTTGGTGATGTTGTCAGTGAACAGGCGATGTATTCGACTGACGGCATCTCTTGGACGGTAGCGTCTGCACCAGCAGGAGCTAATACGTGGCGATCGGTAACCTACGGCAACGGCCGCTTTGTAGCGGTCAGTGCTTCTGGTCAGCCAGTGATGCTTTCTGATGCCGGTATTGGCGACACTACTCCTGCCGTCGTCTACACCAATAACGCCACTACCAGTGCAGCGGGTTTTATGATGGGACTCTCTGGCACCACCAGTCAAAGTAATGTCGTACTGTATCAAAATGATGTCACCGTATTAAATGCCACCACCTCAGCGACCTCTAGTATTACCAAACTCGATGACATGACTTTCTTTGACAGTTCATTTGATAGTAATGTGGGCTATAGTGCGTCCCGAGACGGTACCCTCACCTTCACAGATGACCTCCGGGTTGCGACCGGCACTGCTCAGTTTTTGGGTAGAGATTTTAGAGTCGAGCAAGAAGTTGAGATTCAAGGGGTATTAGATTTATTTGGAACAGCATCAAACACGATTAATAGTCTCGTAGTCGCTACATCAGGTCGACTGGTGGGAACGCGTAATGGTTTGATAGTCGGCAGCTACAACAATAATGGGACGGTGGTTACGAATGGGGCGACTACGACCTTTGTTGGTTTAACTGGATACAACACGCAGTATCCCGTGTTTCAAACCAGTACGACCACCGAATCTGTAGGTAGCACAATGAATGGTATTGCTATGTCTGAAGATGGGACAAAGTTTTTCTATACTAACTTTGACCAAGTAAAAGAAGTGACGCTCAGTGTCCCGTACGACCTGCGGACTGGTTCCATCACTCATACTGTAGATCTAGAGAATGGATTTTATATTACGACTGAAAGTCTGCATGTGGTGCAGGATGGTCGCAAAATGTATGTCAGTGGCTGGCAAAATGACACGATTAAAGAATACACCCTGAGCGTGCCATGGAATCTCTCCACTGCCACGTTTACGGCAAGTACTAGTTTGGGGGCAAATAACTTCCCGCATTCAGTCTTTGTGTCAGACGATGGTCAACATTTGTACTCGACCGTGCGGTCGCCAGAGCGAATTCGGCAATACCGCTTTGCGGTGCCGTACGATATCACGAGTCTCGTTTTCGTAGCTTCAACCAGTAATAATGAACGAATTGCAAGTAACGCTATTTGGGCCAGTCCCGATGGCGAATTTCTGATACAAGCAGGCGCTCAGGGGTCTATTAATCGCTTGCGGATGACGACGCCGTGGGATATCACATCCCTAGTGACAGATAACAGTGGCAACAGTGTTTTGACTGAGTTAATCACAGACAATAATCGAGATGTGGAGGGTTTTTGGTTTGATCGTACCGGTACCAAAATGGTGGCCATAACTGCTGATCGAATCGCGGCCCTCTACACCCTCGGGGCAGACATTGGTGGTAATCTCACGGGGTCATCATCACTTGGTAGTGTTGTGTTTGACGGTGGGAAGAGCACGTTTGTCTCGTCAGCGAGTACTACCAATTTGCACGTCAATCCGAACGCAATTTTGGTGGCTCCGACGACTACGCTTAGCATAGCAGGTAATTACCTCAACACAGGTGAGTTTGATCATGCGAGTTTTAACGGTACCGTGGTATTAAGTGGTACAAGTAGTAGTATTACTGGGAGTACTACCGGTACCAGTAGCTTGAATAATCTGGTAGTAACGGGGAATTATTCGTTTGCTGGGGCCGGTACTACATCGGTGCGTAATATGACGGTGGTACCAGGTGCAACGCTTAATTTTGTAGCTAATAGTGGACTTGAGGTAGCGGAGAATTATACAAATAATGGTACTACAACTCTCCCAACCACACGCATAGTCGCTACTGGTCGGGGGTTTGACTTGTCTCAGGCCCCACTGGGGAACGAATATTCTGTAGGGGCGCAAACCTTTGAACCTCGTGGAATTGAGTTTTCAGCTACCGGAAGCCTCATGTACATCACTGAGACTAGTTCAAATCAAATATTGGCCTACCGTTTAGGTATTCCGTGGGAGGTGTCAACCGCTAGTTATCTATATGCCACCAGTGTCGGAGCGGTCTCTTCAAATGTGACCTCGATTAGGTTTAAGCCGGATGGGATGCGCTTATTTGTCACAAATTATGATAATGATTTCATTGCCGAATATGCCCTCTCAGTGCCGTGGGATATCCGTACGACGTCGTTTCTGGCTACGACTTCGTCAGCCTTTAACATAACTAGTATTGATTTCTCTCGTGATGGTACGAGGTTCTATGTACATGGTATCCAAAACAATGGCGTAACAAAGCAGTATACCCTGGGTGTCCCGTGGGACCTCAGTACACAAACGTACACTGACGGGTATTATAGTACTCCAGCATTTACCTTGGCTAGTACCATTAGTGCTGATGGGACCAGCTTCTTCCAAAAAGTGGGAAGCGCTATAAGACAGTATCGGTTATTGGTACCACATGACTTTAATACCGTCCAAATTGTCGGTGATTTTGATTTGTCGCCATTTATGGATCATAACGGTGTCGAAGAAATGACCTTTGATAATGATGGTACACGGATGTACCTCACGAGTAACTTTACTGACAGTGTCTTTCAATTTAATCTGATTGACTCGCAAACGTTCGGAGGCACTATGACCGGCACTTCATCTCTGGCTAACTTCCGCGCCTCCAGCACGCTGCCGCTAACATTTGCCGCGACCGCTTCCACGAGTGACTTTACGATTGTGCCTGGCGCAGTAGTATACGCTCCAACCTCTACCCTGATTGTGTCAGGTAATTTCACTAATGCTGGCACCTTTATCCCGCGTGCTGGTACTACTACACTCTCTGGTACTGCTAGAACTATCACCGGGAATATCACCTCATTGGACTCTGTCACCAACAGTCCTGACTACGGTCTTGCCAATATTACTGGAACCTATACATATATAGGTAACGGTACGACTTCAGCGCTCACGATTAATTCCGGTGCGTCTTTGACAGCTCCGAGTAACGGTAGACTAATGATTGCGCATGATTTTATCAATCGCGGTACGTATACCAATAACGGTGCGACGACTACGCTTGGGGGTAACTTGCGCTCGGCTGCGACGGGGACTAATGCGCTCGGGAACACTGTTATTGATGCTCGGAGTCAGGGGCAAAACTGGCAGGCGCTGACACCGGCGGGAAATAATGATGCCTGGATGGATGTCACCTATGGAGAAGGTCGTTTTGTAGCAGTGAGTCAGTTTAGTGGTGACAAAGTGATGTACTCAGATGATGGGGTGTCGTGGACCGCATCGGCTGGTACGGCAGGCGATTGGAATGCCGTTACCTACGGCAACGGCCGTTTTGTCGCGGTGGGGTTTGCAGGCTCTAACCGGGTGATGTATTCCGATGATGGTATCACCTGGAACGCGGTATCGGTTTTCGGTGATAATGACAGCTGGGTGAGTATCACTTACGGCAACGGCCGTTTCGTAGCCGGGGCGTCTAGTGGCGATAACCGGGTGATGTATTCGGACGATGGTATCTCGTGGAATGCAGTTTCGGTGTTTGGTAATAACGATGAATGGAATGCCGTCACCTACGGCAACGGCCGCTTTGTGGCGGTAGGTGCTGATTGTGGTTCGAGTCCTAGTATGATGTATTCCGCTGACGGAATTAATTGGGCATCTTCAACTATTGGTATATGTAAAGTGTACGGTGTCACCTACGGTAACGGCCGCTTCGTGGCGGTGGGAGCATTCAGCGGTACCCCAATTCAGTATAGTGAGGATGGTGTCACCTGGACCCCAACCACAATCTCTTCAGGTAATTGGTATGATGTCACCTACGGTAACGGCCGCTTCGTGGCGGTTGGTAATTTTGCGGCGGGTGACGGTTTGGCATATTCGTCTGATGGTGTTAATTGGGCAACCTCATCAGTTGCCGGAAACGACGAATGGTGGCAGGGTATTGCCTACGGCAACGGCCGTTTCGTAGCAGTGGCTGAAGACGGCACAAATCGTGCAATGGTTGCTCTCCCGCAAACGATATTCAACCAAAACGCCTCCACCACTAACCTCACCATTACCGGTAGCTCAACGTTAAACGCCTCTGGTACTACAGTCTCTGTTGCTGGCAACTACCAAAACCTCGGTACGCTCACAGCCTCCACTTCGACCTTTGTATTTAACGGTACTGGACCACAAGTCGCCAGCGGTACGATGTCAGCGAGCAGTAGCTTCCGCAACCTAACCCTCAGTAACACCTCCGGCAACGGCACCACCTCACGTTCGATTACCTTTGGCGCACCACTCTCAGTCACGGGAACTTCGACGATTACCGCGAGTACCTCGGTAGCCTTCCAAGCGGGCGCCACCTCGACGTTCTCGCAGGTGTCGTGGCAGGGGACAGCAGGATCGCCCGTATGGCTACGATCAACTGCCACTGGTACACCATGGAACCTCACCATTACCGGTAATAAAACTGTGGATTATGTTAATGTGCGTGATAGTAACGCAACCTCGACGGTGGGTGGTATTACACCTACAAATAGTACGAATGCCGGCAATAATACCAACTGGATCTTTGGTGGTGGACCGGTAGCGCAGGTTTGGAACGCAACAGATTGGACCTTGTTCGATACCATTACTATTCAAGAAGAAAACATCGATGCCACCCTCACTGATTTCCCGGTGTACGTTAATCTCGCTGATCTCAGTAGTACATTCTGGAGTACTACACCTGCGGGAGCTGCCTTGGTTGGTACGGACATTCGCGTAACAACTGCTGATAATATCGAGATACCTCGTGAACTGGTGTTTGCATCTTCGACACTTGATACGGGTGAGCTACACTTTAGAGCGCCACAGATTTTATCGACTACTGATACCACATTTAAGATTTGGTACAACGGGACAACGACGGGGGATTATGCTCGCACCGCCACCTACGGAACTGAGAATGTGTGGACGAATGATTATGTAGCCGTCCTTCACCTTAATGAAGTGGGTAACAGCACTGCAAACGGCTATCTCGATTCAACAACAAATGGTTTTGATGGTACCGGTATCTCTATGACAGCCACTAGTTCGGTTACTGGAAAGTTAGGTGTTGCTCAAGATCTTGACGGTGTCAGTGACTATATCGATTTGGTTGGAAGTGTCACCTTGGGTAGTTCAACCATTAGTACGTGGGTTAATGTTGCCAGTGCAGATCTTCAGCCGTGTGATGGTCTGGTTTTCTCACGCGGGACAAATGTGAGTGGTATTAATGTCGGAAACTGTTCCGATGGTTTAAATGTCGGCTATCACTGGAATGATGCACAGTTTGGATGGGCTACCGGTTCGCCAGTGGTGACAAACCGATGGTCCTATATAGCACTTGCAGTTGGGGCAGATAGAGCTACTACGTTCAGTAATGGTACATCAACAACAAATGTAGCCACGCACGCAACTTCAACATTTGATGATATACGCATTGGTGAAGATGAATTTAATGACCGACGATTCAATGGTCAGGTTGATGAGGTTCGCATAGCCTCTACTACTCGTTCGGCAGCTTGGCTCAAAGCTGAGTACACAAACCAATCCACCACCACCAACTTCTACACCGTTAACTTGTCTGGGGTAGTTGGCTCGTCTACAATCAGTAACTCCGTCGCGGGGCAGGTTGGGAACGCCTTCACCTCCCAGAACGTGACCGACGGTACGCTCTATAGCTTCAGGGTAGTACCAAATAGTGGTACAGCTGATGCCACCGAAGTGAGAATTGACGTTACCGGCCTCCAGAACGTTAACCCTGAAAACTTTAGTAACATGCGGATAGCGTGGGACTTTAATGAAAATGGAACTTTCGACGTTGAAGATTTTGTGATTGTCGACAGCGGCCTCTTTACCGCAAATGGTCAAAACGGTTCAATCGCATTTGATGATAATAACGTAACCTTTGGTGGCTCAAATACTCTAACCGGACCAATTAACCTGCTTATAATCGCTAACTGGACTGCTCCGCAGAACGGATCGTTTATGACTCTCCGCTTGAATCCTAGTGGACTGACCCTTGTTGATGGTAACGGTGTGCAACAAATATTCGGTTCAGTATCGAGTGTTCAGCACTTCCGTAATAATCGTGGTGGTGGTGGCAGTAGTGCTAGTGCTGGCGGTAACGCGCCAGCTGGAGCAGGGAACGTGGGTGGTGGTGGCAGTACGGGTGGAGAAAATATTGGCAA
This sequence comes from Patescibacteria group bacterium, assembly GCA_019752815.1. Classification (GTDB taxonomy): domain Bacteria; phylum Patescibacteriota; class Minisyncoccia; order Phycocordibacterales; family UBA918; genus OLB19. The sequence goes on from JAIELQ010000014.1 coordinate 60,783, forward strand.
TGATCCAGATTTCTTCTCACCAAGTAGTAATAGTGGATCGTGGTCAAGTGGCGCCAATGCCTATGACGGTGTTGACGGCACGTATGCCACAACGAGTGCCGCCTACAATCATAGTTACAGTAATCATGGTTTTGGTATCCCAGGCACCAACGTGATTAGTGGAATTATTGTGAAGTTAGAGTTATCTGGTTCAACTGCGGCTGGAACAGTTAATGTGCAATTGTCATGGGATGGAGGTAATACCTGGACTACTGCCAAGACCAGTCCAACCCTCACGACTGCTGATGCGGTCAGAACCTTTGGTTCTCCGAGTGATCTCTGGGGTCGTGCGTGGAGTGCGAGTGAATTTACCAACCCTAACTTTGCGGTGCGCATTGCCGGTAATCCAAGTAGTAATACCGTGAGGCTCGACGCGATACAGGTTCGGGTATACCACACCGCCGGTGGTGGTGGGGCCGGAGGAGGAGGTGGAGCAGGTGGTGGCGGGGGAGGAATCTAAGATATGTGATATCCCCAGACCATACGTACAACGTAAAATTATTACTAAAAAGGTTGCTAAAATAATAATAAATAAATTAATAAAAAATATATGAAGTCAACATTAACTCTTACCGTAACAATCAAGCAGGCGTTTGTTACCGCACTTATCGCTATGGTTATCAGCGCAGTTTCATTTGGTATACTAGAGCCAGCGCTTGGGCACGCCCAAACTGATGAATTTCTTGTCACCCAAACGATCACAAGTGAAATTTCATTTGTTGCCTCTACATCGGATGTGGTAATGACACCCAACCTTCAGTCTCTCACCGGAGGAACTAGTCTTGGTACTACGACAGTGGTGATTCGTACCAACGACAATGACGGATATAACTTGACGATTCATTTCTCGAGTACTACAGCTATGGCTAGAAATGGCGGTGGTGGCGTAATCAATAACTATGTCGCGACAGCAACACCTGACTTTGCGTATAATACCGGACAAGTGTTTGGTCAGCTAGCCTACCGGGTTACTGGTGCACAGGCGGCTGATGTTGACCCGACCTTCCGAGACAATGGTGCCGCGTGTGGTACTGGAGGCGGTAACACCTACGGCGCTTGCTGGATGGGTCCGGAAACAGCCGGTAATGCCGAAATGATTATTAACCGGGCCTCTTCGACACCTGGTGGCGGATCAACTACAACATTAAACTTTAGAGTGACTATTCCAGCTAACCCAAACCCAACTATTCCTGACGGAGTGTACGTAGCTACTTCTACATTGACTGCCGTTACCAACTAACGTACACTGGCACTAACATAGGTTATGTCCAGTCTCACCTTCAGACTCCAGTTCGTCACGTTTGCGCTATTTGCAATGTTACTGATGCCAGGAATCATTCTTGCGCAAACTGCTACTACTACACCAACTGCTTCTACCACTCCTGTTGCTGCACCAGTACCTGATACGGTACTACCTGATACATATCGCATTGAACAATTGTTTGGTGACGAGGTGGTAGGTGACTTTGTGGTAGGACCAGGCAAGGTGGAATTACAAATAGCGCCTGGACAGAGTAAAACGGTAACAATTAGTGTATCCAATCGTACCGGAGCAGCCAAGCTCTTTAAGCTAGAAATGGAAGATGCGGCTGGCTCACAAGATCCCAACACACCGATTGTTCTCCTTGGTGAACAAACGGGACCATATACGATGAAAGATTTCATTAGGGTAGCTGATGATTCTTTTATCATTGAGCACAACAAGCGTGTGCAGATTCCCGTAACGATTACACTGCCTGTTAATGCTGAGCCGGGAGGACTGTATGGGAGCCTCTTGGTAACTACTAGTTCGCTCACTCCAGAAACTGAATCTGGTGCGCCTCGTTCAGCGATTGTCAGTCGAATTGGTACATTGTTTTTTATCACCGTACCAGGTGCTGTTGAACGAAGTGGAGAAATGATTGATTTTTCAACTGTCCCTGAGAAAAAGTTTTACACAAAAGGACCAGTCACCATGGGTGTTTTATTTGAGAACACTGGTTCAATGCATCTCAATCCCTACGGTTCGATAACAGTCAAAAATACCTTTGGTGAAGAAGTTGGTTTCGTTGAAATTGAACCGTGGTTTGTGATGCCTAAGTCATTGCGTTTGCGTGAGATAACCTGGGACAGAGAGTTATTGTTTGGGCGCTACGCCATTACTGCTGAAATTAATCGGGGGTATGATGATGTGGTTGATACCAAAGTTATGTATATTTGGGTCTTACCATGGCCAGTTATGTTGGGGTTGTTTACAACGGTGTTCCTTATGTTTATCTTTATTAAATTCATTGCCAGTCGATTTGAATTCAAGCGTAAATCAGTACGCTAAACTATGGTCCAGATAGTCACCCGTTCTTTCTTGTATGCGGTAAGTACCACTCTTTTAGTGGTTCTTTTGCTTGATGTGGGGAGTGCGCAGGTGATGGAAAGTAATAATTATAAAATGCAAAGTGACAGCCTCAATGCTGGTGGGGGACTGTCTAACTCAGAGTCCTTTAAAATGGAGGATACAGTCGGTGAGATTGCTACCGGTAATAGCACGAGCACCAGTTTTAATCTCAGAGCCGGCTATCAGCAAATGCAGGAAGTGTTTCTGGGTCTATCGGCGATTCCAGATGCTATTTTGTCACCAAATCTCGGAGGAGTGACAGGAGGTACTTCAACTGGGTCGACAACGTTTGTGGTAACTACTGATAGTCCGTCAGGATATACAGCGACGATTGAGGGTTCAAATAGTCCTGCAATGCGCAGTGGTAGTAATTCAATTGCAGATTATGTCCCAGTAGGCGGTGTGCCCGATTTTGCCCTGATTACTGATTCAAACGAAGCTCATTTGGCCTATAGTCCTGAAGGGACTGATATTGCTGTGCGATTTCAAGATGCGGGTAGTGTCTGTGGTGTCGCCGGTAGCGATACACCCAATCGGTGTTATCAAGGATTATCCACGACCCCGGTGGAGATAGTGCGGCGTACGACCCCTAATCATCCTGCTGGTTCCACTACTACCATTAAGTTTAGTGTTGGTATTGGTGGTACTATAGATGTACCCGAGGGTGTGTATGTAGCGACGACCACCATCACGGCGTTGCCATTATGATGACACTCCAAAAATTTTGCTATGGGCTTTTGGTACTAACGCTCTTTACACCTGGCGCACTGTTTGCAGTTGGTGATGATATTACCATTTCACAACAAATTGGAATTGATACTGCGCCACCGACTACCCCAATTTTACAAACCGTGGTTCCGGTTGCTACAACCCAAATTGATGTGACTTGGTCAGCCTCGACTGACGATATTGCAGTAGCAGGGTATCGGTTATTCCGCGGAGGAGTACAAATCGCAACCACCACGCTATTGTCCTATAGTGATACCGGACTTACACCTAGTACGACGTATCAGTATACCGTTGATGCGTTTGATACTTCTTTTAACTTTTCCTCCACATCACCGCAAGTCTCAACCACTACCTTAAATATAGTCGTCACGCCAACCCCTTCAAGTACAGGAACTACGAGTGGCTCTTCTGGTACTCGGACGGCACCAAATGTCGTATCTTTTCAAATTACCACCACTGAACGAAGTGCATTTTTTACTTGGGAAACAAGTAATCCTACCCAGTATGTCATCGCCTGGGGGCGTACGACCGCCTATGAATTAGGGTCAGTATCAGGTAGTACATACAAACAAAATCACACTACGGTAATTGATGCGCTTGAGCCGGGTACTCGGTACTATTATGAGTTACGAGCAATCAATGTCCGTGGCATAACTACTGTTCTGTCAGCTGACAGCTTTACTACTAAAAGCGCGGTGACTACAGGTACACTGCCAAACGTACAGGGCTTTATCGCCCAAGCGCGAGACACTGACGTTGTCTTGTCCTGGAGGAATGTCTTTTCAAATCCTGACTATTATGTTCGGATTGTGCGAAGCCATTTCTTTTACCCCAGCAACATTCAAGGTGGGGCAGTAGTGTATGAAGGTAAGGGAGAGTCTTTTACCGATCGTGACGCACTGGCGTTGCGCTCGCCCCAGTATTACACGATTTTTGTACGTAATACCTCGGGTGACGTCTCGTCGGGTGCAATTGCCCGAGCGTTCAAAATGATTGAGGGAGGGAATGGTCAGCCCACTGGTACGCAGTCAACGAATACTCAAGCAACGAGCACTATTCCCGCTGATATTGGTGACGATACCATTTTGCGGGCTATCGACATCACTATTGTGCAAGGTGAACAACAACAGATTTTTGATGGTGAAATTACACTGAATAAAGACGAGTCGTACCTCATTTCTGTTCCGTATAGTGCAGTCGCCAAAAATTTAAAATCAATTATTGTCTCGATTCAAAACCCTACTAATCAACGAGAACTCTCAGCCTATTTACTCAAACTAAATCAAACGGGCGAGGCCTACACCGCACTCGTTCCAGGACCACGGGTCATCGGTACTGCCGGAATCATGGTTGAAGTATTTGATTATGAGCAGGAAACGGTACGTCGGTTATCAACCACCATTACGTTTGTTGACGATACACCCGTTACGCCCTTTTTCCCAGATAGACTAATGATGTATCTAACGTATCTGTTTATAGCGTGCTCAATTGTATGGTGTCTCTTGTGGTTGCTGCTGTTGCTGCGTCGTCGATCAAAAACAACTTCCTGAGGATAACAACGATACAGGTGCTACTTTGAATCGTGTATAGTAGAGGGAGTTATTATTGTAATTTGTGTACATGAAAAAAGTAGCCATTAATGGATTTGGAAGAATTGGACGCACCTTTATGCGGATGGCTTTTGACCATCCTGATTTTGAAATTGTAGCTATCAATGATTTGGGTGATATAAAAATGCTGGAGTACTTACTTAAGTACGATACCGCCTATGGTCGAGCACCGTTTACGGTAGCGCTTGGTGATGGCGCTTTGATAGTGAATGGTAAAAGTATTAAAGTTTTTTCTGAAAAAGACCCGAGCACATTGCCGTGGGGTGCTCACGGAGTGGATATTGTCGTCGAAGCTACTGGATTTTTTAATACCTATGAAAAGGCCAACGCGCACATTATGGCGGGAGCCAAACGAGTTGTAATTACTGGTCCCGTGAGCGGGGCTGCTCCAGAGGGAATTACCGGGGCTACTGTGTTGATGGGGGTTAACGAAGGTGATTTAGCTACCTGTTCAATTAGTTCTAATGCTTCATGTACCACAAATGCCACCAGTCCACTTATTGGAATTCTTAAAGAAGCTATCGGTATCGAGAAGGCCCTTTTGAATACGGTGCATGCCTATACCGCGACTCAAGCACTTGTTGATGGTCCGAGTAAAAAAGATTTTCGTGAAGGGAGGTCAGCCGCGCAAAATATTATCCCAAGTTCAACCGGGGCGGCAGTTGCTACCACGCTTGCTCACACGGAATTATCAGGGAAGTTTGATGGAATCTCAATTCGCGTTCCGGTCGTGGTTGGATCTATTGTTGACGTCACCTTTATCGCTAGTCGCGATACTACAGCCGAGGAAGTAAATAAAATCTTGACCGATGCTGCCTCTTCACCGACCTGGAGCAATCTGTTTGCCGTAACTAATGACCCGATTGTATCGTCTGATATTATTGGTGCTCGGTTCGCCTCAATTGCTGATTTAGCGATGACACGAGTGGTTGATGGAAACCTCGTAAAAGTCCTTGCCTGGTACGATAACGAAACCAGCTTTACGCACACACTGGTGGCGCACGTAGCTGCCGTTACAAAACATATTGGCTAATTAATCATGTATGTTAGTCAACCGCACAATTTATGTGGCTACCGACCATGCGGGATTTCTGCATAAAGAAGCGGTGCGGGATTGGCTGGTTGCTGAAGGTTGTACCGTGCTAGATGTGGGTGCGCCCATGTTGGATGAGGGGGATGATTTTCCTGATTACATTAGTGTGGCTGCTAACGCAGTGTCGCAGACTCCAGAAACTGCAGCCGCCATTATTTTTGGCGGTTCTGGTCAAGGAGAAGCCATGGTAGCCAATCGATTTTCTGGTGTCCGCGCAACTGTGTACTATGGGGGAGAAGAGTCAATTATAAAATTGTCACGCGAACACAATGACGCAAATGTTTTGTCGATTGGGGCACGTTTTGTATCTATTGATGAGGCTAAAAAAGTTATCTGGGACTGGCTTCATTTGCCAAAGGGAACTGATCCAAAATACCACCGTCGTAATCTAAAAATTGACACTCGATAAAAACAGCTATGCAAATTAGTTCACCAATTATTCCTGCAATTATCCCTCAGTCCTACAATGATTTAGTAGAACAAGTTAAAAAAATAACTGGTCTGCCGGAAGTACATGTTGATGTGGTTGACGGGGTATTTGTACCTAGTGTGTCGTGGCCATATAACTCAGAGAGTGATGTGGTAGAGGCATTTGCGCTATTGTCACAGTTTTCGCTTGAGGTAGATTTAATGGTGGAGAAGCCCCTGCCGGCCGCTCGTGCGTGGCTCGTCGCCGGAGCCGACCAGCTTGTTTTCCATGTTGAAACAATTAGTGTCGATGCGTTTGCGCAGTTTACTGCCGAGTGTCCCGTCAGTGTTGGTATTTCGTGCAGTAACGATACACCGCTTACAGTGCTGTATGACTACATACCACATGCCGATTACGTACAGTGTATGGGGATTGCCAAGATTGGGAGTCAGGGGCAACCATTTGATATGACTGTGATTGAGCGCCTGCAACAGATTAAACAACAGTTTCCGCAGGTAGCCCTATCAATTGACGGCAGCATTAATGAGTCAAGTATACCAAATCTGCTATCGCTAGGGATTTCAAGATTTATAGTGGGGTCAGCCATTATCAAAGCTGAGTATCCAAAAGAGGTCTACCAAACACTTACAGCGCTCTCTCTGAGTTAACAGGTAGTCGCTCTAAAATCTCTGCACATTTGCTATACTACTAACGAACATACTTTTTTTTGTCATGCACTATTTAACTTCAGCTGATGTCACCCGATTAGAATTAACTGCTAATCATATTCGTCAGAGTATTATTGAGATGCTCGTTGAAGCTAAATCTGGACATACGGCTGGCCCACTCGGAATGGCAGATATTTTTACGTTGCTCTATTTTGAGGTACTGCAACATGATCCTAAAAACCCTAATTGGGCCGACCGGGATCGGCTGATTTTATCTAACGGACACATTTGCCCAGTCTTGTATGCGACGTTGGCGCATGCCGGTTATTTCCCGATTGAAGAATTAATGACGCTGCGAAAATTTGGTTCACGTTTGCAAGGACATCCGCACCGGGAGGCTTTGCCGGGACTCGAAACAACATCAGGACCGTTGGGGTCAGGGTTGTCCCAAGCAGTCGGAATGGCCCTCGCCGAGCGAATGGACAATCCCTATTCCTCAAAATATTTTTACTGTCTAGCCGGTGATGGAGAATTAAACGAAGGACAAATTTGGGAAGCCGCCATGTTGGCTGGAAAAGAAAAGCTGCATAATTTAATTATGATTATTGACCGCAACGGCATCCAGATCGATGGCTACACCAAAGACGTCATGCCACTTGAACCGCTGGCTGAAAAATTTGAATCATTTAATTTTGATGTCCAAGAAGTAGATGGTCATAATATTCGTGCCATGAACGATGCGATTGGTAAAGCACAAGCCGTCTACGGGCAACCGTCGGTGATCATTGCCCATACCATCGCCTCAAAAGGAGTAGACGTGTTTGAACGAGATTTCAGATGGCATGGAAATCCTCCCGGCAAAGGTCCTGAAGATCGCGTGCCAAAATCTGAACAGGCAAAAGTGGCGCTTGAAAAACTCCGTACATTAGCTGGCATGATTAGTAAAACCGATATCTCATAATATGTTTGCCAATCACTTAGATACAAAAGTAGGAACGCCTGACATCACTAAACTTCCGAGTCGGAATGGTTTTGGTGACGGATTAGTAGAAGCAGGCAAACGTGACGCGCAGGTAGTGGCATTATGTGCAGATTTAACTGAGTCTACCCGGGTACTTCCATTTGCTGAAATGTTCCCGAAGCGTTTCTTACAAATTGGAATTGCCGAGCAAAACATGGCCTCAGTAGCGTCAGGGATGGCAGCAATGGGGAAGGTACCGTTTATTGCGTCATACGCGATGTTTAGTCCCGGACGAAACTGGGAACAGATTCGAACTACCGTCGCCTACAATAATGTAAACGTAAAAATAATTGGAGCTCACGCGGGTATTTCGGTGGGTCCTGACGGAGCGACGCATCAGGCACTCGAAGATATTGGATTGATGCGGCTCATTCCCAACATGATTGTGATTGCTCCTGCAGACGCCATAGAGGCGCGCAAGGCAACGTTGGTTGCCGCCAAGCACAATGGACCGGTATACATCCGGATTGGTCGTAGTGATACACCAGTAGTGACGACGGACGATTCGCCGTTTGTGTTAGGTAAAGCTGAACTGTTTTATACGAAAAAAGAAGGCACAGAAAAATCTGTTGCTATTGTCGTGACGGGAACGCTTGCGCACAATGCACTGCTTGCCGCAGTAGAGCTTGAAGCCATGGGGATTGGGGTAAGTGTGTTGCATATGGCGACTATTAAACCTCTAGATGTGGATGCACTGGTGAGTTTAGCTTCTGCTCATGATGCAATTGTGACGGTTGAGGAACATCAAATTACCGGTGGTTTAGGTGGAGCAGTGACTGAAGCTCTTTCGAGCACACATCCTATTAAAATTACCCGTCTCGGGGTTGCCGATCAATTTGGACAATCAGGAGAGCCAGATGAATTGCTGGCGCATTATAAGCTTGATGTTAAAGCGATTGTTGAGGCAGCCAAAGCAATTGTGGCCTAACAATCTCTAAAATCACTTAATCTGCGTTGTTGCTCTGCAGAAAATTATTCTCACCGTGAGAAAGTCTGGATGACTTTCGCAAGAGGTTGCCTGCTATTTTGTAAAAATGGCGACAACCTAAACAGCTTCTGTAATAAGCAAAGAGTACGGCTCGCATGATTTTCTTTGCGCGCCTAGCATCTCAAGCAATTTTAATGATTGTTGATTGGAAATTTATTTAATGAAGTACTGATAAAATATTTATATTGTAAAAAACCGCCGGCATATGCCGGCGGTTTTTTTACTAATGTTGCTTAGATTAGTTAATTTCTTTCGCTACGTATTCTGCTGGTCGATTAGCAAGATATTCTTCAAGTTGTTCTCTTGATAACAGTCCCTTTTGGGCGCCAACGTATTGTACTACTGACATTGAGTTAATAGGGCCCCAGGCGAGTGCCTCGTCAGGAGTTTTTCCAAGTGCAATAGCCGCGGTAAATGTTGAAGCAAAGGCATCGCCAGCTCCAGTTCGGTCAACGGGATCGGCTGGATCCGGGTACATTGGCATGTGCCATGATTTGCCGTGCTCGTCGGTGACGTAGGCTCCGTATGGTCCGTCAGTAATAACCGGCAGTTTTGGTCCCAGCGCTTTTATTCCGGCAATGAGGGTTGGAACGTGTTGTTCGGTCGTTTCTAAAATCTCTTGCGCTTCTTCTTTGTTACAGAAGAATATGTCAGTAACAGCGTAAAGGTCTTTTAATTCATCTTTTCCAAGTTTAATTTGCAAACTACCTGGTTGGAATACTAGTTTGGTAGTCGGGTTGTTTTTAATGTAGGTCGCTAGTTCGTGGTGGAAGGGGATACCATGTTCGCCGATTGAGGAGAAATAAATATATCGTGGCGGCACTCCAAAGTCGGGTAGGGTGTAGGGGAACTTCTCGTGTTTGATCAAAATAGTCCGCTCTGGTCCGTACCGCAGTACGTAGTGGTAATTAGTAGCTTTCCCTTCGTACAGTTTAACGTAATCAGTTTCTACTCCTTCTTGACGCAGTGCTTCGAGACAGTCTTTGCCATTACGGTCCTGACCAAGTGAAGTTACCAGCGCCGTTTTTAGGCCGAGACGTTTGGCAGAAACGGCAGCGTTTGGTGAGTTACCTACGGCATTAATGACATCAACATCATCGTATTCTAGTTTGCTCCCAAATGGCATATGCAGGGTTTGCCGCCGGGTATCCATATCGGTACTGACATCTGCTTGGTCCTTACTTAATTTAATAAAAGCGTCTACGACGATATCGCCGACTGAAATAAAATCATATTGTTCTGACATATATTTACAGTATAGCACTGCAGTATATGCATAATTTTTACATGTGGGCACAATTTAATATTTTAAAATTAATGTCGAGAATGAGGACAATTTGTGTGAGAAAGCGAACTAAAGAGCTTTCGCAAGACTCATTGAGGGATTTCGAAAAAATACCCAATGAGCTGAAACAGAATTACCATTCTGTTTCAGGAAGTTGCCTGCTATTTTGAATAAAATAGCGACAACCTGTACAGCTTCTGTAGGAAGGACAGTTCCTGTAAACAAAGTTTTCTTTTACTGCATTCGTATCTTAAATTTAAGCAAGCTTTAATTTAGATACTCATTTGTAAAAGTAAGGAAGCTCAAGGACATTTTCGTTAGAAGTGTGGTCCAGCGATTTTCCTTAGGCGGAAAAATCGGGACATAAATTCAGAATAATCGCTACGCTCATTTCTTCATTCACCGTTCTCGACATTAATTCGTGATATACTATAGGTATGACAATGACATTACATGCCGTACAGCGAGAAGATTTTGACAAAGATTCAATGATCAAAGCGGTGGTATATGGTCCTAAAACGCCCAGTCAGCCAATCGCTATTGATAGAAAGGAATTAGAAACATTACTTAAGCAAGCAGGAGAGTCGACGGTCATTACGTTAACGGGCCTCGAAAAATCAATTGATGTACTGATTCATGATGTGACGCCGCGGCAATTTGTTGGCGGTGTGCACCACGTTGATTTTTATGCCTTCGCAGCTGGTAAGGATGTAACTGCACACGTTACGTTGGAATTTATCGGAGAAGCGCCTGTCGAAGATGCGGGAGGTACCGTTAACAAAGTTATGTACCAAATCGAAGTAACTGGTAAGCCAACTGATTTGCCAGAAAAAATCTCGGTTGATGTATCAGTTTTAAAAGTAGCGGGTGATCAGATTCATGTAGGTGATTTAAAAATGCCAAAGGGCGTAACGATTGAAAATCCGGCGGATGATGTAATAGCGGTAGCAGAAGGGGAGCGGGCAGAAGAGCCAGAAACGGAAGCGATGCCTGACGTGGCAGCTGGGTCAGCTGATGCAGAAACAAAAGCTGAGTAAACATACGCCATGTTTAGTTGTGTGTGGAGGATGTGAGTTTTATTACGGTAGTGCGCAAGCGGCTCTGCTATAATAACGAAGCAAAAATTATGAAACGACACTCGTTTATTTTTCTACTACTAGTACTTACATATTGTATTCCTTTAGTTTCTTCTGCTGAAACTGATGCTGAGCGAAAAGCGCGCCTGGAGGCGGCCTTAAATCAGGTGGAACAGCAAATCGTGGTGCAGGAACGACTCGTCACAGCCAAAAGAACGGAACGTCAATCATTGGAGCGAGACATTAGTGTCATTGAGGGTGAAATCAGTCAAGCGCAATTAGGGATACAAGCGCGGGCTATTGCAATTGCGCAACTTTCAGATCAAATTGGTGACAAGGTAGTAGTGTTGCAGATTCTCGAAGAACGACTTAAAAAGCAAGAACAGTCTCTTGCTGATCTGGTACGAAAGTCAGCAGCCATGGATGATTTCTCGTTGGTTGAAGTGATGTTAAGTAAAAAAAGTTTTTCTGAGTTTTTTAATGAAGTTGCCAGCTTTCAAGCGATTAAGAAATCATTAAACGAATCAATGTTGGCGCTCGAAGGAATTCAAAATGATACCTACGAACAAAAAGGCCTTTTGGAAAACAAACAGGAAACAGAAGCTGAGATGAAACGCATTCAAGAGTTAGAGAAAAAAGAAATTGAACAAAAAGAAAAACAAAAGTCGAGTATCTTGTCAGTGACCAAGGGTCAGGAATCTGAGTACCGTAAGTTACTGCAAGCTCAGCAAAAAACCGCGGCTGAGTTACGCAATGCACTCTTTAACCTTTTGGGAGGTGGCGGAGGTATTTCGCTGCCAGTAGCAGTGGAACTTGCTCAGTATGCAGAATCAAAAACTGGTGTGCAGGCCGCAATGATTTTGGCGATTTTGGAACAAGAAACCAACTTGGGTTCAAACTTAGGAAGCTGTGTATACAATGATATTAAAATTGATCGTCCGGTCATGCATCCCGACCGAGATCAGCCCGTGTTCTTGGCTATTGCTGGTATCTTAGGTTTTGATGCCCGTACTCGTTCAGTGTCGTGTCCGCTTGTACGAGGTGGAGTGCGAACTGGATGGGGAGGGGCCATGGGGCCGTCACAATTTATTCCCTCAACCTGGGCTGTGTATGGTGGTATTGTAAAAAGTGGCAACACCTGGGTCTACAGTGAAGCAAGTGATGCTATTAGACGAATTAACGGCACTGGTTCTCCAGCCAACCCCTTCAATAACCGTGATGCGTTCTTGGCGACAGCGCTGTTGCTGCGTGATAATGGAGCTACTGGTTCATATGCGGCCGATCGTACTGCTGCGTTACGGTACTACGCTGGCTGGGGTGGAGCGAGCAATCCCGCCAACGCGTTTTATGGGGATGGGGTGATGAATCGGAAGGCTAAGTTTGAAGGCCAGATACGAGTTCTCTCCGGGGGGTAACCAGGTATTGTAAAAACGTCCAGCTACTGCGTTGTTTTCACCGCTCACTCAGTCACCGTGAGAAAGTCTGGGAGACTTTCGCAAGAGGTTGCCTGCTCTTTTGAAAAAAAGAGCGACAACCTGAACAGCTTCTGTAAGAAGCAGGAAGTACGGCTCCTTCGCTCCCGACTCAACGCCTTGTCCCTGAATGTTTTAACAACACCTTCTGAAACCTTAAAACACTTGCACTCATTTTTATACGTTTTGTCAGCGAAAAATTTGAGAACCTAATGCATATAAACACACACTAAAAAACACCGATAGTTGTCGGTGTTTTTTACATTCTGATTTTGATATTACCGAGTCAGTTTGTCAGACTTATTTTCGAAGGTTGCTGCAAATCGAGTAGTAGTCGTACCCTGCGAGAGTACCAGCGCTCCGTCTTTGAAGGAGAGTGTAGTAGCTGTTGCAACAGTATTAATCAGGGTAGATTCATTTTCCATTTTACCATCACAGTACATCATAGTTGAGACTGGGTCCTCGAAGTCGACCGTTGTACCATCAATGCTGTACGCTCCTGAGATAAGGTTGCAGCCAGCACTGAGAGAATAGTGACCGTTACTAAATGTAATCGTTCCATGATTTGATTCCCAGGTAACTAATTCAAGTAGTGTCTTAACCAATGTATTAATTGTGACCGGCGCTGATATAGTGCGTGTAATAGTTCCGCCGACCTCAGCTTGTGCGGGAGAAGCAATTGTTATTAATAATGCGAACATCGAAACAAAAAATAATTTTTTCATGCTTGTAAGACGAATAAAGAAAACATCTCTTACTGAGGCGTACTTCCAAAAACTCCATCCTAAAAGAGCTATCTTGCCAAAAATGGTAACTCTGCTATAGTATGTGCCACAAACCTTAACTTATATATATGAAAGCTGATATTCACCCAA
>JAIELQ010000002.1 GCA_019752815.1 Patescibacteria group bacterium
GTATAAAGGTAAGATTTACGATCCGTGTTGTGGCTCAGGTGGCATGTTTGTTCAATCTATTAAGTTCATTGAAGCTCATGGTGGCAATACAAGAGAAGTTGCTATATACGGTCAAGAAGGTATATCAGCCACATACAAACTGGCAAAGATGAACTTGGCAATCCGTGGAATAACATCAAACTTGGGTGATATTGCAGCTGATACCTTTTCAAAGGATCAACATAAAGACCTAAAAGCTGATTTTATAATGGCAAATCCTCCTTTTAACCAAAAAGATTGGCGCGCTGCAAATGAATTAACTAATGATCCTCGTTGGGCTGGATACAACGTACCTCCTGTTAGTAATGCTAACTATGGCTGGATTTTACACATGGCTTCAAAACTGTCATCAAATGGTGTGGCTGGATTCCTATTAGCAAATGGTGCATTAGGTGATCCTGACACTGTTGCAATCAGAAAACAAATGATTCAAAATCACCTTGTTGAAGCCATCATCGTACTTCCTAGGGATATGTTTTACAGCACCGATATTAGCGTAACGCTTTGGATTCTTAATAAAAATAAAGAATCACGTAGTATTGAACATAATGGTAATGTAGTTAAATATCGTGATAGACGTGAAGAAATTTTGTTCATTGATCTACGCAGGAAAGGTGAAGAGTATGAGAAAAAGTACATTCAACTTAGTAATGACAACATTCAAGAGGTTGTTTCAACCTACCACAATTGGCAGAGAGAAGGTTATGAGAAATCATATAAAAATATTCCTGAATTTTGTTACAGTGCCAATCTTTCAGAAATTGAAAGTAATAATTTTTCACTTATTCCTAGTAAATATATTAAGTTTATAGATCGCGACAGCAAGATTGATTACGACAAAGAAATGACGCGCATTCAAAAACAATTTACTACAATATTGGCTGAGGAGAAAGATTCACAAGAAAAACTCTTGCAAGCCTTTAAGCATCTTGGCTATGAAGTCAAATTATAAAAAATTAGGTGATTACATCCAGCTTGTTGATGAGCGAAACAATGACTTAGCTATAGACAATCTTTTAGGTGTCAGCATCCAGAAAAAATTCATTTCTTCAATTGCAAATGTAACTGAAACAGACATGAGTGTTTATCGTATTGTCAAAAAAGATCAGTTTGCATTTAGTCCTGTTACATCTAGAAACGGAGATAAGTTTACTATTGCTTTGTTGAAAGAAGTTAACAGTGCAATTATATCTCCTGCGTATCAGGTTTTTGAAATAGTTGATAAAAAATTATTACTTCCAGAATATCTGTTTATATATTTAAATAGAACTGAGTTCGATAGATATACAAGATTTCATTCTTGGGGGAGTGCTAGAGAAACTTTTGTTTGGGATGACATATGTAGTATCGAGATGCCAATTCCAGATATTGAAATTCAAAGAAATGTAGTTGCTATATATAATGAACTGTTTAGAAATCAAAAATCATACGAGGGAAGTCTGGATGATTTGCAACTAATTTGTGAAAACTATATTGAAAATTTACTTAAAACAAATAACCTTAAAATTCTCGGTAACTACATACAGCAGTCAGAACATGTAAATTATGGTTTACCATTAAGTAAAGTAAGGGGTGTTTCAATCCACAAAATTCTTATTAAACCTAAAGCGAATATGACTAATGTTGAGCTTTCAGGATATAAATTACTCAAAAAAGATCAGTTTGTATTCAATCCAAATACTGCAAGAATGGGCGAAAAAATACCAGTAGCTCTAAATACAGAAGAGGATTATATTGTTTCAAAGATTTATCCTGTTTTTGAAATTACTAGGAAAGATGAGTTACTGCCTGAATTTCTTTATCTCTGGTTTAATAGACCAGATTTTGATAGATATGCTCGTTTTCATTCCTGGGGAAGTGCGCGAGAGACATTTAACTGGGAAGATATGTGTCTGGTTAGATTACCAATACCTGATATTAAAATTCAAAAATCTATAGTTGCTATCCATCATGTTTTACAATCTAGAAAAAACTAAACGAAGATTTAAAAAATATGATTACACCGTTATGTCCGGTGTTGTTAAAGGGTGTTGTTGATCTGTTAGTATAAATTTATGAAATTCACCGAAGATACTCTTGAAAAAGCTGTAATTGAACTTTTTGAAAAAGTAGGTATTCCTCATGTTCACGGTGAGACAATCCATAAGGAAATGGCTGAAGTGTTACTAAAGGATGATCTAAAACAATTCCTACTTAATCAATACTCAGACGAAGATATTACCGTGAACGAAATAGAGTCGATCATTCGACAGTTTGAATCTTTCTCTAGTTCAGATCTCTACGGTAGTAATAAGGCAATAATGAAATTAGTGTCTGATGGTTATAGTTTAAAGAGAGAGGATAGGACAAAAAAAGATATTTTTATACAGTTCCTTGATTATGAAACAATTGAGAATAATACGTTCAAGATTGTGAACCAGCTTGAAATCCAGGGCTCTGAGAAACGTATCCCAGATGGGATAATTTATATTAATGGGCTACCTTTAGTTGTAATAGAATTTAAAAGTGCTGTGAAGGAAAATACAACAATAAAGGATGCCTACACTCAGCTTACAGTACGATATAGACGAGATATTCCTGAACTACTCAAATACAATGCTTTTTGCGTCATTAGTGATGGCGTCAATAATAAAATGGGTTCACTTTTCGCCACGTACGATTTCTTTTATGCATGGCGTAAGGTTAATGATGAGGACGGCGCAGTAGATGGTATCAATTCTTTAATTTCGATGGTAAATGGTTTGTTCGAAAGGGGGCGTTTGCTTGATGTGATTCGCAACTTTATTTACTTTCCAGATTCTGCTAAACACGACCAGAAGATTGTGTGTCGATATCCGCAATATTATGCTGCAAGAAAGCTTTTTGAGAGTATTAAGGCAAATATGAGACCAGGCGGCAGCGGTCAGGGCGGAACATACTTTGGAGCAACTGGCTCAGGAAAAAGTTTTACGATGCTGTATCTCATACGACTCTTGATGAGGAGTAAATATTTTTCTAGCCCAACAATTCTTCTTATTACTGACAGAACTGATCTTGATACTCAACTTTCTGAGCAATTTACCAATGCTAAAAGTTTTATTGGGGATGAAAATATTATTAGCGTGGAAAGTCGTGAAGACTTAAAAAATCGCCTCAAGGGTATTGAAAGTGGTGGGGTCTTTTTGACAACTATTCATAAATTCACTGAAAGTACTGAACTTCTTACTGATAGAACAAATGTAATATGTATCTCTGACGAGGCTCACCGCTCGCAAATTAACTTAGAACAGAAACTAAAAATTACCGAAAAAGGGGTAGAAGTAAAATATGGATTCGCTAAATATTTACATGATTCTCTACCTGGCGCGACATACGTTGGTGTTACCGGAACTCCTATTGACGGTACTCTCGAAGTTTTTGGTGCAGTAGCTGACGCATATACGATGGAGGATTCTGTAAAAGATGAGATCACAGTGAGGATTGTTTATGAAGGTAGAGCGGCTA
Source organism: Patescibacteria group bacterium (assembly GCA_019752815.1). Classification (GTDB taxonomy): domain Bacteria; phylum Patescibacteriota; class Minisyncoccia; order Phycocordibacterales; family UBA918; genus OLB19. Next base: position 3,523 of record JAIELQ010000002.1, read on the forward strand.
AAGTAATGCTTAGTGAAGAAAAACTAAAAGAAATCGAAGAATATTACAAGAAGTGTGCTGTCGAAGGATCGAATGAATATCAGATAGAAGAAAGCAAAAGAGCCGTTACACAGATGGAGGTAATTCTTGGCGATCCAAAACGTTTGAAGTTGCTGGCAAATGATTTTATTGAGCACTACGAAAAGCGCATTGAGGAAGCTGCGGGAGTAATAGGAAAAGTAATGTTCGTTTCTTCGAGTCGTCCAATTGCTTATAATTTGTATAAGGAGATAACCGCTCTGCGACCTGAATGGGCAGAAGTGAAAGTGGGTAGTGATGACGTAAAACTATCTGAGATTGAGCAACGTGACATTAAACCGAGTGAGAAAATAAAGTTGGTTATGACTCGGCACAAAGATGATCCGAAAGAGCTATATGACATGCTTGGCACAAATGAGAAACGAAAAGAATTTGATCGTCAGTTCAAGCAAGAAAAATCTAATTTCAAAATAGCAATCGTTGTAGATATGTGGCTGACCGGATTTGACGTACCTTTCTTGGAGGCAATTTATATTGATAAACCTATACAACAACATTCATTAATTCAAACTATCTCACGAGTAAACAGAGTATATGAAGGTAAAGAAGTTGGATTGGTTGTCGACTACATTGGTATTAAAAGCAACATGAATTTTGCTCTAAAAAAGTATTCAAAAGTTGCTGAAGATGACTTTGAAGATATAGACAAGGCGGTGTTTTTGTTAAAGGATCAATTAGACTTGTTAAATAAATTATTTCATAAATTTGACACGAGCACATATTTTGAAGGTTCGCCTTTGAGTAAATTAGACTGTTTAAACAGAGCTGCTGAATATGTCCAACTCACTGATGATTTGGAAAAGCGTTTTATGGTTATAGTTAAGAAGTTACGCTCAGCCTATGATTTGTCATGTTCAAGTGAGAAGATAAATCAGTCTGAACGAGATCATATTCATTTTTACTTTGCTATCAAAGCTATTATATATAAACTAACAAAAGGTAATACTCCAGACGCCTCTAAAATGAATGATGTGGTTAGAAAGATGATAGAAGAGGCACTACTAAGTGACGGTGTGGAGGAGGTGTTCAAATTAGATACTACTGGTTCAAGTTCAGATATTTTTAGTGATGAGTATCTAGAAAAAATCAATCGGATTAAGTTACCAAATACAAAAATCAAACTTCTACAAAAGCTCTTGGCAAAGGCCATTTCTGAGTTTAAGAAGACAAACAGAATTAAAGGTGTAGATTTTTCTAAGAAGTTTAAAAAACTAGTTGAAATTTATAATGAACGTAAAGATTTTGAACTTGATAACGGTGTTGTATTGGATGAAGTAGCAGACAAATTTTCAGATTTGTTTATGGAAATTCAGAAGGAACGAGCTTCTTTTGCTGAGCTTGGTATTGATTTTGAAGAAAAAGCATTCTATGACATTCTGAAAGAAGTTGCCCATAAGCATAATTTCGAATATCCTGAGGATAAACTGATCAAGCTCGCTCGGCAGGTTAAACTTGTTGTTGATGACAAAGCTAGATATACCGATTGGGCTAAGAAAGAAGATATCAAATCAGAGCTAAAGGTGGATTTAATTCTACTTTTGGCAGATAACGACTATCCTCCAGTTCCGAGGGACGAAGTATTCAAAGAAATCTTTGAACAAGCTGAAAACTTTAAAAAATATGCTTCGGTGTAATGACATTTAAAGTGCACGTAGTCATATTTATAAATCGTAGTATTGTTTCGTGAAAGTATAATAAAAAATAATAATAATTTCTATGCCAACAATTACAAAAGAAAACACAATGCACTATGTAAAAGTAATGGATTGGGAGCAGAACAAACCGCTGGAATTCGTAGAGATGATCGTTTAATCATTTAATTTATTTACATGGAGGCATCAAAGAAAAATATCACTGAAATCTTCAACCGCGCCTCTCGGCTTCAGGTGCCGTATTTCCAAAGATCGTATGTGTGGGAAGAACCACAATGGAACAGGCTACTTGAGGATATGCAGTTTGCGACAAAAACGAATCGTCACTACTTCATGGGTGCTGTTATTCTCAAACAGCAAGAGATGCAGATTGGGGATGGGGCTGCCTATAGTGTGATTGACGGGCAACAGCGCTTGACGACTCTTATGCTGTTCTTTAAGGCTCTCTATGAAAACAACGGTGACGATGTGATGTTTTCGAATATCTTTACAACATTTTCTGGCAAATTGCTCATGGAGCATAACCATTTTGATCGTCCAGTATTTGAGAAAGTCCTCTATGGAAAACTCAATGAAATTACCGAAGAAGAAAAGGAGAGTAACATATATCGATGCTATAACTTCTATAAAAAAGAAATACAACCAAACACAATTGATCCAAATCAATTATTTTCAAATATAATGTTTGTCGGTATTTCGCTCCAACAAGGTGAAGACGAGCAGCAAATCTTTGACACCATTAACTCTCTCGGTGTTCGGCTTACCACGGCTGAGCTACTAAAGAATTATCTGTTCAATCGTGACTATAAAGCGTATGAGCAATATTGGTTGAATACTTTTGAGGCAGACCAGGATCTACGAGATTACTGGGATATGGATGTTACCTCCGGTCGAATCGTGCGAAATAACATCGACTTATTCCTGCAAGCATATTTATTTATTAAGATTCAGGATCCAGAGCTTGGGGTGAGTAGTGATGATCGAGAGCGTTATTATAAGCTAGAATCTATATTTAGTTCATACAAAGAGTTTATTGAGCAATACTTTAATGACAAAGCTGCGTTAATTGTCGAGCTTAAAGAATTTGCGGCTATCTACAAAAACACCATTAAACCATTAGTAACGGAACAATACCTTGAACCTGGTGATAGAATCGCTCGATTGAATACAATCATCTTCGGCCTTGAGGTCACTACGATAATTCCTTATGTACTATATGTAGCTAGAGAGCAGACAAATGTAGATGAACAAAATCGGTTATTTGCTTATCTTGAAACTTATTTAATGCGCAGATTGGTGACGAGAGGTACCACTAAAAACTATAATAATCTTTTCCGTAGTCTGATTGGTAATCAAGTCATTACTGAAGATGGCCTGAAGGAGTTTATTGCTGCGCGTCAGGATGCGAGCGTGCGTATGCCAGATGATGAAAAAGTGTCTAAAGCTTTTGTGACTGAAGCGCTGACTAACAAACAAGCCAAGGGTGTTCTCTTCCTGATTGAAAGCGCAGTACGGAATAGTCGGCATGCTACCAGACTTCTTAATTTTGATGGCTACAGCTTGGAGCATGTCATGCCAAAGAAATGGCGGAATAACTGGAAAACAGAAAATCTGTCTGAACAGGCAGCTTATGAAAGAGACGACTTATTACTCACTCTTGGGAATCTAACCTTAATCACAAGCGCCTTAAACTCTGCTATTAGTGACTCTGATTGGGATAAAAAGCGCCAAGGCAAGACCGGTGCACATGGTTTGAATATGTTTGCACAAGGTATAGAGACTTTTTCACTATATCTGGGACGAGATGAGTGGAATGAAGAAGTAATTAATGAGCGTGCTCAGGAGTTAACTAATCATGCATTGAGTATCTGGAGTGTTCCGCAAGAACTTCAGCAAAGACGACCAGTTGCGAGTGTCGGGAATATTCAGGTGTACTGCACAGGTTCGGGCGCAAACACTGAGGGTGTGTTTGATGGCGTATCACTTACAGTCTTAAAAGGCTCTCGCGCTGCATTTGAATCAAAGCCATCTTTCAGTGAACATAGCTACAATTCATTACGGCAAGAATTAATTGCTAAGAACGTTCTTGAAGAAAATGACGGGTATTATGTCTTTACCTCAGACTATACTTTTTCCAGCCCAAGTGCCGCGGCTGCTGTGGTTATGGGAAGGTCGGCAGATGGTCCGAGTGAGTGGAAGAATGAAGAGGGAAATAAGTTAAGTTTGTTACTTGACGGAAGTGAGGATGAATCCAAAGTGACATTATCTACAGATATGTACCATGACTTTTTTACTAAAGTAAAAAATTTAATGGAAAGTGAGCATAAGGAAAGTCTCGGTGATTTGCAAATAGATGAACATAAGGCAAAGAACTATATGCAAATGAAATATCAGGGCTTCGGTAATAATCACTTCGAATTACGGTTCTTAAGAAGATCACCAGTTGGGCCAGCATTTGAAATAGCATTGCATCGAGAGTGTAAAAAAATAGACTTAATACTAAGAGATGTATTCGAGTCACAATTACCTAAACTTAGTGAGATTCTTGGCGAGAATGTGGCTTACGAAAGATGGGGAAAGGAGTGGGAGCGTGTCTACTACTTATACCCTACAACCAATGAACTTTTTGATGATGAGACAGCTAATAAAATTGTAAAACGTGTGATAGATTTTATTCATTCCATACAGCCATATGTTGAAAAAATAACTTAAATATGGAACTACTCATCAAAAACATCATCGATACTACCAATCCGCGTAACGATAACTCGGACAAGAAACAGTTGTTCACATCGGGCACTTTTGAAATTGCTCGTAATAAGCGCGAATCATGGAATTTTATTAAGGATGAAGCAATATCGAGAAACATCTCGTACCAAATGCAGTATCTTGAATTTCAAGTCCGGTTGTATAACGACTACCAAATCTATCTCACGGTGGAGTCACTTATGTGCAAAAACATCATTGTTACTATCGGTGGCATTATTGAAGCGGCGCTGTTTGCCCTTATGACTGAACATGCTGAAGGGAGTGGGTATCAGTTTGATGATCGTACCCCATACTTCAAACGGATTGATGAAGCGTATGATATGCAGATAATAGATCGTGAACTCAAGGATACACTACATAACCTCCGTAAGATGCGTAACTTGGTGCACTTAAATACGCTTGATTACCGTGAATACCAAGCCTATGATGTAGAAGAGGCAAACGAGTATATCACTGCGTTAGAACGGTTTATACAGTACCAAACTACGCATGCCAAATAATCAGCCAGGCGACCAAGACTCGAGCCGAGCATTTATGGACGGATTAACTGCTTCTGATGACGGATGGCGTAAGGCCTTGCGGGGGATGACACCTGAAGTGGCTACTGAGCTACTGAAACGCTGTTACAATTTAACAGATGACCAAGCCAAAGAAGCGCAGCGGTTGCGTGACGTGATGCGGATGTCTGAAGATGAGGCGATTAAAGCTGTAATAAGCTACGCCTAAAACTCTCCTAGGAAAACTCGGATTATTTTTTGATATAATTACTCAAATGTCCAACCGAATCTATCACCTTGACTTGCATCCGATTGCTAAGGATGGTCGAAAAATTGACGTTGCGTTAGCTGTGGCGCTGGAGATGGTACTGAAGAAACGTCTGGCGACACTCGAAATTATTCCTGGAAAGGGAACTGGGCAGTTGATGAACCGGGTGAAGAAATGGCTCAAGGAACCGCAGGTTAAAAACACCTATTTTCGGGTTGAAGTTGATGACAAGAATCATGGACGGGTGTTTGTCCATTTTCGGCATAGTCGGTAGTGTGCCACTTGGCTCCTATAACCATAATTTGTATCAATGGTTAATTTCTGCTATAAATGGCTCCTATGTTAGATATTTTGAATTCTTTTATTGTAATCCAGCCGGAGACAGTTACGTTTGTGGTTGATTTGGTGGTGGCAATTATACTCGGTACTATTATTGGGATTGAACGGGAATCGCGGGGTAAAGACGCGGGAATTAGTACCAACTGTTTTGTGATTGTGGGGGCGATGTTGTTTACATTCATGTCAGCCACGGTTGACCCGGCGTCACAGTCACGCATCGCGGCTCAGGTAGTAACGGGGATTGGGTTCCTGGGAGCTGGGTTGATTCTCAAAGACGGTACCTCAGTGCGTAATTTGACCACAGCAGCCAGTATTTGGTTCGCAGGCGCTATTGGTATGGCGATTGGGTTTGGGTACCTGCAGATAGCCGTTATTGCAGCCTTGGCATCGATTTTGATTCCACGGATTCCACACGTGAAGCATAAAGGTGGCAAAGGAAAGAATGCACCAGCTGATGAAAAAAATAAGGAAGACGATGGACCAGAAAAGGCCAATCAAATAGCTGGTGCTTCCGGAGGAGATTAAAAATGACGCCGCCTCGTATACACGAGACGGCGTTTTTTCGATTAGTCCTTTGTGGTACCCATGGCATTGGCAGCGATACCGATGATGGTGCTCAGGAGAATGAACACAACTACCACAATAAACGAGACGAAGAACGGAATTGCCATCATCGAAGTTTCAGCGAGCGGTCGCACGATATCGCTCCAAGCGTCGAGGGTCATCATTTGAAACAACGTGAACATGGCGGTATGAAGGTTTCCGAAATGTTCAGGGTCAAGACTACCGAACAGCTTTGACGCCACAATGGCAAAGATACTAAGCTGTAGCGCGAGCACACCCATCACGGCGGCACTGTCTCGCAGTGCTCGGATGATGCCGGCAAAGACTCGCCTAAAGGCGGGTACGGCGCTCAGGAGCCTCAGTAACCGTAATGCCCGAAAGGCTGATACATTCCCGAGGGCGGATACCCCTAGCAGGGGCAGAGTGGTCAAAACCACAATCGATAGGTCAAACCACCGCCATCCATCCGCAAAAAACGTTCGCCGATACACGAGCAGGCGCAGGATTAACTCCATAATGAAGAACGTGATGAATATACCGTCGAGGGTAGTGAGGATATTTCCAAATTCAGCCATCATCTGAGGATAGGTTTCAAGAGCTAGGGTGATGGCGTTGACAGCAATTACTCCCATGACAAACCGGTCGAACCAGGCATGCTGGACTACTTTTGACAGCGTTAGCATTGGTAGCTCCTTACAATTGCTTTCTGCGACTAAATTAGCAAACTATGATTAAATAGCAAGTATTGTTTCTGCAGTGGGTATAGAAACGGCCAGAGCGGTACGCTCTGGCCGTTGTTGTGGGTTCGTGACTCCTTTCGTGAGTTACTCAAGTAGTTTTTGGTATTCCGGGTCGAGACCTGAGACAGCGCGTAGACGATCAAAACCATCGATCACTGCATCGTACCGTTTACCAATTGACGTTCGTTCCCAGGTTGCCCGAGGGTAGGTACGAGTCGATTGTCCAATTTCATTTTCATCGTCCGTAAACGAGAACATGATGTTGAACGTTGTGACCGGTTCACCTGCTTGACGCAGGGTCTTGGTCGGAATAAACGATGGGTAGACGACATCGTAGTTATCGCCACGGGCTGTCAGAGGGGCAGTGGTTGCCCACTCCATTTCTTTCCAGTCCCAGCGAGTTCCCTCGATGGGATCAGTGCCTACTTGTTTGGTCTGATAACTGGAGCAGTCATAGGTGACGAGGTCAGTCTGTGTCACCCAGGTGCCGTCCGTGTTGTTGTACGAGGAGTATTCAGTACGAGTGCAGGTCTCAGACACCCAGACTTGTTCGTAGATTGGCTCGTACCTGATGATAACATCGCGATTACTGATAGCAAACGCATCACTCGGCGGACGCCAAAAGCCATTTTCGGTTTCGTAGGACTGGTCCCTGGCCGCGTATTCTTCGCGCGGTAGGGAATAGGTCCAGGAAACCGATGAGACAGTAGCTGTGGTTTGGGTGAACGAGTTAAACTGGTTGTACACGTACCAGCCGATAATACATAGCAAAGCCACAACTGCAGCAATGATGAAGATCCAAGGACGTGGACTATTCTCGTTTGAGATACTCTCCGGCTGGCCTTTCACTTCTGTTTTGATTTCTTCAACCGAGGCCTTAGGTTTGTTTTGTACAGGCTTTGGTGGAGCTGGTGGCTCTTGCAGGGTCACTGGTCCGACTTCGTCGTTGTGCTGACCAGCTGTCCAGGGAGTGTCAGTAGCGCCAGGAAGGAAACCATTGTTGTCGATTTGAACCTGACGCTTTGGCAACGCCAAGGCGGTAGGTCCGACTACAAAGTCAGTAACCTGCTTCTCGAACTTCTTGTCGAGGGCTGTGCCACATTGTTTGCAGCTGAATCTAGCTTCGTTTTGCGTACCGCAAGACTGGCAGGTAACATCCGCACCCTCGAATTTGTAATTGGCGTCGACTTTATTTGCCGAACGATCTTCTTTGTCGGTAGCATCCTTGCTGTTTCCGCATTGCGGACATTGACGGCACTTGTTCGAGTTTAGGCCTTTGACACCGCAGCTCGAGCAGTCCCAGACCAGATAGCTGACAACCCGCGAAAGGGTTCTCCGGCCAAGTTCTTGACCAGGTTTTGGTCGAGTAGTACGGGCCATGATGGACCTCCATGTAAAACAATCTTAATGTACTATACAATAATATTGTAAAAATACAAGTGTTACTACACTAAATACTTGTGTTTTCTAGCTAATTGTAGTTATATATTGTTCTGGGAGGCAGTTCTTTCATTTGAGACACCTATATATTATGTAGCGTAAGAATGTCTCCTTGGTTTTTAATAACAGGGAGATCAGTAATGATTCACAAATACTACGTCGATAGATTCGGCAACGTGCACTTTAGACCTCAAGATTGCATTGACGCAAACTTGAAGTAATACAACAGATTCGTTAGTACATTTTTTCGAAAATAAACGACGTGTCGAACGAAGGCCAGGGAATATCCTTGGCCTTTTGCTATGTAGGTAGGTCGGGTTGTCATTTGGTAGATACCTGATGCGCTTGTATACTGTACCGACTATGACAGAAATGGTTATCAACTTTATTACCCAAAATGGCTACTGGGGCGTGTTTGTCCTCATGGTAGCTGAAAACTTATTCCCACCGATTCCATCGGAGGTTATTCTGCCGTTTGTGGGACACTCTGTGGCAAAAGGTGAGCTTAATTTTTTTCTCGCGTTACTAACAGCGAGTGTCGGCGCGTTCATCGGAACATTTTTTTGGTTTGCGGTGGGGTGGCTGGCACCGGCGGTAAAATTGGAAAAGTTTTTTCGTAAATACGGCGGGTACGTAGCTATTTCTGGAAAAGATTTTCATAAAGCAACAAGTTTCTTTGTAAAATTTGAAGTACCAGCAGTATTTTTTGGTCGGATGATTCCGGGAGTTCGTTCAGTGATTTCGATTCCAGCCGGTAGTGTGCGGATGAATTTTAAAAAGTTCTTACTCTATTCACTCGCCGGGTTACTTATCTGGAACACATTGCTTATCAGTATTGGTTATTTTGCATTGAGTGATTACGAAATTGTAGATACCTACATGAAGCCGGTAGGGGATGCGATCATTTATTTGTTTATACTGGTGTATGTAATACAAGTTATCCGGTTTGTACTCGACAAAGAGGGACGTTCCTAAGGTGTTCCTAAAAATTGCCATCTACTGCGTTGGACTGCAAAAAATAATCTTCGCTGGACAGGTGTCCCACTCAGATTATTTTTCTTGTCCGCCTTGTATATGACTAATTTTAAGAAACACCAATTGATTTAGAAAAGTAAAATAGGGGTTGAATTATATGTTTTTCATGATATAATATCAGTAATGAAAAACTTTGAACCAGGCGGTTTACGTAATCGCAAGCCGGATTTGGGTGGACGTCCATTTAGTGATGCAAATAACTACGCCCCGAAAAAACGTTTTGAGGGTAGTAAAGGGTCTTTTGGTGGGAATAAATCAAGTTTTGGTAACAAGCCATCATATGGCTCAGATCGTGATAAAAAAGATGTAACTCTCTACGCTGCCACCTGTACTACCTGCGGCAAGTCATGCGAAGTACCGTTTCGACCGGATGGTAAGAAGCCGGTACTGTGTCGGGATTGTTTTGCAGCCAAAAACGAATCACCAACCAATATGTCTGCACATCGTGATCGCTTTACCCCTAATGAAATGGTCGGGCGAAAGTTTGAACAGCCTGCCGGTGCACGACCTACGGTCTCTCCTGATTACCAATTACTGGTAAAACAATTAGCTGTTGTTGAGGATAAAGTAAATCAAATACTTACCCTGATTAAAGCATCAGAACGTCTTGTTGAGGCCTTGCCAGTGGTGGGGCAAAAACCAGTATCAGATGGTGATACAGAAGCGGAAGACGTACTGGCCACACCAACAAAACTCCGCAAGCCAAAGAAGGTAACCCCAGCAATTAAAAAAGCGGCAGCGAAAAAGAAAGTTGCGAAAAAAGCGGCCGTAGCGAAAAAAATCGCCAAGAAAGGAGCAAAATAGATTTATTAAAAAAGAGAGTCCTTGAGTTCAATCGAACTCAAGGACTCTGTCGTCTGTGCGGTTTTGTAACATTATTGTTTGCCCTGCCCAGTCAGCCAGTTCCGGAAAGATGTTGTTATCAGAAACTTTGATGATTATTTGCAGTGGGTTACGATTGCAAATATTGCTCGTGGGAACATAGTAGACAGGGTTGTCGTGGGGTAGGTTTGAACGAAACGTCACCGTGTGTAGTCGATCATTACGGGTCGAGCATTCAAGTTCGTATACTCGAACAAGAGGCAAACCCAGCACAGTTGGGTAAGAAGGAACATTCATCCAAGAACTCCTTTCCTGAGGTTCTGTATAGTATATACCAAAGTCTTATATATAATCTTGCCCCAAATCACAGGAAAGGCTATAATCACCCCGCAAAACGCACGTTTAACGCAATAGAGGGCCCTTAGCTCATCCGGTAGAGCGCTTCCATGGCATGGAAGAGGTGAGCGGTTCAAGTCCGCTAGGGTCCACCGAGACAAACCAAAAATCATCCCATTGCTATGGGATGATTTTTGGTTTAGCAAGTGACCAATGTCACTTGCGAGTCTCGGTGGAAGGCGTAAACGCTGTGGCTCTGCCACGAGTGCGCCGGGGTCGAGAGTACTTATTAGAATTGGAGCCGAAGGCGAACAATTATAATTAGTAACTCGTGACCACAAAAAATCTCCAACTTATCAACCAACTTACATTACGGGCGGACTTGAACCGCCGGGATGATGTAGCTTTGCTACAAATGAGGCGTGTCCCGCAGCACCTGCTAGATTGTGAGCGCAGCGAAACAATATAGCTTGGTGACCGTCAGGATCAGTCAGCAAACGTGTAGTTGAGACTCTTAGAAACTCGTGACCACCAGACCATATTATTTTACTTTGCGAGCTGAAGACAAGCCATCTAGAGTCTATATATTGACAATCTGTAATATATATGCTATTATGTAAACAGATATAAATAAGGCAACACAGGAGTTCGCCATGACTAAAATTGTCACCGTCACCCTCGAAGAACTCGGCCTCAAGGCGAAGGTCAAATTCACCAGCGACATCGGAAATTACGGCTACCGGCACAAAGATGTCGTGGAGGCCTTTAAGGCTAATGGGCTCACCCCAATCACCAGTGTCGATGATCTCTACCAAGTGGTCTTCCACGCCCAGAACTCGTACATCCCTGACAAGGACTTCTTCAAGGTCGAGGTCCCGGACTGTCCCTATATGAACTCTGATGAGTTCTTCCGTGGCTCCTACTTGGAAGATCATGGCGGATGGCCACCGAACGCTGCATGGATCCTCCTCAAGGAGTGATACGCCCCAAGCCCCACGAGGAAGTCCCCACGACTTCACAACTCGTGGGGTTTTCTTATTCATATATAAATTAACTACCAGATCTACTACATATTGACAAATACAGAAAATAACTTTATAATATTACCAGAAAGTTGCACTTCAGCAACATCAAATCAAGAAAGGTTCAAGCGATGATTCGTGATCTTTGGGATGACCTTGTCGGTAGTGGCACTGATCTGTTGGACAGGTGTCTTGCCCTACTAATGTTCCTGGTTATTGGTCTGGGAGCTGTCCTCGTGTTCTTTCTGGGATATCTTTTGATTGACTGGATTGGTATTACGTCGACTTATTCCGCAGTTACGGCTGTGGAAATGAAACAAATTCATTCTTCGTACACCACACTCATGCCTGTGGGAAAGCTGATGATTCCGCAATATCATCCGGAATCTTATTCAATCTATTTTTCGATTACCAATGAATTGGTTTCCTCTTATGTCACTCGGTCATTCTTCACGACGGTTGATATTGGAGATCAAATTCAAGTCGAGTACGGTTTCGGAAGACTAAGTGGTGAGTTTTATGCCATCAACATCACCATCACTGATTATTGATGACGCAAGCCCTACGAGAAGTCCCCACGACTTCACAACTCGTGGGGCTTTCTTATTTATAGCTGCTAAAGCAAGTATTGAAATAAAACTATTTATACGTATTATGTTCGCTAGAACCACAAGATCGTAAAAAGGAGGAAGCAATGGCAGGATTTGTAACGTTTGAAAGTCTGAAAGAAGGAGATCTCTTCTTCGCTCGTGGGAAATTCCACTGCAAAAGCGAGATTGGAGTTTTTCAAAAACCCAATGACGGCACTAACGTTACCTACAACGCTTTTTATTTTGACGGCCCAACCGGGAAATGGGCACATTTTGACGCTCCTACTTTGGTGCAAATCTATGACGAGAGCGTTCATGGGCAACCGGCAGATATCATTAATTTGCATAACGTCACGGTTTGATAAATCTCGGTAAAACAAAATCCCCTCGCCAGCGTTGGCGAGGGGATACTCATTTTTAGCTTACACACAATTGTGTTTTAGCAGCGGCAAACGCCTCCTCTAGTTTTGCCGTCAATTCATCAGCGTTATTAGCATGAAAGTGAACACCGCCAGTCGCTGGCTGGATGTTTTTCTCGACGAAGTTGCTGACTTCCATAGGGCCGAGCGAGATGGTATACACCAGCACATCTGCAGGGATGGTCTTACCAAGATCCCAATTTGTTGGCTCGTTTGAAACACCATCAGTAGTAAAGATGAGCACTTTTTGCTCTGCGTTTGATGCGGTTAACTGTTTAACAGCTGCCCGGATACCTTCAGAGTGGTTAGCACTGAGCATCCTGCTGTGGCTAACAGGCCACAGTGCCAGAGCGTAATCCGCGACGGCATCCTGATTGATGAGTCGTGCGTTTAGGGATTCTTTGGCTCTATCTCCCCAGGCAATGTAATTGATTTCCAGGTTGTTGCAGTCAACGACATAATTCGCAAACGCTGTGATAAGCGCTTCACGCTGGATAACCACATGGTCACTCGTGAACATACTATCACTTTGGTCAGCAGCGATCACTATTAGAGCTGAGTTTTCGTCAGCATGCGTTTTATTAACAGAGAACATGGTCAACACAGATATCGTGAGTGTAATGAGAATATGTTTCATCATTGTGGACTCCGTTACTCGTGTGAACCTCCCAATCTTTAGAGTATGCCTGTATCTGATGACTGTAAAGAAAAAACTGTATATAAAATTAAACCGCACCCCAGAACAGGGATGCGGTAGTTTTAACTTGCTGGACAGTGGTCGTATCCTAGTCCGTCAAACACATGATAGAGAATTTTTTCAAACTCTCGAATAGTTGATGCATGATAATGGCGACCGTTAACAGTTGGTGGCACGATGTGACGCTTGAAATATCCTGCGACACTGTCTGAACCAAGAGAGATACCAACAAGTTCAACATGTGGTGGCACTAGTTCCCATAACCCAGCATCTTTTTCTCCTCCAAGGTATTCATCGCTGACGAAAATAATGATTGTCCGATCATAACCATCTGCAACCCAGCTCAAGGCATGTAACATGCCTTTGTGTTGAGCAGTTCCTTGCATGTTTTGGAAGGTGAGATTTACAAGCAGACTGGAAAAATTTTTGCCGTCGACATTGCTGCGCAACACGGTACGCAAGGGAGGTAGAGCTTCTGTACCCCAGCCCACATAATCAATATGGAGTTCTTGGCACCGACTTTGATAGTTATTAAAGTACTGGGCTAAGAATGTTTGTTGCGCATTCATCCATGAAGGATGATGGCTTAAACGCATACTGGCACTTTGATCACCGGCATATATAACATGGACTTTGTATTCCGGTTCACTAGCATTACCTTTTAATGGTGTAGTCAAAAAACAAGTCAGGGCAAGAGCGGCAAGAAGTATCTTCATGACAGTCCTCCTTTTACAATCCTTCAGTAACTGTACTCTTGTTTAAAATGATCGTAAAGTGCGACTGGGGAGAATCATGAAAGAAGTTTTACCAGCCGATGATAACAATCAATATGATCATCGACGAGCACCGTATCAATGACTCCAATCACGGCTTCATCATTACCGCCCGGGAATAATCCATCACCATAGTAGATACATTCGGATTTGTCCCAGCCCATCCAGTCAATTAATTTCTGCACGTTTGTGCCTTTATGACGATCTTTGTGGATGTAGTCGAGACTGGTTGAACCACCAATTTTTACCACTAAATCTTCTGACGCAAAGGGGATTTGGGCGAGCAAGGACTCACGTTTTTTGCGGTCGGGGTCATAGGTTTTCTTCATCTCGACTGGGGCAGTGTTGCCAATCGGACTAAAAGTGATTTGTCCACCACGGTCTTCGATGGGATTCCATTCGTGATTGAGTTCATGGTCGAGCAGTTCAACAATTTCACTAATGTGGTCAAGAATTTGGTCGCGATGGTGGGGCAGGAGTGGAGTATTCCATAAATCGCTACCATCAATCGACAGAGCATGATTTCCATTTTGTCCTAGTCGGTAGGCAGGTAAGTTGTTTGATTGGAAGTTGATTTGTTCAATAGTGGAGCCAGACACGATGATAATGTCCTGGGGAGCATTTTTAAGTAACTCGAACATCTCCGGTAAAATAGGCTGCCTGGAAGGGGCAATGGTCATATCCATGTCAAAAAAAAGGTGTTTGTAGTGTGTCATATAGTTTGTTTTATATTATAACTCAATTTGGTAATGAACAGTTACGGCATACTAGTCCGAACCTGACTGGTACTATAGTGGTATATGGAAATAATTATTCTTTTAGGAACTATATTACAGGGAGCTGCGATTTCATTAGGAATGGGAGCTTCAACATTAGCAATCGTCAACTTTTTTGTCGCGATTGCTGATGGAAAAATTGAACCTGATGAACGGAAAATGATGGGAGTAGTTTATGTAGTATTGCGGGTTGCTATGGTGATGATACTCACGACATTTGTACTTCTGCTCGGAGCACAGTACATCGTCAGCGGCGTGGTGGCAATCAACTTTGCACTACTTACACTGATCTCGGTACTGTTTATAAATGCAATTTTGATGACAAAACGAATCATGCCGAGCACCGTTGGGCCAGCCTTGCAAGCCAGCACCTGGTACACACAGGGAATTATGACTGCGGCAGTACCACTAGGATACGTACTCTCATATGGCCAATTCTTACTTGCGTACATGACGATGTTTGTGTTGGCAGTGAGTATTGTGAATGGGATAATGGCGTATTTGAAGAAATAACTATTAATAAAAAACCGCCGGCATGTGCCGGCGGTTTTTTAAACGACGTCTTATGCTCGACGTATCTTGTGGTAGATGTATTTTGGCCACCGTATGAAGAACCACTGTTTCTTTACGGGATTAAGTTTTGCAAGTTCATTACGGTAATACAAGGTTGGAACCAGTACCAACGTTAGAATCATCGCAAACGTGAGACCGAACATAATCGCAAAAGCGAGCGGACTCCAGAAATCAGAAATAGTTGAGAGTGGAATCATACCAATCACCGTTGTAATAGTGGTGAGCATAATCGGACGGAAGCGTGATACCGACGCATCTGCTACTTGATCAATGAGACTTTCATTTTCATTCTTGGCACCCTTGTGGGTAATCATTGAGTCCATCAAAATAATGTTGTGGTTAATAATCACACCAGCGAGGGCAATAACACCAAGGAGTGAAGTGAACGATAGTGCTAAACCAGTAGCAGCGAGCCCCGCAAACACACCAATAAGTGAGTAGGGAACAACGAGTAATAGGTAAAGTGAGTAACGAATTGAGTTAAATGAAAGTACCAAAATCGCGAGCATCAAGAGTAGCCCCACAGCCAAGGCAATAAACATTTCGGTAAATGACTGATTCACATTTTCAGCTTCACCACCGTAGGAGATCTCAACTCCGTCTGGAGCCTCCAGTTCACTTACTCGTTCCTTGAATTGGGCTACAACATCTCCAGCTACCACTCCTTCTTCGGTGAAGGCGCCGACGGTTACTTGTCGCTCTTTATCTTCGTGGTTAATAGCGGCGTTAGCTGAAGCGAGTGTTTCATTGGTGATACTAGAAAGGGGAACACTTTCACCACGAATTGAGGTGACGGTTAGGTTCCGCAAGGTATCGAGTGTAACATTCGGAGTGGCAGAACTATCAAGGGTATTTTTATCTACACCAAGTCGTACCACCACATCGATATCCTCACCATCTTGGCTAATGGTAGTAGCTTCAACACCGAAGACGGCACTACGGAGGGTGCCACCAACTGCTGCTGGAGGAACTCCGAGGTTACTTGCTTTGCCTTTATCAACGGTCAGTACAAACTCAGTGGCGTTACTCTTACTACTGGCTTCGACATCGCGTGTACCTTCGATATCGTTGAGTAATGCTTCTGCTCGATCTGAGACCAGTAATAAGTCAGCGAGACTGTCTCCACTAAGTTTAATAAATACGGGCGCACCTGTTGGGGGGCCATTTTGTTGTTCAGTAATTTTTACCGTTCCACCTTTAACGTCGGCAAATTCTTTGCGGAGCTCTATCGCGAGATCGATACTAGATTCTTCTCGTTCTGGGTCAAGACTAATCGTGATATTAGCGAATTTACCACCAGCATTAGTGCTGCCAGTGAAGGCTGATCCGGCACCAGCGGTAGTTGTAAATGACTTGATGTAGTCTTTTTCGTAGAGAATTTCTTCTACCTGACGGACAACTAAGTCTGTTTCGGTTACTGGTGTACCTTGGGTTGTTTCAATTTCAACATAAATTTCATCAACGTTTTCTGGTGGGAAGAAGATTACCTTGAGTAAACCAGTGGCGGGCAGAGTAAACGCAACAATGAGTCCAATAAATAAACTCCACAGTAAGATGCGTTGTTTTCGGGTGCTCTGTAGGAAGTTAACTAGTTTGGTGCGGTACCAAAGCTGGGCTTTTTCTGTGTATGCCTCTTGTATTTCTTCAAATTTGTTTGAGTGACCATCCTTAGTGAGATAGATAGCAATAAGTGGCACCAATCCAAGAGCCACGAAGATAGATGCAATCAAGACAAAGATAATCGTAAACGGAATTGAAGCGATAAATTCACCCGTTACTCCAGAGAGGAAGAAGAGGGGAGCAAACACCGCTACGGTAGTCATTGTTCCGGCAATGAGTGGCCACGCATACTCACGAATTGATTGCTCTGCCGCTTCCATTGCGTTGCCTGATTTACGCATACGAGTATGGATAGCCTCTGTGACCACAATACCGGAGTCTACAAGAATACCTACCGACAAAATGAGCGCAAAGAGGGAAATAAAGTTGATGGTGTTACCCGAAGCGTATAACCCAATGAACGCAATCACAAACGACAGAGGAATTGAGAGTGCAGCTACCAACGACTCACGCCATCCAATAGTTAAGAGGAGTACCAACACAACGAGGACTACCGTTTCTAATCCAGCCTTGATCAATTCAGAGAGGTCTTTTCGAACTTGTTTGCCTTGGTCAAATACCACCAGCACCTGTGAGTCAGAGAGTAGACCACCGTCTTGTTTTAGCTCGTCAATTTTTGCGAGCACTGGATCAGTCACGTCAGTGACGTCGCCACCAGCTTTTTTGTAGATAGTGAGTGTCATGGAAGCTTCCGACGGCACACCATCAACTGATACCCGTGAAATGGTAGATTCACGACTGACACCATCGGTTACATCAGCAACATCGCGGATGTAGATTACTTGCCCGTTATTTGATTTAATCGGCACACTCTTGATGTCATCAATGGTGTTGAGTTTTCCTTCAAAACGTACCGCATATTCAATACCATCGGTCGCTACCGTACCAACTGGTACGGTGAGGTTTGCTTGACCGAGAGCACTCGTTACATCATTAATACTAATACCAAAGCTAGTCAGCGATTCCTCGCGCACCAATACTTGAATTTGTCGTTCACGAGTACCAGAAATTTGTACTTCAGACACACCGTTAATCGCAGTCAATTCGTCTTTAATAGCTTCACCGAGCGCCGTAAAGGCTGGGCCTGATACATCTGCTGAAACAGCTACAATTAAAATCGGCTGATTAGAAAAGTCGACTTCAGATACGATAGGGTCGTTGGCATCAGCGGGCAGCTCATTTTTAACGCTATCAACAGCGTCTTTTAGTTTCTGAATTGATTTATCAATATCGGCACTCGCGGTAAACTCGACAGAAATTGACGACACATCATCACGTGAGGTAGAGGTTAGATTTTCAATATCCTCGAGGTTCGCGATTGCATCTTCGAGTTTATTAGTAACCAGTTCTTCAATATCAGCAGCGCCGGCTCCTGGATACACCGTTGTAACAATACCTACTGGCACAATTACTTCTGGAAAAGATTCTTTTGGGATGATGGTTACGGCATACGTACCAAGCCCAATAAGAGCCAGTATCAACAAAATACTGAATTCTCGCTTATGGAGAAAAAATAGCCAAAGTGAATGCATATATTATTTTGTTTCAATGGTTACTTCCGTTCCTTCTTTAAGTCCACGTCCGTCAGTCACAATCGGAGTATCACGGTTAATCCCAGAAGTAACCACGACAACATTGCCGCGAATATTTCCCAGTACAATTGGATTCGCGATTAACGTGTTTTTGTCGGCATCGACGGTAAATACAATCGGACCACTGCCGGTCATTTTAACGGCTGAAAGAGGAATGCTGATTTCAGAAGTGTCTGAACTCTTTTCAGTTGTAAACACTACAGAAACCGCAGAACCGTTTTGTAATGATTCGTTTTCATCAACACTAATTTTAACCGCTACTTTACCGGTTGTCGGATCAATAGAACCGCCAATTGCTGCAATGGTTCCAGTGGCTACTTTATCAATTTTAACTTCGTCACCGACTTTGATGAGGACACTTTCTTCTTGACTGACTGAAGTAGACACTTCGAGACCTTGGTTATTATTTGCAATGATGGCGGCTGGAGTAGATGGACCAGCATATTCACCCGCTTTGAGGTACAGCGCGTTTACGACACCAGTGATTGGTGAACGCACGAGAGTTTTTTCGTAGTTAGCTTGGGCTGAGCGCAGTGACCCAAGGGCAATTTTGATTTGTGCGTCAGCACTTGATACCTGACTGCCTGTGCCGGCAATTTGGGCACGATTAAACGCTTCCTCAGCTGATGTAAGTCCAGTGCGAGCATTGTCGATTTGAGATAAATTAGCAACTAAACCAGAGCGTACACCACTGAACACAGCAATTTGTGCTCGCTTTTCCTCCTCACTAATGACATTGCTGTCATTGTTGCGGTTTAGCGCTCCGAGAATTTGGTCAGTAATAACTAAAACATCTTTGATCACTGTTTCAGCCTCGTTTAACGCTCCTGGCAAATCACTTTGTGTCGTAATTGTAAGCGTGCCTTGTTGCCAGGTCGCCAGACTTTTTTGCAAACGTACACGCGTATTGTTCATCAGTGATACGTCAGTACCACCGATTTTAACTCCGGGAATAGTTGTATTAGGATTTGAGAAATATTGATCAATAGTACTTCGTAGTACTCCTGAAACGGAGCTGTTTAAAGATTTATAGGTAGTAACTACTTGATTTTTTGCACTTTCAAGATTAGTTTGAGCATCACGGACACCACTATTGCCTTGGGCAGCTCCCGCCAGAGCTGCTTCATAGGCTCCTTGAGCCTGCAATAGTTGCGCACTTTCTGAAGCACCTTCCAATTTTGCGATGATAGTTCCGGCACGTACTGTTGCACCCAGTTCAGTGTAGACACCAACGATTCGTCCGCCAGTTTCTGTTTGGAGCTTAGCTTCAGATACTGCTTGTAGGGTTCCCACGGCAGTAAAGGTACTATCACCACTCGTATTAGCTGCACTCTCTACTGTTACCGTTGGGAGTTTAGCCGCTACTTCAGTGTCCTCGACTGTTGAATTGCCAGTAAAAAACAACAAATAAGCAGCTAACACTGCCACTAAAACTGCTACACCCCGCACCACCTTCTTTCCGTACCATTTATCTAATTTGTCGACAATTTGCATAATAAAATGAGTTATGTCAATACAATAACACAAAAATTACACTATGTCTATATTTTTACGCTCTGCGTGCACCGTGATTCTTGTGATATTATAAAGTCCTATGTTTGGAAAAATAAAAAATTACGCGGTTAAAAAAGTGATTCAGTCACAAATGAAAAACGTGCCGGCTGATCAACAAGAGATGATTATGACCATGTTGGATAAAGATCCAGCTTTGTTCGAGAAAATCGCTACAGAAATGCAAGCAGAACTCAAAAGTAACGGTAATAACCAGATGGCAGCAGCGATGAAGGTCCTCCCGAAGTACCAACAAGAAATCATGGGCGCTATGACACCAGAGATGAAGGAGAAGATGATGAAGATGCAGATGGGGGCTCAGGGCCGATTCAACCCTAATGGTTCAATTCGTCGGTAGACGTCCAAAAAATGAATCATTACGTTGTTGTGCGTCGAAAAAATATTTTCATCGTATAGGTATACGCCTTAAAAATTTTTTCTAGCACGCCTAGTACTGATTTCATTTTATGAACGTCTCGATTATAATGAGCACTCACTACTGAATGTCTAGTCTGTTACTTGAGATTTTAAGAGTAAAATGAAGAGTAATCAACAGTGCGCGGGCGTAGCCCGCGCACTGTTACGTTATACTGGCAATGTAATACAAAATATGTCAAAGAAAATTTTAGTTCTCTGTGGTCACCCAGATAAAGATTCATTCAGTGGAACTGCCGCAGACCACTATCAAGCCGGGGCTGAAGATGCAGGACATACTGTCGTACGAGTTAACATTGGAGAACTTAACTTTGACCCTATCCTGCACAAAGGCTACAAAGAAATACAAGCGCTCGAACCAGACCTGATTGATCTACAAAACAAATTTCGTGACGCTGACCACATTGTAATTGTGTACCCAAACTGGTGGTGCACCATGCCAGCGATTTTAAAAGGACTGTTTGATCGTTTCTGGCTTCCTGGATTTGCCTTTAACTTCAACAAAGAAACCAAACGCATTGAAAAGCACCTCAAAGGGCGAACTGCCCGGGTAATTATTCTCTCTGGCTCACACTCACCGTTTAAGACCTGGTGGAATTTTGGTGACTTTACCAACGAAATCCAATACGGAATTTTAGAATTTGCCGGACTGCGCACAGCAGTATCAGCCTATGGCCCGTGTGAAAAAGTTGACGGCATCTGTCGTGAAAAGTGGCTCCGTGAGATTGAAGTTTTAGGGAGAAAGGGAATTTAGTAAGGAAAAAGTCAACCAATCTGGTTGACTTTTTTTGTATTAGTTGTACTGTTAAAGTAGAAAAACATTTTGGAGAACGTGGATGAAAAAAATTCTTGCAGGCGTAGCACTACTGTCGTTGCTATCTGGCTGTGTTCCTGTTGGTGACGTTCAAATCAATACGACCACTATCGTCACCACCAGAGAATCGCCAGCACAACAAGCGTTCCCTCGTGGCGAGTATGTCTTTGCGTGCACTACCATGGCCGATCTGTACTACTACCTCGACAACAACATCATAGTCGAGGGTTGTGGACAGGTAGCGATGACGGCAGTAACGGAACGCGGCAGTTATGATAGCTACCTATACGGCAGGGTCAGCATCTATCAGTTCCAGCATGGCTGGGATATGTACTTCACCTATTACGAAGGGTGGGGGTGGAGACGCTACTGAGAAAATGCCGGTCGCGAGTTATAACTAACTCGCGACCGTATTTTGTTAATAAAATGCTACAATAAAAACATATGGAAACACAACAATGGTACGCAACGTTAATCAAGCCAGAATGGGCGCCGCCAGCTTGGGTGTTTGGACCTGTTTGGTCAGTACTCTACACCATCATCGCCATATCATTTGGCTATGTGTTTTATAAAATCTACCAAGGAGAGATACCTTTATGGGTTGCCTTGCCGTTTGTGCTCAATCTATTTTTCAACCTCATCTTTTCACCCATTCAATTTGGGCTACAAAACAATCTATTAGCCGCTATTGATATTTTTTTGGTACTAGGCACGTTGGTGTGGCTCATGTTTGCTATTTTTCCCTACGCTCCTTGGGTAGCATACGTCAATATCCCGTATTTAGTGTGGGTATGTATTGCTACTACACTGCAGTGCACTATCACGTATTTAAATTGGTAGTATAATCGGGGGATTATGACTACAGTTTCATTTGGACGAGAGTTGGCGAGCGTGTTGCTTAAAGTATTTGGTGTGTTGCTGACTATTTTTTTGATTGGTGCAATCGTTGTGTTTTTTAGTTTTGGATTTACTGCGGTCAGTGACGGAGAATGTAACATTGCCGTCATGCCTATAGAAGGTGTCATTATGCCGTGGGGCTATGGTGCACAATATCCAGAATTTGCAGTGACACCGGACGATGTTAGAGACTTCCTCGCGCTCGTTGAGGACGATGAATTGTTTATCGAAGGAGTATTATTTGAGGTAAATTCACCCGGTGGTACACCAGTCGCCTCAGAAGATATTGCTAGACAAATCAAGGCACTCGAGCTACCAACCGCTGCTTTAATCGGCGATATGGGGGCGTCCGGTGGATATATGGCGGCGTCAGCAGCTGATAAAATATTTGCGTCAGCCATGTCAGATATAGGGAGTATTGGTGTGTCGATGTCATACGTAGAGGAGTCACTAAAAAACAAAGAAGAGGGTCTGACCTATGAGTCACTCACCACGGGAAAATTTAAAGACGCTGGTGATCCTAACAAGCCTCTATCAGAAGAAGATCGTGCCTACTTTCAAGGCCAGCTTGATGCTGTCAATAACGAATTTATCAATCTGGTCGCAAACAATCGTGGTCTAGAAACCGATACCGTACGCGCACTAGCCGATGGTTCAACGCTGATTGGACAAAAGGCTGTTGATGCAAAATTAATTGACTCCATTGGTGATCGTGATGCCGTCAAAGCGTTCTTTGCAGAAACACTTGGTAAGGATGTATCTGAGATTTCATTCTGCGAGTACGTAGCACCATTGTTCTAAATAGTTTTATTAATTTAGAAATTATGGTATAAAAAGCATCCAACGGTCTTGGTTTCATTGTCCCCACCCTTGCAGGCCATGATTGTTGGAGCGCGATGGGGACTTGTTTCCATCGCGTTTTATTACACCAAATTTTATATATGTCACTATCTGTCGGGACTGCATGGACAGCTACCGACTCGGAGATCCCCTTGTAAAACCTAAGTATTTTCTACCGTTTAAAGCTACAATTTCTATCCCAATGCCCAAAAGACCTGGCAAAGACTACGGTTTCCTCCCAGGCAAGAATAAGGTGTGACGATATAAGCCTATGCATCACTGCACGGGCTTTTTGCTGTATACCCATGAGAAAGTACTGCATTTGGTTCCGACACATTGGTAAATCGCAGCATTGCTATACCGATACAGTGGCGCGTGCCTGCTTCTGTCGTTCAGCAAAATAACGCTTCAGTCGCTGCTTAGGATAAAACTTCAGTACCTCATGTTCAGGAAGCATTACTTGATGTGGTCCCGCAACACCAGGCCGACTAGGACGCTTCACTAAAGCAAAATCGCCCAAGTGAGGCATACGCACTACTTTGTGTCGTCGAAGCTCCTGAGCCACTACCTGCACCATTGCGACGTAAATAATAAACACTTCATCACGACTTAGGTGATTAAGTTCTTTTGACAGCAACTGATAGAAGCGTTCATCTCGAAGCAGATCTTTGTTCGCCTCGTAGTTTATTGGTGGTTTCCATGACATTACAACACTATATCTCAGTACCTTAGTCTAATTTTTGGATAGAAATTTTTTTGGGATCAGCGTTTTTTTCATACCAACTATTTCCAAACCACCCCGTCTATTAAAAATTGCGTGAGATACCGTTACTTACCCAGTGTCTTATGTAGCCAAACGTTTCCAAACCACGCCCCATACCTACCATCAAGGTTTCAAGGTTCTTAGGACTCATCGTATGAATGAAGTATTTAAATAGCCACGCATCATTTGTATTGATTACCTCAGTACGGCCTAACAAAAAAGTATGAAGAATATAAACACAATCTTGAAGGAACGTAAGGTGGAGTCCACTTGGCGCGGGAGTAAGAAGACAGAAGATCAAATGCGGGAGCAGATAAGAGCAAAATTTGGAGACACTGTGGCGAAAGAATATGACGCCAAAATGCACGTTATGAGTTTAAGGCAATGGTCTCGTTTCGGAATTAAAATTTTACCTGGCGAGTCAGCCCTGAAGACATATACCGTAATTGAGAACGATGAAGAGACTGGTGAAATGAAGCGAGTACGTAGATCAATACCGGTATTCCATTACTTACAGACCGACTTAGCTACTACACATGAATAATACTACTTATGCGCGTCGCACGACTCAAAGACGCACCTACCATACACCGACTCAGGCACAGCATCCCGCTCAGGAGGCCGTAGAATCGGTTATAAGGCAGTATGAAGGGGAGTTTCAGCTCAGAGCACAGTTTATCAAAGACGACGCTTCAATGACGGTATTTCGCCGCCCAAACAGTGTCGTAGTTGGTTATATCTGTAGGCTATTCGATGCAGAAAATCGTTGTCTCAGTGAAGGGAGAGGTGTCTCAATTATTAGTTTTCAAACAGGGAGGTATATAAACAAAGCAATTCTCTACGCACGAAACGCCAGTCTCATTGATTGTGTAAGTCGTGCTAGTAAACTCTCTACGGTGTTCGCGTCAGATGAGGAGGATGGGAGTGAAGTGAGTCAAAACAGCTATGCTTCAAATCCTCCCGAGCAACAACCGTCAGAAAAACAGGTAAAATATCTTACGTCGTTGATTGAGACACTACCTTCTGATGAACAGTCCGATTTACTAACGCGCCTACCGCAAATGAGTCGCTATGATGTATCGCAACTGATTAACACATTAAAAGAGGCATAATATAAAAAGCCGTGTTTCCTTTGGGATGCACGGCTTTCTTGTTGTTATTAGCCATAAATGAGCGTATTATTAGCTAACAATATAGTCACCTAAACCGTTTGAGCGGCATGGTGCGAATAAATAAGCCCCGTCAGAGCTAAAAAACCCATCTTGTGGGGTTTGCTCTGACGGGCCGTGTCTTGGAAACAGGACATGGTGGCTGAAAGGCCACACCCATGAGGTGGGTTTTTTGTATTTTAATTATATCTCTATGTTTAAAGGCTTCGCATTCTTGATTGTTGGTGGACTTGTCGGATGGTTACTAGTAAATATTTTTCCAAATGATGAAATAACTCCCGTGGTTATAATTACCGCTACAACAATATTTGGATTTTATTTTATGTGGAAAGAAGCTGAGGAAGATAACAAACGTGAATAAATCCAAATTATCAAATAATAGATGTTACTAGGTAATGAACAAATTTTTCTACATCTCTACCATACTTGCATCACTGGTTACGATTGTGACTTGGTTTTACCTTCAGAAATTAGAATCATCACCAGCTACAGTTACGACAGTTTGTCCGACTGAAAGTAATTTTGAGCAATTCTGGAATGACTGGTCCTATCAATATCTCACCGACAATCCAGACGTAGATATAGATACACAAATGGAAGACTGGAACACTCTTGTCGTTTTACATGATTGTGGTGAGGAATGGTTAAATCCGCTTGATGAAATGATTAAAGAGCATGGTGCTTCTGGTACGCCAGTGTATTGGTATGATACCCCTTGAAGAATTTAAAAAGCTGGTCCCTGATGGTGAAAAATTGACTGAGGATCAATTGATTATATTTCGTGACCTTATAGACGGACAGGCAGAGTTAATTCTTGACTCGTTTATGATTGAAAAGGCTAAAAAACAACAAATGAATAATGATACAATATAGTGACATGAAAAAGTGGCTCACAAATAACAAAGTGGAGCTAGTGCTCGGCATTGGACTCACGCTCTTTTTGATAAACCTATTTACTGAACAAGATAGTGACCTATACATCATTTCAATTCCATTAGTAGTAATCGGTGGACTGATGATGTACAAACGACACTTCCGTTCGAATTCGTTCAATTCTTCATTCTATAGTTCGCTAGATGATATTGATGACGATGAGCTGTATGAAGATGCTAAGGAGGCGGTTCTAGAGGCTGGCAAAGCTTCTACCTCATACATCCAACGCAAACTACGAGTTGGCTACTCCAGAGCCGCGCGCTTAATGGATATGCTAGAAGAGAAAGGTGTTATTGGTCCTGCCAACGGCGCAGAACCACGTGAAGTAAAAAACGTCCTTAAATAAAGCTATACTTGTGTTTCGCTTTCAAGAAATTGGCGGTACACTTAAGACGTGAGAAAAATTGATCTACATATTCACACAATCGCGGCACCTGAGGGTAAGGACGTGGCTTTTGAGTTTGATATTTCAAAATTTAAAGAATATGTTGACACTGCAGGACTACACGCAGTTGCAGTCACTAATCATAACCTATTTAACCTAGAACAATTTAACGAGATTGCAGATGCGTTACAAAACGTAAAAGTGTTCCCAGGGATTGAAATCGACTATGAAGACGGGCATATGTTGCTTATTGCTGAAAATGACGATCTTGATGATTTTAATACCAGATGTGCATTAGTCGAAGCTGAACACAGTGCAAATGGTAAAGTCAGACACGCTAAACTAATTGAAATTTTTGAGGACGTTAGCAAGTACTTACTTATTCCGCATCACGACAAAGATCCAAAAATTGGCAGGGTTCACATTGATGTGTTGCGTGATGAAATCACCGCAGGTGAAGTGGGGAGTCAAAAAAGATTTCATCGATTGTTAAAGAAGCAAGATGAGCTAGTACCTGTTCTTTTCAGTGATATTCGGGTTAAATCATCACTTGATGTTTCTACCGTTCAAGGTAGACAAACTTACCTTAAAACAAACGCAGAGGAATTGAGTCTAAGTGCAATCAAGGCTGCCTTGCAAGATAAAGACAAAGTATTCCTTAGTCGCACTGAAAATCATGATTTTTTTGAAATATTTTCTGATGGTCAACAACTTTCTCATGGACTGAACGTTATACTAGGCAACAGATCCTCCGGTAAAACACACTTTTTAAACAAGATTGTTGAAATGCTAGGCAGTGATGAAAAAGGTGTTAAATACATCAAACAGTTTGAACTGACAAAAATCGATGAGAAAGAATTTAATGATCTTCTTGAGAAGCAAGGAGGTTTTGTGCGGGAAGAATATCTTAGTGCTTTCAAGCCAGTTGTACAAAACGTTTTGGAGATTGACCGCTCACTAACCTTGCAGAAGATTGAGGAGTTTACAAATTCGCTTGTTTTGTATGCAAACAATGAGCAGTTACAGGATGAATATTCGAGAGCAGTACTTTTTAATCAGAGAAAGCTTCCAGTCAAGCGAGATGGTGGTATCAATATTCTGATTGATGCTATCAAAGCATTGTTGGACAGCGATAGTCACAAAGACGTGATCCTGAAGCACTTACCTGAAGCTTCACTGAAAGCAGTGTTAAACGAACTAGCGTTGCAGATGAAAATAATCACGCTAGATCGTTTAAAGCGGGAGTGGGTGAACGAATTGGTAAGTGATATTTCTGATGGTCTGCAGTCACGTAGCTCAAGACCACCTGTAAAGCATAATGATCTGAGCATTTATACGGTAAAGCTTGAGAAGGAGAAGATAAGACGTTTCAACGCTGTTGCAAAAGCAGTAAAAACTAATCAGACAATTAGAAAAGAGAAGAAAGGTAAATTCACTGTGGAGGCTTATGTTAGACCGTATAGTGGCACTCAGGAAGTAAAAAATGAAAGTAAAACCAATGACATCTCCTTCAAAGATGCTTACGAGCACTATAGTGACCCCTTTAGATATCTCAGCATCCTGAAGACGAAGAATTTAGATAAAGCCTCTCTCTACAAGTACTTCTGCAAAGTAAGATATCAAGTACTAAACGAGTACCAAAAACAAGTGTCTGGTGGAGAAATGACCGAGTTTAACTTACTCCAAAGGCTACAGGATGCTTTTCAATATGAAATGCTTCTAGTAGATGAGCCTGAGTCATCATTTGATAACGTCTTCTTGAAGGAAAACGTTAATAAGATCTTGAAAGATATCTCTAGGGAATTACCGGTAATTGTAGTAACACACAACAACACAGTTGGTATGTTACTGAAACCTGACTACATAATCTACACACAGCGAGAGATAGAAGAAGGCGAGGATAAGTACTATGTCTATTCAGGTTCACCTGGAGAAAAGACTTTTAGTACTGCAGACGGCAGTAGAATGGTCGATAGCCACGCGATTCTCCTTGAGGCACTAGAAGCAGGTGCAAATGCATACAATGACAGAAAAAGGATGTATGACACTTATAAGAAAAACTAGTATGAAATATTTGGAAATCAAAAATAGTAAAGGGTTATTCAATCGCGATGGTGTCATGATTGAGATTGATCAAATTACTGCTGAAGATCTACTTACCATTATTAATCATGCTCATGAAGAAGACTTTGAAATCGATGAGTACACAGAGGCGGCACTCCCCAACAAGGCTCATCAGCTCATTTATCAAAATATCTATATTAAACTAACAGACTTTTTGAGTGACAAGAATCAATTTAATCAGCAAGTTGATAAGTTGTACGAAGACGCTATTGGCAAATATAATGCCGACATTCCTGCAGAAGCAGAGCCTGAAGTCGACAATATTAACGACTTTAAAGAAGCTGATGCTGAGGAAATTAACCCCGAGGACATACCATTTTAAATAATAACAACCTCGTTGGAGGGAGTTTATAAGCTATATTTGCTTGGTCATTCATAACTTCGTGATAATTGAGAATCCGACCTTAAAATGCTACTCTATCTAGTATTATATGGGTAAGATTACAGCGTATCACGGCAAGTATTTTGCATATGAACTTACTCGAGAATACTCGTCGGATGATTTGCAAAAATTCACCCGTACTCTTTTGAATGCCAAAGTGGATTTAAATCCCCATCAGGTGGAGGCTGCACTGTTCGCATTTCGATCTCCGTTTTCGAAGGGTGCCATCCTCGCAGACGAAGTTGGTCTCGGGAAGACTATCGAAGCTGGTATTTTATTGTCTCAAAAATGGGCAGAGAAAAAGCGACACATCCTCCTTGTTATGCCCTCAAGCCTACGGAAACAGTGGCAACAAGAACTTGCAGATAAATTTTACTTACCATCGTTTATTTTGGAAGCGGGCACTTTTAATTCAATACGCAAAGCTGGTTCAAGCAATCCTTTTGATACAACTGAAAGAATTGTAATTTGTTCATACCACTTCGCAAAAGCAAAAGCAGAGTACATCCGTAAGGTAGATTGGGATATTGCGGTCCTTGATGAAGCGCATCGCTTGCGTAACGTATACAAAAAGGATAATAAAATTGCTAATGAGATCAAGGATGCACTAGCTGGAGTACCTAAAGTCTTACTCACGGCGACCCCACTTCAAAATTCATTGCTAGAGCTCTATGGGCTAGTCAGCTTAATCGATGAGCAAATATTTGGAGATATTGAGAGTTTCCGGTCCCAGTTTAGTCGCGCTGATGAAGATGGCTTACTTGATCTTCGTTCACGCATTCGTCCTGTCTGTCAGCGAACATTACGCAAACAGGTGCCAGATATTCCTTACACAAACCGTATCGCAATCACTCAAGAGTTCGTTCCAACTGAGAAAGAACATCAGTTATACGAACACGTATCAAATTACCTGCAAAAAGGTGACCTGTATGCGTTACCGAAGTCCCAGCGCCATTTGATGACACTAATTCTACGTAAGTTATTAGCATCTTCATCTTTTGCTATTTCGAGCACTCTAGATAAACTTGCTACTAAGCTTGAGCAGTATCTAGCCAGCGGTACACTTTTGGGTGATTTTGCTGATGTCCTCGATGAAGATGAGCGAGAGTTATATAATGAACACCAAGATGAGCACGCTGACGAGGAAGATGTTTCTAATGCTCCAACGTATACAGCTGAGCAGAAACAAGCAATAGAAAAGGAGATTCAAGAATTACGGCACTTCCATAAGCTTGCAGAGGAGATTGAGCATAACGCTAAAGGAGATGCTCTTATTGAGGGATTACGACGTGGCTTTGAAGCGCTTCGGGCAAATTCTGCACCAGATAAAGCAGTTATTTTTACCGAATCAACCCGCACCCAAAACTATTTGTTCGAGGTGCTAAATAGTATTCCAGATTATACCGGTAAGGTTTTGTTGTTTAACGGAAGCAATAATGACCAGCTTTCTAAACGTCTTTATGATGCATACCAAAAAAAGTATGCTGGCACTGAGCGTATCAGTGGTTCCCGGAGTGCTGACACTCGTGCTGCAATAGTAGATGCTTTCCGCGATACAGGAATGATACTTATTGCTACAGAAGCGGCTGCTGAGGGTATAAACCTACAATTCTGTAGTTTGCTTGTGAATTATGACCTGCCATGGAATCCTCAACGCATTGAGCAACGAATTGGACGATGTCACCGCTACGGACAAAAATTTGACGTTGTCGTCATTAACTTTCTCAATAAAAAGAACGCTGCCGACCAACGAGTGTACGAGCTACTCAATGAGAAGTTTAAACTCTTTAATGGTGTATTTGGAGCAAGTGATGAAGTGCTTGGCGCCATTCAGTCAGGTGTTGATTTTGAAAAGCGTATCGTTGAAATCTACCAGACTTGCCGTAGTGAAGTGGAGATCAAGACAGCTTTTGATGCTCTTCGGGCAGAACTCGATGAACAGCTTACTAGTAAACTAACTGAAGCAAATAAAAAGCTATTCGAGCACTTTGACGAAGAAGTGCGTGAAAAACTTAAAGTTCAGGACGCGAATACAAAACAAGCACTCGCTACTCAGGAGCGGTATTTGTGGCAACTGGCACAACTGTATTTAAGTAACAGTGCTGTTTTTGAAGAAGGTGAATATCGCCTTACACTCCACACTGCACCACGTGCCGATGTGCCTACCGGGGTGTATCATATGGATTACAGGAAGAACGAACCGCATCACTTCCGAATCGGCTGTCCATTAGCTGAATGGCTCCTTGAAACCGCTAAAAGCGCCGACACTCCGAACACTGTTTTAAAATTTGCCTACACAGGGTCAAATACTAAGATTTCTACTCTAGAGCCACTCGTAGGCAAGAAAGGGGTATTGTCGCTGAATCTACTCACTGTAGCTGGTGCTGACAATCAAGAGCTCCTTGTATTTGCAGGTCAGACAGCGAGTGGTCATGAACTTGATGCTGATCAATGCTATCGACTGTTTTCATTACCAGCTACCACTACAGGTGCTGAAGCTGTAGCTAATGAACAGTTGCAAAAGATTTTTGAAAAGAAGCAGCATGTGATCATGACAGATATTGCTGAACGAAACAGTAAATATTTTAATGAAGAGTCAATGAAGCTTGAAAAGTGGGCAGACGATAAAAAAGCCTCCCTTGAGAAGGAGATGAAAGATACCAAGATTCGTATGCGAGAACTCAATCGCGAAGCCAGGCAAGAAAAAGACATGCAAAAGCAACTTGAGATTCAAAAAAGACTCAAAGAAACAGAGCGAAAACTACGAATACTACGCCAAAACATTTTTCAAGCCGAAGATGAAATTGAGACTGAACGCGAGCGTCTCATTGCTACACTAGAAGAAAAGCTTAAGCAGAGCACAGCTGTAACGCCAATTTTTAGCATTGAGTGGGAACTCGTTTAATTACAATCGTATGGAAAATAATTTAGAAAAATTCAAAAACACACTCAGGGTCATCTTTCAAATTGACCGTGCTGACCTTGATTTCGGTATTTACCGCATTTTAAACCAGAAACATAGGGAGATTGAAAGTTTTCTTGAACAAGACTTACTCCCGCAAGTAAAAAAAGAACTAGCTACCTACGAAGCTGGTGACTTAGCAGAACTTTCACGCGAACTCGATGAGAAGGTAGCAAAATTTCGTGCCGATGGATTCACTGACGATCAAATTAGTGCTAACGAAAAAATCTCAGAATTGCGCGACAAGCTAAAAACCGCAGATCGTGTAGCGACACTTGAAAGTGAAGTTTTTTCACACCTACTTCGCTTTTTTGAACGGTATTACGAAGAGGGAGACTTTATCAGCAAACGACGCTACAAGGACGGTGTCTATGCTATTCCGTATGAAGGGGAGGAGGTAAAGTTGTACTGGGCAAACCACGATCAGTACTACATTAAAACCAGTGAACGCTTCAAAGACTTTTCATTCAAAGTAGGTGACAAAGGTGTCCACTTTAAAATTCGTGAAGCCGAAACAGATACAAACAATAATAAAAACATCACTGGTAAGGACCGACGGTTTGTGCTTTGTGCTGAGGATTTTTGGCAAGAAGATGGCGCCGTGCTTAATATTTTCTTTGAGTATGCCAGCGTTGATGGAAAAAAGAAGCAAGAGGAGTGTAGCAAGGAATCTGTTGAGCGTATTCTTTCTGACATACCTACTCATTGGAAGACTGTTCTCGGTGCTTTGGCTCCAACAGAGAAGCAGAAAGACCGTACTACGTTGGAAAAATTCTTGACCTCGTATACCGCGCGAAACACCTTTGACTATTTCATTCATAAGGATCTTGGTACCTTCCTAACACGCGAACTAGACTTCTACATCAAGAATGAAGTGATGTTTCTTGATGATATTGAGAACGAGACCGTCCCACGCGCAGAGCAATATCTTGCCAAGGTAAAAGTAATTCGTGCCATTGGAAAAAAGATTATTCGTCTACTTGCACAACTCGAGGACTTCCAGAAGAAGCTATGGGAGAAGAAGAAATTTGTGGTTGGTACTGGGTACTGCATTACACTGGATTTGATCCCAGAACGATTTTACGATGCTATTTTAGAAAGTGAAGCACAGCGCAACGAATGGAAGCAGCTCGGCTTTGTCGATGACACAACATCGCTAGATCATGAGTACCTACGGTCACATCCGACACTTTCCATTGATACAAAATTCTTCCCAGAATGGCGAGATGGGCTTTTGGCTACGTTCGATAATCTTGATGAGCGAGTGAATGGCGTGATGATTAATTCTGAGAATTTTGGTGCCCTTAATTTACTCCAAGAACGATACAGCGAGCAGGTCAAAACAATCTATATTGATCCACCTTACAATACATCAGCAAGTGAAATTTTGTATAAAAATGAGTATAAGCATTCAAGCTGGTTGTCATTAATGCAAAATAGACTCGATGAGAGTAAAAGCTTGTTACATTCATCTGGAGCCATATGCGTTGCCATTGATGATGAGGAAGTATCTGTCATTAAGACACTACTGACGGGTACATTTGATAAGAATTTAGGGACAGTACTTGTTCGTTCAAATCCAGTGGGTAGAAAAACTACTGGTAAATTTACACCTAACCATGAATATGCGCTGTTCTTCGGTAAGACTGAGTCAGTTTCCCCATCAAGCATTACAGATCCTGAAAAGGGAGTAGAAAGATATCCACTTATAGATGGTACAGGTAGATACTCCTGGTTAAATTTTATTAGAGCTGGAAATAATGATAGACGAGAAGATAGTCCACGCATGTATTATCCCATTGTTGTAACTCCTGATGATAAAATTCGAATACCTGAAATGCGATGGATTTCCGCTGTTGCCGGTTATGAAATCACAGAGAAATTGCATGAAGGAGAGGTAGTTATATACCCAATCAAACTTGAAAACGGTATTTCAATTGAAAAAAATTGGCAACGTGGATTCGAAAGAGTTTCGACCGAGATCGACGAATACCGTGTGAGAAGAACTCCGACGGGTATATCAATTGATTTCAAAGCTAGAATGGATATGAATGCTGCTCCCAACACTTGGTGGGGCGATAGTAAGTATGCTTCAGCGAACTACGGTGCAGCTGAACTAAAGAGTCTATTTACTGATAATCCTTTCAGTTATCCTAAAGCTTGCGCATTAGTGAAAGATTGTATTACAGCAGCTGGGCTTAAAGATAGCAATGGGTTAATCATCGACTACTTCACTGGCTCAGGGACAACTGGTCATGCTGTACTGAAATTAAATAGTGAAGACAATAAAAATGAACCCGGGAGTGGTCAACGTAAATACATTCTCGTTGAAATGGGAGCATACTTCGATACGGTTACTAAGCCACGCATGCAAAAGGTGGTATATTCAGACGAATGGTCAGCAGGGAA
The DNA here is from genome assembly GCA_019752815.1 of Patescibacteria group bacterium. Lineage (GTDB taxonomy): Bacteria > Patescibacteriota > Minisyncoccia > Phycocordibacterales > UBA918 > OLB19. The sequence goes on from JAIELQ010000002.1 coordinate 37,789, forward strand.
GCCGCAGGACGATGGTGCCACTGGGACACGCGAACACATCATCAAATACTTCAAGCTAGAAAGCTACGAAGATACACTTAATAATCTTGAACTGTTGCGGTCCGACGACCAGCAAGCTACACTTGATCAACACCCGCATTTCCGTGAAGACTACACACTTGGTTACATGCTCGATGTTGAAGCTCGGGGTAGCGTGTTGCGCCTAGATGCGTTTCGCAATCCTTTTGCATATACCATCAAACTTGCAACTGATGTAGTAGGAGAAAGTCGCGAGACACCTGTAGACTTGGTAGAAACATTCAATTACCTCATTGGACTTAAAACAGCTTCGGTGCGCCGGCATGGTGAACATTTACTAGTGGTAGAAGGCGAAACTCGTGGTGGAGAAAAAACACTTGTTATCTGGCGTAATCAAGAGATAGTTACTAATGACGGACTCGATGATTTCTTCAAGAAGCAGAACTATAGCACGACCGACTTTGAGTTTGATCGAGTATACGTAAATGGAGACAACAATCTAGAAAACCTGAAATCAGACAGTGATCAGTGGAAGGTAGTAACGATTGAAGAAGAATTCCATAAGCGAATGTTTGCGTAGGATATGGCAAAGAAAGCAGCACCAAAAAAATCACTGCGTTTTGATCAACGACTCGTGTTACAACGATGGTTTTTGTCGCTGTTTGATGTCGCAAAATTTGAAGATTTAGCAAAAGATCTCAAAGACCCACGCTACGAAGGTTACACCGAAGATAATCAGTCTCACTTTTACCATCATCTGACAGCTCGAACTGCTCCGTTTAGTGGTATCAGTAAGGAACAGTTATTACGGTATGACGAAAATATCTTCTCACATACTCTGCGCATCAGTGAACGTCGCCCGAGGCGAGTAACATGGAAATATTTCCAGTATCTTTCACTTTTAGCTACCGAAGTATATTTAGATCGTTGGTTCACAAATAAAGGAGAATTATGTGCTGACCTTAATGCCTATCTAACGACTTTCAATGATGAGCTACCTGTAAGTGATCAGGTAGAGCCATTCACTGTAGCTGGTCTATCAAAATTAGCGTTTTGGTCTGCAACAGGTAGTGGGAAGACACTGCTAATGCATGTGCACCTTTTACAGTATCTCCACTATGCGAAAAAACATCGAGTAGAAAAAGACATCAATAAAGTCATCCTTATCACACCAAATGAAGGTTTGTCTTCCCAGCACTTAGACGAACTCAGCCTTTCAAGCATCCCGGCTCGGATTTTTACTAAAGGTAACGAGACAACGTCGCTATTCGCAGGCTTCGGAAATGAAAAACCTGTTGAAATCATCGAATATACAAAACTTAAAGAAGAGAGTAAGGAGAAAACGGTAGCACTTGAAGCCTTTGAGCATAACAATCTCGTATTTATTGACGAAGGACACAAAGGGGCAGGCGGCGATGTGATTAAACGTTATCGCGATACACTATCCGAAGACGGTTTTGCATTTGAGTATTCAGCCACATTCGGTCAGTCGATTAAGGCTGCATCTACAGGTAAGCGAAAGCTATTAGAGCAGGAGTATGCCAAAGCCATTCTTTTTGATTACTCATACCGTTACTTCTATCGAGATGGATATGGTAAAGACTATAAAATTTTGAACCTGCCGGACGACCAAGCGTTCGATGAAGCAATCAGACGTTTGTATCTCACAGCTGGACTTTTAACATTCTACCAACAGACAAGGCTCTACACCGATGACACAAAGGCATGGAAAGCGTTCTTACTGGAGCGACCGTTGTGGGTCTTTGTTGGTGGCAAAGTAACTGCAGTTCGTAAGGAAGGTGGGCGTGAAGTATCTGATGTTGTTGAAATTATTTTATTCATTAATGACTTTTTAGAGAATAAAAACGAAAGCAAGCGACTACTGAAAGGACTTATGGACGGCAAGACCGGACTTACAGACACAGCAGGTCGTGACGTATTTGCGTCATCTTTTGGCTACATACAGACTCTGGGACTATCTACCGAAGATTTGTACAACAACATTATAGAGTCCGTATTTCGTTCACGTGGTGGTCAACTACATCTTGATAATCTAAAAGGTGTCGATGGTGAGATTGGTGTACGCGTAGGGACGGGCGAGTACTTCGGTGTTATTAACGTTGGTGACGACAAGGAGCTTTTAAAGCTTTGTGAGACAAGTGGTATTAATACTGCCGAAGTTGAGTTCAGATCATCGCTCTTTAGAAAGATTAATGACGATGACTCAACAGTTAATCTTTTGATTGGTTCAAAAAAGTTTACTGAAGGGTGGAGTAGTTGGCGTGTAAGTTTGATGGGTCTGATGCATATTGGTCGCAGTGAAGGCTCAGAAATCATCCAGCTGTTTGGTCGTGGAGTGCGTTTAAAGGGCAAAAACTGGTCTCTGAAGCGCAGTAAAGCAATTGAGGGTAGTAATGCGCCAAAACACATTCAGGTGCTCGAAACGCTCAATATTTTTGGTGTTCGTGCTGACTATATGCGCACCTTCAAGGAATATCTCGAGGAGGAAGGATTGCCGACTACAGATACAATCGAAGTTGTATTACCTACACTTCGTACATTTGACCCAAATCGCAAACTTAAAGTACTACGCATTCGTGATGGAGTAAGTTTCAAGCGAGATGGTGGCAAAGTAGACTTCTCCTTGACGGTCGATAAACGCATTGCTCCAGTTGAACTCGATTGCTATCCGAAGCTTCAAGCCTTGGTTGGTGGTGTATCGCAAGGAATTACTACTGATCCAGATGTGGGTATTTTTTCACCTGTTCACTTAGCATTCTTCAACTACACTGAGCTCTACTTCGAACTGCAAAAGTATAAAAACGAAAAGAATTGGTACAACGTAAATATTACTGCGGAAAGTATCCAGAACCTACTGCTCGATACATCATGGTATCGCTTATACATCCCACACCAGCAATTGACCATGGGGGACTATTCACGTGTACGTTACTGGCAAGAAATTGCTCTATCATTACTCAAGAAGTACTTAGTGGCATTGTACAACTATCGTAAAGCAGAATGGGAAGAACCATATCTTGAGTATCAGGACATGCGTTCTGATGATCCTAATTTTGTTGATGAATACCGAGTGAATGTACCCGATGATGCAGACCACAACGTAGCACTAGATAAGATACGCTTGCTCGAGAAACTACTACTCCAACTGAAGAGAGAAAATAAAAACGAAGTGCCAGACGTACAATCGTTTGCTGCAGGTAGTTTCGTACCATTTACGTTTGATCGTCACCTCTACCACCCGCTCATTCATATCGACGAAAGTATTGGTATGCAGATAACGGTAAAACCAGTTCACTTAAACGAAGGCGAGCATCGTTTTGTTTTAGATTTGCAGCAGTTCTACAACGAGCAACCTGACGCGTTTGCTGGTAAGGAACTTTTTTTGCTTCGCAATAAGTCAAAAGAAGGAATTGGGTTTTTTGAAGCGGGTAACTTCTATCCCGACTTCATCATGTGGCTTGTTGACGAGATGACCCAACACGTAGTATTTATTGATCCAAAAGGTATTCGTAATTTGGATATATCTGATGATCTTAAGCTGAACTTTCATGCCAAACTAAAGGAAAAAGAAGCCCGACTGGGTGAGCCAAATATCAAATTACACTCGTATATCATTTCACGCACTCCATTTGATCTACTCATCAATTACAAATCGGACCAATCTTCACTTGAAGCAAAAAATATTTTATTCCAGCACCAAGGCAGTGATTACGTACGCAAGATGTTAAGCAAGGTGCTTATAGAGGAGTAGTTCGATTAGTATGCCTAAATATGTTTTAACACCCGAATACCTTTCTGAGTTAGAACATTTTTTGGATGAGTTAACGTCACAAGAACAAAAGACAATCATCACGGTATATTTACGGCTGTGTTCAGATTACATCAATAACACTCTATCTGGTAAGACCGAAACATACATACTGCCTAAAAGTACTGCTTTTATTATTCGTGCAAAATATGGCGTTCGGGTTCATTTGTTTACGCGGATATTTGATGACTCACCTCATTACAACAAAGCACGAAGCCTAGGTATTTTAAGTTTTGATGCCGGTTTATGGTCTGCGCTGCATGATAAGCACCCTGGTCAAACTTATACATTCAGTGCTGGGGATGGAGCAAAAACACAACATGGTGAAATATTTTTTAGAACAAAGTCCACTAAGCAGAAACACAGGTTACACCCGGATGAACTTCAAAAATTAAAAAATACCTTACCGAAATCTAACAGTAAGGTGAAAAACACAAAATCAGCTGGGAAATATAAAACGTATAAATTCATCCCAAAAGATTCGCCTGAGCCCGTGTTCTACAGAAAGAAGCAAATTTTATGAAAAAGAGACTGTCACAATCGACAATAGAAAAACTTAATTATTACGTATACGCTCTTATCGATCCTCGGTCAGACAAGGTGTTTTATGTAGGTAAAGGAAAGGGGAACCGCATTTATGCCCACGTAGAAGCTTCAGAGTCAGTGGATACGAATGAAGTGATGAAGATAGCAAAAATACGGGAAATTCGGGCGGCAAAAAAAGATGTAAAACATGTTGTTATTCGTCACGGACTGACAGAAGACCAAGCTTTTGCTGTTGAAGCTGCCGTGATTGACTATGTTGAGTCAGTTCAGAAGCAACAACTTACAAACCTCATGTCAGGACACTACACGGCTGAAGCTGGAATTCGCACCATTGAAGATATCGAAATCCAGTATGAGGCGAAGCCAGCTATCTTTAGTGAACCAATAATGCTTATTCGTGTGAATAGGCATTATAAACACGGCATCACAGATAAAGAGCTTTATAACGTTACCCGGCAGCATTGGCGCGTTGGTCCGCGTGCTTTCCAAATTAAGTACGCGTGCGCTGTTTACCTTGGTATTATTCGTGAAGTGTATGAAATCAAATCATGGACACCTACGGAAGTAATTAATGGACATCAGCGTCACGGGTTTAATGGACGTATAGCATCAAAAGAAGTCAGGGATAAGTATCGATACACGTCAGTAAAGCACTTGTTTAAACAAGGGCACCAAAGCTCGATCGTCTATGCAGAGCCAAACTAACAAAGATGCACACTAAAATGAAAATGCCTCATATACCAGAGACGTACAGACCCGTTATATCGATTGAGCAGTATCGTGCTCTAACCAACGACCATAAATCACCAGACGATTTGATTACACGGCGAATCTTCTACATAGAGCGTTTGTGTCGTGGTGTCATTCAGCAAGAACTACGTAATACCTATGCGGATAAGTGATGAACACATGAACGAGTTTATACGCCTTTATGAAGAAAAGTTCGGCGTTAAACTCGAATACCAGGAAGCCTACGATAAAGCCTCACGTTTACTTCGTTTCGTTGAGATAGTCGAGTCGGAAGGGTACAAGCAGAGCTAATATTTTATCGCATCGTGATAATGGTGTAGATGCGATAAACGATAAGGATTTTCGCTACAGCTACAATGAGACCAAGGTGGTAAATAAAAACGCATACGAGCGATTTTTACCCTCAATTTATGTCGTCCCCGGGGCTGTTTTGGAAATGTCTCGTTTCGCAATTGAGACTAAGTAACGCAACACCGCCGGTCGCTCATTTTTGGCGTAGTCATCCTTATCAACCAGGCGATGAAAATGACGACGAACACTAGCCTCAGTCAGGTTGGTATTTCGGATACTCTCAGCAAAGACGGTGTAGGTACTATAAAACGGGTGCTTGGTAGCTATCTTCTCATAACGGGATTTAATGTCGTACATGCATGATTCGTAGCGGGATTATGTGCTACGAGCCAGATTATCTCAGAGTACTAATTTACCCTCAGGCATTCATCGCAGTTACCTTTACTGCTACAAAACTGACTCTGTAGCAACATCCCCGTGTGAGCGCCGGGTTGAGCCCCCAAGAGGCGACCGGCCGAACAAAGGGGATGCTGCAGTGCCTGCTATTAAAAAACGCTGCTATTAAACTTATCTATTAAACTTATTTATTAGTATGGAATACGCGACCGTGAGTATTCTCGTTACTCATGCTTGATCAATCTCGCTACTCATTTTTGGTACTATGGCAAACTAGTTAGCATTACTATTAATGTATAAAGATATGGTTAAATTAATGCCAGATGAATTTGCTCCAAAAGATTACTTTGCAGATAAAAATGTAGCGGATTACTGGACGATTCCTAAAGGTGTAGCAAAGTGTGAGGCACTATCTTGGGGTTCAAAAATGCTATATGGAGTAATTTTTGGACTAGCGTACGATAAGAAACAAGCATTTGCTTCATACAAAACGTTGCGTAAGCATTTAGGTAATCCAAGCCAGGCAACACTACAGCGCTGGCTGAAGGAATTGTTTGATGCGAGATTAATTCGTGCCATTCAGCGCGGACGAGGTGCTACAAACCTATACCGTTTACTAAAATCACCACTGGTTGGCAACATGACCGACGAGGAATATGCCTTAGGTCCGCAGGTGGTGTATGCAGGGGCTTTAACTGATGAGCCTAAGCTGGTCGACATTCAAGAAGCTATCGATCTGTTTGAGATGGAGTATTTCGAGTGGGGAATGAAGAGTACTCTGCCGAGTGACTTTAAGCTACCAAAACCTTACTTCAAAGGAAGACGAGAAAAAGTAAACACGACTCGCTCATACTGGTTCTGGTATGTTGCAGATAAGTACCTATTCGATTCAGGACTCGCTCTAAGCACCGAGTTTGAGGAATAATTTGATCTTGTTGACAGTAGAAACATTGCCGTTATAAAATGCTCGCACGTTAGGTAGTCGCACGAAATGAGACGACCGAGCGTTAGTTCCCCAATAGTATGATTCGTAGTTAACCCACGCGGCCTACGAACGGGTAGATGCAGACCGTAACAAAGCATCCGTACGCTAGGTACGTAGCCTCTCTGTCGGTTCGAATCCTTTCGCGACAGGGGCGCATGCCCATCATAGCAATGAGGTATGTATCAGTTACGGTTGTCTGTGTTTACTAAGGATTCTGGTGTTAAAGATAAATGCATGAAGTCAAGTTCGTGCCGTTATCTTTTGGACTAGATGAAACAATGGAGGGCGTATACCATGCAGTATTCGTGGTAGCCCATTCCCTCCGACGAGAAGAGACGTGTCAAATAATTAACAACACCAGCATAGAGCGTGTTTTTAACGCAACACGTAATCCGTGCGTTTCTATTGCTGGTTAAAACTACTCACAATGAACAATGTAAAATTTGCTGCTATTTACGTAGCAACACCAGACGGTGACGAGTACGACTTAAACGATCTTGTTGCGATGAACTTATCAAATCTGTTAGCCGACAGCGGGAAACCTTATTCGAGTCAGGTAATTCTATACATCGATAACGGCTATTATCCATATGGTGATAACCGGCCAGCCCTTAAGGCACTCACTGACGATATTAATAGCGGTTTAATCACCGAAGTGTACATGCAGGGTAGGAGCATGCTTCCAGATACCATCGACAACATGTACGGTTTTAGCGCATTGGTAAGGGAAAATGACATAAAAATTAGCTTCCTGAATTATGGCGACTAAATCACGTACTCGGCTCCAAACCTATCTCATGAAGCTGAATCACGTCAGCGACAAGCCCTTAGTAGTGAAGTACATACGCGATGAAGATGCTTCACTTAAATACCGTCGTGACAATGCTTTGCGCCGCGTTATCGAAATTACTATTGACTACATCAACAAAAACAAACTATGAACAACCTCATTTCGTTAGCTATAGTGCTCGTCTGCATATACCTAAGAACTTCAACTGATAGACAGGAGCGTGATGAGACGATTAAAACTCAACGCGCAACAATAAAAAGATTCCTTGACTCAAAATATGGTCCGGGTAACTACGAGATTGTTGCTGAGTATGCTGATGATGGATACACCGGTACTAATATGAATAGACCGATGTTGCAGCAAATGCTTCAAGACTCTCAAACCGATAAGTGGGACATCCTGGTTACGTTTGATTCAAGCCGTCTATCACGTGACTTCAGCGACGGTATCACAATCGTAGACAATATAATGCAGGCAGGAAAACAAATTCTTTACACTGACGGAAGCTCACCAAACGGGCGACCTAAACTGTTGAATCGTGTAATGGCTGCAGTTGACGATGATGACCGCGAACGAACGGTGCGAAAGTTTCTTGAAGGAAAGAAACATCGTGCTTCACAAGGTCGAATCATGAATAGTGTTAGCGCATACGGATATACCCTTATTCCAAAGGTGGGATGGCAGGGAAGAGCTGACTATAAAGATACTGAACTAGTTATCAATCCCGATGAGGCTGTAGTTGTGAAGTTAATTTTTCATCTTGTTGGCAACGAACGCTACTCAGCAAGGCAGGTAATAAAAAAATTGATGGAGCTGGGAATAAAACCTCGCAAGAGTACGCGTGGCATTTGGGCTCATAGCAGTATCTACAATATGCTCAATAACGAAGTGTATATCGGTAATCTACGCTACGCTTCTTCTATTGCAGTAGAACCCAAGCGACAAATTAAACGGCTCCGAAAGAAAAATATTGTAAAAACTAGTCGGATAATAAAGCCACGCAGTGAATGGCAAATCATGAGCGTACCTGCAATTCTTGAGGGACAGGAAGGTGTCTTACTCTTTCAACGTGCCCAGGAGCAACTGAGGAGAAATAGACGAGAGGCAAAAGGGAACCGTGATCCCCACAGTTACTTACTCTCAGGTCGAATTGAATGTAGTTGTGGTTATGCTCGATGTGGCGAAGGTGCAAAAGCCTCGGGCAATCTTTACTACCGTTGCTCAGACAGGGTATCGAACTTTCCTTTAAGTACCTGTGATGTTGGTGGTGTTCGAGCTATTGATTCTGATGAAGCGGTCTGGCGCTATCTGAGTGCGTTAGTCAGCACCCCCACAGTTTTTCAAGAAGCTGTTGATGAGTACATGTCTGGATCCATGAGCAAACCAGTTAATGAAGCAGAGCTGGCTATAAGAGCGCTTCAAAAAGAAGAAGAATCACTCATCAATGCAAGGACTCGCCTAGAAACTGCACTTCAACGCGGAACACTCGATTACGAACGCTTTGGAGAACTTAATAAAGAAAATAAAGAGAGATTGTCTGAGGTTAAGGTAAAACTCAATCAGTTGCTTGCTACACAAACTTCGGAAGGTCCGAGCATTGTTGATCCGTATTTAGCGCAGAAAATTGTATTCTACGCACAATCAGCACTTAGAGACATGAGCTTTGAAGATAAACGTCAATTTGTACTCGACACAGTAACGAAAGTCGTTGCTGTGCCAGGTGAATTGCGTGTAGAAGGAGCACTACCCTTAGTTGAGACCTGGTCATACGACGCCATTATCTTGCCTTTACGTCAAAATAAAGCTAAGATTCCGTCACCTTTTTATTATGTCCAGTTCAAAACTATCAGTGGGAATTGTTGGACTGCCAAACGTTGGTAAATCAACGTTGTTTACTGCACTCACCAAAAATGAGGTATTAATCGCAAACTACCCATTTGCCACCATTGACCCAACCGTGGGTGTAGTCGCTGTGCCTGATAGTCGATTGGCAACATTAGCGGCAATTTCAGGAACCGACAAAATTATTCCAGCGGTAGTTGAGTTTGTTGATATTGCGGGACTGGTAAAAGGAGCGTCCGCCGGTGAGGGTCTGGGGAACAAATTCCTCGCCAATATTCGCGAAACTGACATGATAGCCGAAGTAGTGCGGATTTTTGAAGACAGTGATATTCATCACGTGTCAGGTGGGGTAGACCCGTTAGGTGACATTGAAGTAATAAATCTTGAGCTTGTATTCGCTGATACTGAAACTGTAGAAAAGCGACTCGGAACTGTTGAACGCGATGCCAAAAAAGGCGACAAGGACGCTATCGTTGAGCGCGATGTATTGGCTCGTCTCTTGCCACACCTCCGTAATGGACAGCTCGCAAACACACTCGACATGAGCGCTGAAGAAACAAAGGCTATCAAGGCACTACATCTTTTAACCATGAAGCCGTTTTTGTATATTTGTAATAAGAAAACTGATGCGTTCAACCTCGATGAACAAAATGATAGCCGCTGGCAAGACCTCCTGCAGTATTTTGAAGAAACAGGTAGTGAGTATGTAGTGGTTGATGCGGGAATGGAACATGAACTACGTGATTTAAGTGAAGATGAAAAAAATGATTTCCGTCGAGAATACGGCGCTCAAGATAGCGGGGTAGGGAGCCTTATTCGCGCCTGCTATGACCGTCTAGGTCTCATGAGTTACTTCACAACCGGCGAAAAAGAAACCCGCGCCTGGACCGTTCCAATTGGGAGCACGGGCCCACGAGCAGCCGCCGCTATTCATACTGATTTTGAGAAAAAATACATCCGCGCCCAGGTTATTACCTTTGAAGACTTAGTAGCAGCCGGCAGTAAAGCAGTTGCCAAAGAGCAAGGCAAAATGCGCACTGAAGGCAAAGAGTATATCGTCAAAGACGGCGATGTCATCGAGTTTCTCATTTAATTTAATCAAAAAATACCCAGGGTACCCTGGGTATTTTTGTTTATACTTCGCACATATGCTCTACGGGACTTTCAGAAACGAGTAAAGTTCAAGGCGCGCAAGGAAAATTTTTCGAGACGTACCCATCGTACGGTGAGAAAAGTTTTACCGCAGTCGCAACGCAGAAGTTTGCCGTTTCTGGAAGTTCTAAGACCCTTCCATTGGGGGATTAGCTCGCTGCACCGGACTCACAATAGTCGGACTCCACTCGGCTTTTACCTCACCGTGTTCCTTTTCGTATTCTTTTAGTTGATGGGTCACATACTGCTGCAATCGCTTGGCATGTTGCGGGGTGAGCGTGTAAATCGCATTTTGACTGCCGGAACTGAGTCCCATGATAAAAAATTCGGGTGTATAGCCAATATTAATGCTTTCACAAAATAATTTTGGTGCTCGTTTTAAGTCTTCTGATTTCATATGCTCTCATGGTACAGTATTTAATATGGATAACGCAAATAATGACCCGTCTACTAATGATAAAAATGAACGTTTAGCAGATTTCTTCTTTGAAATCGGTACGATGCGCCGGATTCAACGTATGCTTCGGCAAACACTCCTCGTTGAAGACTCCTCAGACACTATTGCCTCACACTCGTACCGCGTAACGTTAATTGGTTGGCATCTGGCTAAATTAGCGGGAGCAGACCCGTACAAAGTAGTAATGATGTGCCTGACCCACGATTTGGGTGAAATTCGTAGTAACGATCATAACTGGGTTCATAAACGGTACGTAAAAATATACGAGGAAGAAATTACCAAAGACCAGCTAGGGTCACTACCATTTGATGATTTGTACAAAATAAGTCAAGAATACGAAGAGCGAGAGAGTCTGGAATCAAAATTAGCTAAAGACGCCGACATCATTGATCAAATTTTACTTCTACGTGAGTATCAATGGCAGGGAAGTATTGAAGCGGGTATCTGGCTTGAGGGTAAACGAGATGAACTGGGTGCCCGACCACTTGATCGGCTCAAAACACCTGAAGCTCGAGCGCTCGGAGAAACACTCTACGAACGTAATCCTTCTGAATGGTGGAAAGATCTCTGGACGAACAAAAATCGCTAACCTTTGTTTATATAACTATACTAAGAGTATAGTTGCGTAGAAAAATAACAAGGGTTATGCTGAGTCCTAGAAGTTTTTTATAGAGGGACAGAGCATGTACAGTACACTCGGTACAAAAACGACCAAAACACCAGTCGCACGTCAACGAAATAGTAACGAGCTTGTCATCGGGAGCTGGAACACTTGGTCCGGATGTCTAGCTGATACCCTCGACCATGAAGAAGCAGTGGTTGAGTATACAACTGACTTGGTACGAAACTGTGATTTGCTAGGGCTGTATGAAGTTCATAGGCCTCGTCAAGAGATTGACGTACGGTTTGTACAACCACGCGCGCCAAAAGGGCGTCCCGGTCGCATTGATGTCGAACTCCTTAAACGGGTTGAGCGTGTGGTAGCTGACACTCACAGCATGGAGTTTGTTGCGCACTTTGGCACCACAGCACTACATGATTGCGAAGCTACAGATTTACCCGTTGACTACGGCAATGCACTCTTTGTTCGCCATAGTCTCTTGCAACGTCCGTACAGTTTCGCTCTTGATCGGTTTGTGGTGTATGGTGATGGCAGTCTTAACTCTGAGGATAGCACAACCCTGAAGGGACGTACGGCCAGTCGTAAAGGAATGGTTGCTACGGTGCAAATTGGTAAGGAGGCAGTAACCATTGCCTTTGTACACGGACTATGGACCAAAAAAGGTAAAGTGGATATTCCGGCTCGAACCGCTCAATCGGCGTGTATCGCACAAGGAATTCTCCATCACCGTAAACGACTTAATCTGAATCCAAAATCAGGAAACATCCTCATTTTGGGAGATCTCAATTACACCAGTGATCTCGAGGCAATGGCGTATCTCCTCCATAATGAGGATGCGTTTGGCGTAGGTGGCGGAGTTAACCTCACGCCACATATTGATTCAAGAACCAAGTGGTATCCCGAAGATAAACCTACCCGGGAGGCTAACTTTGTTCTGGCTTCGGCGCCTGCAGCTGAGAAAATATCGACAACTCACGTTGAAAATGAAGAGGTGCCGTCAGATCATGGCTATACCATGACCATTTATACCATCGCGCCAGGCATACCCTAATGCCTGGCGACTTTTTATCTATAAAAGGAGTATAATGAATATATGGAAAATCAAACACCGAAACACTTTGTGTTGCAGTTAGGTTCACTTATTAGTTTATACATATCGCTCGGGTTTCTACTCGGATTACTATTTGGCATTATTAATTTAAAATTTCCCGACGCGACCGAAGGGTATTGGGCAATAGAATCTGCCAGTAGTGCAGTCCGGCTTGGTATTGCGATGGTTGTTGTGTTCTTTCCAACGTATTTGGTGTTAACAAGATTAGTAAACAAGTTACGACGTAAAGAACAAAACAGTTCGTACCTCAATCTTACTAAGTGGCTGGTCTATTTATCGCTTTTGGTGGGTGGTGGAGTGTTGCTCGGGGATTTGGTAGCTGTGATTATGATGTTTCTTGAAGGTGATGTGACGCAACGATTTATTTTTAAAGCCTTAGCAGTACTGGTTGTCGTGGGAATGGCGTTCCACTATTACATTCTCGATGCGCGGGGTTACTGGCTTAAAAATGAAAGCAAGTCCGTGATGTACGGATACGGAGCCCTCCTCGCTGTATTTATGATTGTTGCACTAGGGTTTTCATACATTGAAACTCCAGCCCAAGTGCGAGAAATGAAGCTTGATGAGACACAAATTTCTGACTTACAGTCAATCCAATGGAAAGTTGAAGAAGTGCTGACAATGAGTAGTTCGACTCCAGCCAACCTAGAGGAACTCTATGGTGAGTTTGATGCCCCAACCGCACCCGAAGGTCGTCCCGGGTATATCTACGAACGAACCGATACAGGCTTTAAACTCTGCGCTACCTTCTCTCGAGATAGTATTCAACCAGAAAATGAGTTTACGCCAAGCTATGACAATGGCATGAAGATTAAAAATCCTGACAACTGGGCCTACAAAGGCGGTGAATACTGTTTCGACCGGGTAATAAAATAAGTTACCATTCTTAAAAACACCTGGCATCAGCCAGGTGTTTTCTATTTGGTCTATGCTAACGGCAAAGTAATCACAAACGTCGTACCTTCGTTTTCGACTGAGTTTACCTGAATCGTTCCACCTAATATTTCCACTGATTCTTTTACAATGTATAACCCTAAGCCCGTTCCTTCGGCCCGGTGTAATTGGGCGTTACTGGCGCGGAAGAATTTAGTAAACAGACGCTCTAACTGTTCAGCGGGTATGCCGATGCCATTATCTGCTACGGTAATCACGATGGTGCTCGCTGTTGCGACATACCCAAATTGAATAGTAGCGTTATTTTGTACGTACTTAACTGCATTGGATAGTAAGTTACTGGTAATAATATGAAATAAACGTGTATCAGTATTAATCATCAGGTCAGCGGGTTCAAATGTTGGCACCAGGTTAATTTGTTTCTCGGTCACTGCTTGTTGGTATTCATCAATAATAGTTGTCAGGTACTCACGAACGTTAATGGTTTCGATAGTGGTAGCAAACGTACCAGTTTCGAGTTTTGAGACACTTAAGAAGTCATTAATCAGTGCCAACATACGACTGACATTACGAGTAATTTTTTCGAGATAATTTTTCTGCTTATCGGAACTAGTTTCGCGCATCGTTCGTTCCAGCAACTCTACATTCCAGCGTATGGCAGCAATTGGTGTTCGTAACTGATGTGTAGCCAGAGCCACAAACTCTGATTTTGCCATATCAACTTGTTTACGGTGTGTCATATCAACGAGTGACACGAGGCGCTGATTAAACGTTTCATTAACAAACATTGACATCGACACCCAGCGTTTTTGGTCTGCAAAAGTGGCAATTTCGAATTCTGTATCAAAAAACGAAACATTGGCTTCAAGTTTACCCATGGCAATCGAGACGGCATTATCGTCAGGACTTTGCAGTCGATCAATAATGGTTTTTCCAAATATTGTTTCCGTATCTGTGTCAAGTAGCCGCAGGGCAGCCTGATTACAAGTCGTGACTTGGCCTTTTTCATCAAGTGTCAGGTATGGTACGGGGCTTTGATTATAGAGTGTGGCATAGAGTGTTCGTGAGGCATGGATTTGTTTGTCATGCTCACGCTGTAATTGTTCGTCACCTGAACTATAAAAAAGAATGTAGATAGTAAACGTACCAATAAAAATAAGCGTTTGCCACAAAAGGCTGTACGGGATCAAAAATACATTTACTAATGCAGTCAAAATACCAAACAGGGTAGTAAATACTCCTATAATAAGTGCAGTACGAAGAACTCGCGTAGATTGGTTGCTAACCATTACCTCCATATGCTTCTATGGTAGCACTCTATAACCATATACTTGGCTACAGTCTGTATATAGTGAAATAAAATGATGTGATATACTTTTTTTATGAATAAGCATATCTTGGTAGTTGAAGACGAGCCAGACCTTCGCGAAGCGATGGTCGAAGTATTAACCGAAGCTGGCTTTAATGTTTCAGCTGCCGCTGATGGTGCCTCAGGTCTTGATACTGCCATCGTTGAAAAACCAGATTTGATTTTAATGGACTTGATGATGCCAATTATGGATGGACACGAAATGTTACGACGGTTACGACTAGACCCTTGGGGCAGAACTGCGCATGTGGTTGTATTGTCGGCAATGGATGATGTCGCTAATATCGGCCATGCGCATGAAGCCAAGCTTGAGGATTACATTATCAAAGCCCACACCAGCCTCGACGAACTGGTTAAAAAAGTACGTGAGTTTATAGCGATAGCAGACAGCCGCTAAGTTTTTTAACAAACTGGTCGCGGTTTACAAAATTTGTAATCAGAGTACGATTATTGGGCATGAAATAGGGAGGAAACACATGCGTGAAAAGAAGCCGTTCTTTAACTCGTTTGATTCTGTTGCTGTACCGGCAATACTTCTGCTCATATTTCTTGGAGTAGTCGTCGCCTTGCCGGCAGTACAAAATATTTGATTCGCGTATACGCGAACATCGAGCACTGCTCTAAGGCGTTCCCTTCTTGGAACGCCTTTGACTATTTATATATTCACGGCATAATGAGTGTCTACTAGCTAACTGAGTACCACCACTATGCACAAAAAGTTTGATTCCGGAGAAATAGAAAAGAAATGGCAAAACCTCTGGAAAGAACGTGGTATCTACAATGTTGGCGCTCGTGACCTCACCAAACCAAAATCATACGTGCTCGTTGAATGGCCCTATCCATCTGGGAATCTCCACATTGGTCACTGGTATGCCTTTGCGGTACCTGATATCTATGCTCGTTATAAGCGAATGACTGGTCACCAGACACTCTACCCAATGGGGTTTGATGCATTTGGATTGCCGGCAGAAAACGCGGCGATTAAACGTAACCTCGATCCCAAAGATTGGACGTATTCGAACATGGCATTTATGCGTGAACAGCTCGAGCGCATGGGGAATATGTTTAGTTGGGATATGACAACCAACTCAACCGACCAAGACTACTACAAATGGACCCAGTGGATGTTCACCCAGTTTTTTGAGCGTGGTATCGCGTATCGCGGCAAGGGAATTGTAAACTGGTGCCCGGGATGTAATACCGCAGTAGCTAATGAACAGGTGTTGGCGGACGGTACCTGTGAACGCTCAGGTGACGTGATTGAAAAACGAGAAATGCCACAATGGATGATGAAAATCACTGACTACGCTGATCGGTTAATTGATGATCTGGATACCCTCGATTGGCCAGAACATATCAAAGAGTCCCAGCGACAGTGGATTGGTCGAAGTAAGGGTGCCAAGTTAACGTTTAACCTCTCTGTTAACAGAAAGGTCGAAGTTTTTACAACTAGACCAGATACATTATTCGGGGCTACCTACCTCGTTATTGCACCCGAACATCCTTTACTTAATGACTCAGAAGTTCGAGGCGAGACCTCGAATTTGGTTGATGTTGATGCCTATATCAAAACTGCTACTCAAAAAGCCGAACAAGACCGTCTTGATGCCACCAAAGAGAAAACCGGGGTGAAGCTCGAGGGTATTACCGCTACCAATCCCGCAAGTGGCGAATCAATTCCGGTGTATGTGGCTGATTATGTACTAGGTGGCTATGGTACCGGCGCCATTATGGCTGTACCGGCACACGATGAACGCGATCATGCTTTTGCTACCAAATTTGGGTTACCAATTAAACAAGTTGTAGCAACCCATTTTATTAAACGTGACGATATAACCAGGACTAGAATAGGTGTCTACGGCCTGATTGAACAGGCAGGAAAATACTTAATCCAGCATTTTACAAAGGATGATTTTTACTGGCTCCCAGGAGGTGGTCTCGATCAGGGTGAAACATTTGAAGAAGGTTTGGTTCGTGAGCTCAATGAAGAAACACCATATACTGACTTCAAAATAAATTCGCCGTTAACTGTAGGAATTATTGATACTCAATCAAGTCATAGTGGAGATTCTATTCGAAACATTACCAATGTATTTTCAGTTGAAATTGCATCAACAAACGAGTCACCGACCGCACTCACCGAGTCCGAAGTGTTGGACGGTATCGAAATGCACTGGCTCAGTAAAAGTGAAATTCTCAAATTGCAATCAAAATTTGAACCTGAAAGAGTACACCTAATCATTGAGGCTATCGAAAAATATGAGGGAATGATCAAAACTTCAGCAGGCACACTAGTAAACTCTGGTGAATTCGATGGGATGGATTCAGAGGAGGCTAAAGAAAAAATTGTTGCGAAAGTCGGTGGGGAAATGACCTCGACCTACCGATTACGTGATTGGTCTATTGGTCGTCAGCGGTATTGGGGTGTACCAATTCCAATAGTGTATTCGCCAGAAGGTGTTGCCCATATCGTACCTAAAGAACATCTACCGTGGGTGCTGCCCGCAGACGTTGATTTTAAACCAACCGGTATTGCGCCGTTAGCTAAAAGTGAGGCACTCAAGAAACGGACGGAAGAAATATTCGGGACAGGGTGGACACCAGAAGTAGAAACCATGGATACATTCGTTGATTCGTCATGGTATTTCTTGCGATACTTTGATAACCAAAACAACGAATCACTCTCATCGCTCGAAAAACAAAAAGAGTGGATGCCAATTGATATGTATTTTGGTGGAGCCGAACACACAACGATGCACTTACTGTATTCTCGGTTCTGGCAGAAAGCACTGTTTGATCTTGGACTCGTAGCAGACAACGAACCATACAAACGTCGTATTAATCACGGGATGATTTTGGGTCCTGACGGAAACAAAATGAGTAAGAGTAAAGGAAACGTAGTAGACCCTGATGAACAGGTGGCACGAGTTGGTGCTGATACAGTTAAAATGTATCTGGCATTTATGGGACCATACGCGGATAGTAGTTATCCCTGGGATATGGGTGGGCTCGCCGGGGTGCGACGTTTTTTGGAACGAGTATATGGACTAACTGAACATATTATAGAATCGGAGCCAGAAACTGTTACGAGACAGCTACATAAGACCATTACGAAAGTAGGAACTGATATTAGTGAGTTTAAATTCAACACCGCCATTTCAGCGATGATGATTCTCGTTAACCAATGCGAGAAAGAGGGAATACGTCGAGAATCATATGAGGCATTTGTAAAAATGCTCGCTCCATTTGCTCCGCATATTACCGAACAGATCTGGTCTGAACTCGGTAATAGCGAATCAATCCACCTCCAGACATTCCCAATTGCAGACCCAGCTTTGGCAATTGATTTATCGGTTATTATCGGCGTACAAATAAACGGAAAATTGCGTGGTCAAATAGAGGTCGCTCCTGATGCCACCGAAACAGAAGTAATAAATGCCGTACAAGACAATCCACAATTACAAGAAAAGTTACTGACTGGCACTCTGGCCAAAGTTATATATGTGCCTGGACGGATCCTGAACCTTATTGTGAAATAACCCCCGTACTACTATTTGACGTATTTCAATTGGCATGATATAAATACGGACACGCATTGAGGTAAACTCTTAATTAACAAGCTTTAGCAACACTTATGATTACGTTCAAACCAAAACAAGTCACCAAAAAACTACTCGCCGCACTCCCTGAACGGGCCCGCGACGTGCTCACAAAACGGTACGGCTTGAATGCCGCGAGCGAGACTTTTACGCTTGAAGCCATTGGGCAGTCCTACGGCATCACTCGTGAACGTGTCCGCCAAATTGAAAATTACGGCATCGCGTCAATCCAAAAATCTCCGGTATATGCCGAACATGCTGAACTGTTCGCCGAACTACACGAGCTCATCAAGCAGCTCGGTGGTGGTGTGGTAGCTGAACATGTCCTCTTGGATAATTTAGCACCAGACGAATCAACTCGAAATCACCTCTATTTCATCTTGGTAGTAGGAGACGCCTTCTACAAGGGCAAGGAAAACCCTCTCTACGCGCACCGCTGGTTTACCGAAAAGAAAATTGCCGATACGGTAGAAAAAGCTCTTAAGAACGTACACGGGACCCTCAATCGTGATGACCTCGTTTCAGAACAAGAAATTCTTAATCGCTTCCGCGCTGAGCTCATTGAACTAGCTGACAAACACGATGATGAGACACTCAAGCGTTGGTTGTCTATCTCAAAACAAATCGCTCAGAATCCACTCGGCGACTGGGGACCAAGTGACAGTCCAAACGTTCGCGTTAAAGGTATTCGAGACTACGCATACTTAGCTGTTAAACGTCACGGTTCACCAATGCACTTCAAAGAAGTATCGGAATCAATCAAGGAGCTATTCAAACACAAAGCGCACGTCGCCACTACCCACAACGAACTCATCAAAGATGCTCGTTTTGTACTCGTCGGCCGTGGACTCTATGCACTCACTGAATGGGGATACACCGCTGGAGTAGTAAAGGATGTATTACGAGAAATCCTAGCAAACGATGGTCCACTCTCACGAGAAGAACTTATCGACAAGGTACGAAAAGAACGCTACGTCAAAGACAACACGATTGTGGTAAACCTCCAGGACACAAACTTGTTTAAACGACTGAGTAACGGAACATACACATTGGCTGAATAATTAAATACACAGCGAGCAATTCCCAGCCCTCAGTTTGAGTAGCTGGGAATTGCATTTGGTGAAAAGAATATAAATTAATTCGAGAGTAAGGTACAATAATCACAACATATGGGAGACCTCTTTAAAGTCCTCGGCGGAATCATAGCAGCACCAGTCATTCTTATAACTGCTTTTTTTGTGATGCGGTATACGTTTTCGGTCATGGGTATCGATATGGGCCCGGTGGTTTCTATCATGGTGGCACTCACGCCCATTTGGCTTCCGTTTGTTTTATTTTTCTTGCTCTATGACAAATGGATGGAATACATTCACGTTAAGTACCGAGTCAGCCAAGGAAGATCTACTTTGCGGATTAAAATCCCAAGCGAAACATTCAAATCACCTGAAGCCATGGAGAACGTGCTCAGCATGGTGTACAACGTACAATCCTCTGATAACTTGTGGCAAACCTACATTGACGGCAAACACCCGCTTATCATGTCACTGGAGATTGTCTCAATTGGAGGTGATGTACGGTTATACATAAACTGCCCAACTAAAAAAGTGAAAAATGCCGTTGAGGCACAACTCTATGCCCAATATCCCGGGGTAGAAGTGGTAGAGGAAGAATTTGATTACACTGCAGAAATCGTACCGAATCACGATAAATACGATATGTTTGCCCTGCACCACAAACAAAAGGGTGAGGAGGTTTTCCCGATTAAAACCTATATAGATTTCGGGTTAGATAAACTTCCAAAAGAAGAATTCAAACTCGATCCAATGGCTCCCATGATTGAACATATCGGAACCTGTAAACCATACGAACGACTGTGGATTCAAATTTTATGTATCCCACATACCAAGAAAAATTTCAAAAACGGACATCTGCAAGGGCATGATACGTGGGAACATGAAGTACGTGCAAAAATTGATGAAATGATGGGTCGGGGTCATGACCACACTGGTCCGGCAGAGCTCGAAAACCAACCTCGTCTCACCACCGGCGAACGAAATATTATTGAATCAATGGAACGCAATGTTTCAAAAACTGCTTATGAGGTGGCAATTCGATGGGTCTATGTTACTAAAAAAGGAGCCTTCAACGGGAATTTTATCGCTCCATTGATTCGTACGTTCTCACAATACGACGTTATCGGACGGAACCAGCTTGGTGTGGCGTGGCGTACTGACTTTGACTACAACATGTTCCAAGACTATTCGGGCAAGAAAAAACGCCGCTTAAAAATTGAAGAAGTAAATCACTACAAAACACGCCAGCCAATGCATGGCTCTGGGTTAAATGGTACACCATCAATGAAATTCCAAGTTATGTCCGTGGAGGAATTGGCCACCATGTTCCACATTCCAAGTAGTACCGTGATGACTCCAGGTTTATCGCGTATCCCATCAACTCGAAAAGAAGCTCCGTCAAACCTACCAATTGGTACTCCATCACTGTAATAGTATTTTATGCCTCCCATTGTTCCTGACTACACAAACGAAATACCCTCATTACAAACAGAACCTCGCAAAACAAAACGTGGATTAATTTTGCTAATCTCTCTCGGGATGGCTTTACTAGCGTTACTGGTCATAAGCATGTACCTACGAACACTCACTCAACCACCTGCTAATTTCCCAATTGGGACGAGTATCGAAATTGAACCAGGCACGAGCATTTCTGCAATTACCCAACAACTTGAAGATCAGAACATCATTAAATCAGGACTCTTGCTCTATATCGTTCTCCTGACAAACTACGAGCCAGAAAATGTCAAAGCTAGCACATATTACTTTGATGCTCCACTCAGTGTCTTTGCAGTGGCCGATACGTTAGTCACGGGTGATTTTAACTCCAACCTCTTATCATTTACCCACATAGAAGGTGAGCGCGCCTCACACGTAGCCGAGAATGCCGCAGGGGTACTTACAGATTTTGATGCAGAGGAGTTTATGAAGCTCGCCAGTACGTCAGAAGGAAAGTTGTTTCCGGAGACCTATCGAATTCCCAAAGACTTTACTGAAGAAGAACTGTTTACATTAATGCTCGAAACGTACGAGAAAAACATTGCGCCACTACGAGAACAATTTAAACTCGTTGACCTCACTGAGAATGAAGTCGTGATCCTGGCTTCAATTATCGAACGTGAAGCAAATTCTGTTGAATCTATGAAAATGGTCTCCGGTATTTTGCAAAACCGCATACGAATTGGTATGGGGCTCCAAGTTGATGCCTCAATGGAATACGTCCTCGATAAACCGCTGCGTGAGCTCACGGCAGAAGATTTAAAAATGGATAGTCCCTACAACACGTATCTCTACCGCGGACTAACACCCACCGCCATTGGTAACCCCGGACTAGATGCCATTACAGCGGTACTTGAACCAACCCCGTCTGAGTATATGTTCTATATTACTGGTGATGATGGGAACTTCTATTACGCGGAAACATTTGATGAACATAAGGTAAATATTGCCCGACATCTGAGGTAAGTTTGTGGTTACATAGTTTAATGGTTACATAGTTACATTGTTACTATACAACGTTGCAACCATTAAACTATTTAACTATTTAACTATTTAGTAAAAAAAATGTATAGTACGTTTTATATACATGGACACAAACAAATCAGTTTTTGTAGGACTCTCAGGAGGAGTCGATTCCTCAGTGGCAGCACTGCGTTTATTAAACGCGGGATACGATGTTACGGGAGTATTTATCAAGGTCTGGCACCCGGATTTTTTGGTGTGTAACTGGGAACAGGAACGACTGGATGCAATGCGCGTGGCAGCCAAACTTGGTATTCCATTTTTGACGTGTGATGCCGAGGCCGAGTACCGTGATGCTGTGGCGCACTATTTTATCGAGAGCTACCGCGCCGGACTAACACCAAATCCCGATGTCATGTGCAACAAAGAAGTTAAATTCGGAGCGTTCTATCGGTTTGCGCGCGAACGAGGAGCAGACTACATCGCAACCGGCCACTACGCCCAGACAGTGAGAAAGGGAAGCGATACGAAAATGCACCGAGGCGTTGATACTAACAAGGATCAAAGTTATTTCTTATGGACACTCACAAATGAAATACTCGATCACGTTCTATTTCCGGTTGGTGACACCACAAAAGATCTCATCCGTGCCGAGGCAGCTGAGGCAGGTCTACTAACAGCAGAAAAGCGTGACAGCCAAGGAGTGTGTTTCTTGGGGCATATTGATATTCCCGATTTTCTCTCGCACTACATTAATTTGGAAGAAGGTGATGTGCTTGATGAGAGTGGTGCAGTTATCGGTAGTCACAAAGGTGCGTTTGTATACACCATTGGGCAGCGCCAGGGATTTACCCTACATGACCACAACCCCAACCGAGCACCAAAGTACGTAGTGGCTAAAAATACCACCGAAAATACTGTTACTGTTTCCGACACACAGCCGGTATTACAAACTGACGACACCCTCACACTCACACAGGTAAATACCACTGCTACTATTGCTATAGGGGATATACTGAGCGCACAAAGTCGCTACCGTCAGAAACCATTTACCGTTGAAGTTATTTCTATAACAGATACAACAATGAACCTGCAGGTAAAAAATCAAAGTGAAGCAACTGCTCTCGGTCAATCATGTGTATTATACCGGGGTGAACAATGTGTCGGGGGTGGTATTATTTCCTAGTGTCAATTACGGTAACCAAAGCTGATGGAAGTACCGAGTACTTATCTCTTGAAAACTCACGCGGGTCACCCCGGCCAGCTGCCCCAACCCCACCCGAACTCTCGACGATTATTGCCGCGATTGAAAAGCGACTGTACGACGGTATAACGACCCAGGCCATCTACCGCCTGGCGTTTGAACTCCTGCGTCACACCGAACAAAAAGCTGCTACCCGTTATTCACTTAGGCGGGCCCTCTTCGGTTTAGGTCCAACCGGCTTTCCCTTTGAGCGGTACCTCGGTCGAGTCTTTGAAGCCGAGGGCTACACCACAAAAACTGGTATCCTCGTCCCAGGCCACTGTGCCGAACATGAAATCGATGTGGCCGCCTATAAAACGGAACACAGTTTCGTAGCCGAAGCCAAATTCCATGCTCGCCCAGGTATCAAAACTGATTTACAGGTGGCAATGTATTCGTATGCCCGATTACTTGATCTGCGTGACGCTACCATTTGTACTGATGATATTTGCGGTATCAAAGAATTCTGGCTCATCACAAACACCAAATTTACCTCGGCTGCCGAAAAATATGCTAACTGTGTGGGACTCACTATTCTGAGTTGGGATTACCCTCGCAAAAATAACTTACATGACCGGATTCAGCGACTCGGTGTCTATCCAATCACAGTACTATCAAGTCTCTCACCGAGCCAGGTCGCTACCTTACTGCAACATGACTGTATTTTATGTAGTGATATCGTCGAGAAACCCCATATGTTACGTTACTTGCACACCACACCAAGTAAAGTTGAGGCAATTATCGCCGAAGCTACCGGAATTGGAGCCGGAGGAGTGGTAAACCGTTAAAAGCAACTTGTGTCAATACTTGTTTGACCTCCTTTGAGTGATATAATCTCATTATTATCCTTATTTCAGCAATTCATAACAAGTTATATGTCAGAACAACTCAAAGAAGAATCTCAAAAGACGGTAGTATCATTTGTCGTCGGACTTTTGGTGGGTGGACTCCTCGTGTGGGCGTTTACCGGAAACAGTAGTGAAGCTCCTAAAAAAGAAATGAAAGATGACAAGTCAGAAATGACTACAGATGAAGAAGTGGCGACTCAAGAAGAAGTAGGAACTGACGAAGAAGAAACAACAACCGTACCAGTAGGCGAAGGATCTGTTAGTGTTGATGGTGATGCTGCCGGCATGTCAGTATCTCTCGCTAATGTAACCTTTCCAGCAGAAGAAGGGTGGGTGGGAGTACGTAACCTAAACGAAGGTAAACTCGGAATGATTCTTGGTGTAGCTCGTTTCAGTGCTGAACAAGGACTTAATCCAAAAGAAATTCAACTCCTCACACCAACAGTGAGTGGTCGTGAATACGCCATTGTATTTTACTCAGAAAGTGGAGATCGAAAGTTCAATTTGGCTGAGGATGTGCAACTTGAAGGTGAATTCGCTACATTCACCGCAAAGTAACAGTTAGTTCCAAAAAGCACGCATCTACGTTGTTGCCTGCGAGTTTTTGAAACTCAACGTACAAGTAAGTACGTCTCGTCTCAAAAACTCTTGTCGCCTAGTATCTGCATACTTTTATGAAACAAACTCGGCTACTTAAGATAGTCTGAAACAAAATATCCCTAATGGGATTTTTTGTTTATGAGCATGATATAATTTCTGAATTATGGCTGAATACACTAAAAAATATAATCCGAATCGATCAGCTGAATGGAACTACGGGGGAGATAAATGGAAATTGTCTCGGTCTAAAATAGATTTTTTTATTGAATGTCCCCGTTGCTTCTATATCGATAACAAACTCGGCACCAAACGTCCCGGCATGCCGAGCTTTAATCTCAACATAGCCGTTGATGAATTGTTCAAAAAAGAATTTGATAGCCACCGAGCTGCCGGAACCAAACATCCGTTAATGAAAAAATACAACATTGATGCGGTGCCGTTTGCACACAAAGACCTTGATACCTGGCGAGATCCTTTTGTGGGACTTATGTATACCGATCCCGAAACTGGGCTGGTTGTTTCTGGTGGAATTGACGATGTGTGGCAACACAGTGACGGCTCACTTATTGTCGTGGATTATAAAGCCACGAGTAAAGACGGTAGCATAACGAGCCTGGCTGATTCTGCCTGGGAAGAACAGTACGAACGGCAAATTGGTATTTACCAGTGGCTCTTTGAGAAAATGGGCTTCACGGTACATAAAACGGGATATTTTGTCTACGCGAACGCGCTAAAAACAGCAGATGGATTTAATGACACACTGACGTTTGAAACTACAGTCATTCCCTGCACTGGAGACAACACCTGGCTACCAAACACCCTCCAAAACATCAAAAAATGCCTCGACAGCGACGAATATCCCGAGTCTGGACCTAAGTGTGAATACTGCCCCTATCGAGCAGCCTGCGGTCAAAAACTACAAGCCATACATGGAAATAGAAAAGAGAAAATAGGAAATGGAAAATGATAGAAAAATAGAATATTGGATATGGAAAATAGAAGATATAAACGCTTCGCGTTTCGTTCGTATTTTTCATTTTCAATTTTCAATTTTCCATATTAAATATACTTAGAATATGCTCACTTTCACCCAAAAAGTTCATAATGTTGTAAAAAAGATTCCTGCTGGTAAAGTCATGACGTACAAACAAGTAGCTGAAAAAGCCGGGAATGGTAAAGCAGCCCGAGCAGTAGCGAACCTGATGGCCAAGAACTATGACCTAACCATTCCGTGTCATCGGGTTATTCGGAGTGATGGGGGAGTTGGTGGTTACAATCGTGGCGGAGAGTCAAAAAAGCGTGCTATATTACAAAGCGAAGGTTATGAAATGGTTAACTAATTATTCATGGATACCACAACACTAAAACGGGAACTCGATGTCAACAAACGTAATTACGAAATCGCCGTTCAATCCAAAAGACGACTATCTAGTGAAGTCTTGAACACGCAATCAAAAGCTGCCACCTACAAACGTGATGCCGAAGCTGCAGTAAAAAAAGCTGAGCAGTACAAAATCGACTATGAAAAAGTTGAAACCGAACTAAAAACTAAGACTGAGGAGCTACGCAAGTTAGACGAGCAAATTTCAAAATACACCCAAGACATTTCGAAACTTGAACAAGAGTTTAAAAAACTAACCGAGGAGATGCGCCGGGCAACGCAAAGCGCCGCAAATGATAACGGTGCTCCGCAACAGAAAAAATCAAGCTGGCTATAATTTACTATCATGTACTCCTTTCGTATCGAGCAAGCAATCCGCGCTGCTGCCGTATTGCACCACGACCAAACCCGTAAAGGTTCAATGCCGTATCCCTACGTTACGCACCTCTATTCGGTTGCTCTCTCACTTACTGCCTACACTGATGATGAAAACGTTATCATTGCAGCACTACTCCACGACACTCTTGAAGATACCGATTACACCCTGGCGGAATTAACTGAGGATTTCGGAGGGACGGTCGCACAAATTGTTGACACCCTCTCAGAGAGAAAAATGAATGGAGAAACCAAGGTACCGTGGGCCGATCGAAAAAAAGGCTACGCTAAACAACTTAAAAACGGACCGATCGAAGCGGTAATGATTGCCGCTGCGGATAAAATACATAATTTCCGCACTTCAATTGAGGAATACTACGAGGATCATAATCGTTTCCTCCAGGATTTTGGTAAAAACCTGGATGAACGAATTGAGGTCTACCAAACGATCGCCAACGTGATCAATAACAGACTAAACGGACCACTACTTTCAGAATTTAATCACGTGTTCGACGAATACAAAAATTTCATCTATGACATCAAAAAAGCCCAAGAATTCAAGTTTTAAATACACACCAGAAACAAAACTACCAACATTAAAGAAAGTACAAACTGAATGGGATTTAAAGAGCCTCTACTACAAATCAGAAAAGGATCCCAAAATCGAAACTGATCTAGCAGATTACGAAGCAGCCATTGCGAATTTTGTTAAAAAGTATGCCAATAAGGACTTCACCAGTACCAAAGCCAAGCTTCTGCCAGCGTTAGTTGATGCCTTGTCACTTAGTGAAAAAGTTGGTCATAAACCAGCATACTATTTTTCGTACCGTCTGGCGTTAAATTCTGCTGATACTGTAGCGCAAAAACGCCTGAATCAAATCGAAGCGCGCTTAACAAAAGCGGGGAACACGTTAGTGTTTTTTGAACTGGCGATTGGTAAAATTCCGGTTGCTCTACAAAAGGATATTCTAAAAGATAATGCCTTCGCCCTTTATCATTTCTACTTAACCGGCATTTTTGAAACGGCCAAATACAATCTGTCTGAACCAGAAGAAAAAATTCTCAATCTAAAATCACAAACATCAAGCAGTATGTGGGTGTCGGGTACCGAAAAAATCCTCGGCAGTACCTCAATCAAATACAAAGGCAAAGATGTTCCCCTAAACGGTGCCATGATGCAGTTTATGGACTTGCCGCCAAAAGAACGTCACATCATGTGGAATGCCATTGCCGAAGCCCTAAAGAAACTAGGGCCAATTGCTGAAAACGAACTCAATGCCGTGATCACCGATAAAAAAATCAATGACGAGCTCCGTGGCTTCAAGAAACCATACTCTGCAACTGTATTGAGTCATGACTTAACCGAAACCAGTCTTGAAGCGCTGGTTGATGCCATTTCCAATCGTGGGTACAAACTGACTCGGAAGTTCTTTGCACATAAAGCAAAGCTCGCTGGAAAGAAGCTGTCATTTATCGATCGTGATTATTTTGGTGCAGCGCTCCCTAAAATTGATTTCACGACAGCGACCGACATCTGTCGCGACTCGTTCTACAACTTCAATCCTATCTACGGCAAAATCTTTGATGAAATGCTCGAACGCGGACAAATTGACGTTTTTCCACGCCAAGGAAAAGGCGGCGGGGCATTTTGCTCAAGTGGTACCCACATGCCGACCCTCGTGCTACTTAATCACAGTAGTGACTTTCAGGCAGTCAGTACCTTTGCCCACGAAATGGGTCACGCCGTGCACGCCTACCGTAGTAAACTGCAACCGTTGATGTATCAAGATCATTCAACTGTCACGGCTGAAACCGCCAGTACGTTTTTTGAATCAGTTGTGAGTCATAAACTCCTCGAAAAACTTGAGGGTGAACAACGGGTAGCAATGTTAAACACGCAAATCTGCGACAAGATTAATACCATCATCATGTGCATTGCGCGCTACAAGGCAGAACTCGAAATTCACGAAACTATCAGACGTGAAGGTGGTATGACGTGGCAAGAAATGAGTGCGTGTTTGGTACGCCATTTCCGAGACTACTGTGGATCAGCTATAGACTTTAACGAAACAGACGGCTACAACGTCATTGCTAAAATCCACTACCGCATGTACTTCTACCAGTACAGTTACTCGTTTGGAAACCTCGCCAGTTCGATTATGTTCAAACGGTACAAAGACAATCCTGACTATGTAAACCAAGTTGATACCTTCTTAACTGCCGGTGACCACACCACAGTAGAAAAAATCTTCAAATCAATCGGTATTGATGTTTCCAAATCCGCGGCCTTTGACGAGGGCTTGGATTTACTCGAAGCTGACATCAACGCTTTCATTAAAGCCACGAAATAAGTTAAAAACAAACGAAAAACCCACCGAAGGCGGGAAGTTCGCATAGGTGGGCTTAGCCGTGCATACGGCGGGATTCAATTAGCTTTCGCGTCGACGCATCCGGATGATCCTGAAGAGCTTCCTTATTTGCCCTTATGCATGAAGTTTGTTTTTCCCTCGAACCGAGGTAAAAACTAATTGTGGTGTCTTTGGACGGGTGGGACGTGGTTTGGACGATTTAACAAATATCATCTTGGCCTTAGCGGCATCTGCGATTGTGCAGAGCTCTTGAATTACCGGCAAGATTTCTGGCAGTATCCGAGATGTCTCAGATCCATCAATGCGCTTCAGACGAGCGTGAAGTTTGTGTTCGGCGAGCTTCTTAATTGCAGAACGAACCGAGCTAACCTCAAGATCATGTTCGATGGTCATTACTTCCTCCTGTTTTGAACAAAAATACTGTACTATATAATCTCAAGATTGCAAGTGTATGCATACTCTTTAAGACAACCCCTCCTCGCCAAATAGTGAGAATTTGCTATAGTAACGAGTGTTAATTTAATATTAAATCTATGTCAGGAAACGAGATTCGGAGCAAATATTTGGAGTTTATGAAGGCAAACGGTCATGCGGTACTGCCTTCAGCTGCCTTGGTACCGGAAAACGACCCGACAACCCTCTTTACTGGTAGTGGAATGCAACCTTTGATCCCATACCTAATGGGAGAAAAACACCCACTGGGAGTCCGACTTACTGACTCCCAGAAGTGTTTCCGAGCTAATGACATCGAAGAAGTGGGGGACAACCGTCACACAACATTCTTTGAAATGTTAGGTAACTGGTCACTTGGTGATTACTTCAAGAAAGAGCAGTTGCGTTACTTCTTCACGTATCTCGTGGACGAAGTTGGTCTTGACCCACAAAACATTTACGTATCTGTGTTTGCTGGGGATGAGAGTCTGGGTATTCCTCGTGATGATGAAGCAGTAGCTATTTGGAAGGAATTATTTGCTGAACGCGGGATTGATGCCAAAGACGTTTTTATTGGTACCGAAGAAAATGGATACGAAGTTGGAATGCAGGGTGGACGAATCTTTTACTACGACGCAGCTAAAAACTGGTGGAGTCGTTCTGGTAAACCGTCTAATATGCCAGCTGGAGAAATTGGTGGTCCTGATAGTGAGATTTTTTATGACTTCGGACCAGAACATGCTACTCATCCAATATTCGGCAAACAACAACCGCACCCCAACAGTGACTCGGGGCAATTCTTGGAAATCGGTAACTCAGTATTTATTGAATACATTAAACAAGAAGATGGTTCTTTTACCAAACTACCACAACGAAACGTTGACTTTGGTGGAGGACTAGAACGTATCGCCGCTGCCAAGGTGAATGACCCTGATGTATTCAAAGTAGACTTACTAGCCACCGTAGTGACACAAATAGAAGAACTATCAGGCAAAAAGTACGCGGATAATCTGGTAGCATTTCGGGTTATTACTGATCATATTCGGGGAGCAGTATTTCTAATCGGAGATGGCGTGTTTCCTGGCAATGCCGATCAAGGATATTTCGTACGACGACTACTACGTCGAGCAGTGCGATTTGCTGACCAACTGCAGATTCCAGCGGGTAAATTTGCGGAACTATCCCAGAGTGTGATTGATACCTACAAAGATCACTATACAAACCTTGCTGATAAAAAAGATATTATTATCGACACAATTAGTAAAGAGGAAGAGCAGTTTAGAAAAACCCTTGAGGCTGGTTTGAAACAGTTTAATAAAATCACTTTGCAAATTCATGTGGTGAGCAAAGAAGTTGATGGTAAAAAGGTGATTGATAAATCAGTAGCACCAACTACGAAACAAGCTATTTCCGGTAAAAACGCGTTTGAACTGTATACCACCTACGGTTTCCCGATTGAACTCACTGAAGAAATTGCCGCTGAAAAAGGGTTAATTGTCGAACGAGCTAGTTTTGATGCCTTGATGGAGGAACACCGCAACCTATCTCGTGCTGGCGCTGAACAAAAATTCAAAGGAGGATTGGCAGATAGTTCAGAACAGGTAGTACAATACCACACTGCCACCCACTTAATGCTCGCGGGACTACGACAGATTTTAGGTCACCATGTGCACCAAGCGGGTTCAAATATCACTGGCGAACGACTACGCTATGACTTTACCCATGGAGACAAAATGACAGCAGAAGAAATTACTGCCGTTGAGAAATTTGTGAACGACGCTATCGCTCTTGGTGGAGTAGTAAGCATCGACATGATGAAAAAGACCGATGCAGAAGCCGACCCGACTATCGAAGCTAGTTTCTGGGATCGATATCCAGATGAGGTAAAGGTGTACACCATGACAACCAGTGACGGGGTAGTAGTATCGCGCGAACTCTGTGGTGGGCCACATGTCGCAAGTTTAGAAGAGGTACAAGGAACTTTCAAAATCACTAAGGAAGAATCCTCCTCCGCGGGAATAAGACGAATAAAAGCAATTCTAGAATAAAAATAATCGCGTACCAGAATCCTGGTACGCGATTTATTATTGGGGAACTTACTCATTAACCATGAACTGCATAACCCCCGCCAACCGCAATAAAACCAGCGAATAGCATCAACAACCAGGTACGAACAAATGGTATCCAAAACACCACATAACCAAACCCATACATGTTAACTAGCATGGATTTTATTGCTCGATGCTTAGAAAAGCGCGATACATACCAGGCTCCGCGAGTAGCTCCATCAAAAGAAAAGAGCGTTTCCACCAAGGTAGCATTGTTCATGACTCGTTCATCTGTGCCCGAGACATACAAACACCAATAAATGCGTACCACTCGCCAATTCCAAACCAGAAAATAGAGCACGTACGGCACGAGACTGATCAATAGTGCAGTCTTCAAGATAGCCAGATCGATCATCGTAAACCTCCATGGGTATGACGTCATAATTTCTCCCTACAGACTACTAAAGTTCATTAATTATTCAAGTGCAACACTGATGAACATACGAGATAGGGGAGAAGCCGGTCATGATACTACTGAGCCTTTGCTATACTAGTAATGTTATGAAGCTTTTTAGTTCTTCACCCGATTCTATTCGGTATGGTGCAATTATTGAAATCGGTTCCGGCAGTGTGCTGGCGACTATTGTCAAATCAGACAGATCTAAAACTACTCCTGAAATCATCTGGTCAAAGCGTGAATACGCGACCAGGCGTGCTGAAAGCGACACCGCCGTAAATGCCAAATCTGTTATTACCGCCCTCATGAATGCAGTATTGCTTCTTGAAAGTGAAGGAAAGGCATTACTAAAGCAAACGAACCCAGGAGCCAAAATCGCCCATCTCCAAGTATCAATGACCGCCCCTTGGTCATACACCATCACCAAAGTAATCGGCTACTCCAAAGAAACACCATTTGAAATTACTGAAGCACTCCTGAGCTCACTTATTACAGCTGCCCAAAAGAAGATCGCCGAGGAACTAAAAGAAAACGAACTGGCCAACGATCTAGGACTCGCAATTATGACGCGGGCGACGACAGACATTCAGGCTAATGACTATAAAATAGTTGACCCGAAAGGCAAAACTGCCACCACCCTGACACTGACGCAGGTCAGTGCGGTTGCCCAAACATATCTCACTGACGCCATCGCAGATATTAAACTCAAGGTCTTTAAACACACCGAACTTGAACGATATTCGTTTATGTTAATGTTCCACTGCATAATTCGGGAACTCTACAACCAACTCAGTGAATATTGCTTGGTTGATATTACCTACGAAGCTACCGAAATTGGGGTCGTTCGTGGTGGTATTTTACGGTACTGCACCCATACGCCCATTGGAATCAGTACTCTGGCTCGCACATTGGTAACAGTTCTCAATATTCCACTCGAAGAAGCCTATGCCTTTCTCAAGGAGCCGTACCATACAAGAGCAATGGAAACACTGTCCGAAGCTAAATTGGCCGAAGTAACGGTTGTATTTGACGAGTACCAAAATAACCTTGCGAAACTATTTAACGAAACAGGCGATAAATTATCTATACCAAAAATTCTGTTTATGCATGGCGATCACCTTACCGAAGAATTTTTTAGTAAACAGCTCGAAGCAGCTGCTAAAAAAGCCACCAACTCAACTCATGCCGTTCATGGTGTGTCGAGCGAGCTTCTAACTAAAAACTATACCCCTGAGGAGAAAAAAGCCTTACTGACAGTCAGTTCTGATACGGCCATGGTGGTGGCGGCGCAGTTTTTCCACAAACAGCACCATTGTAATGATTTTATACAGGTTTAAGCCGGTATACTGTACAATAGTTATATGACACAAAAATGGAATCTACAGGACATCCGTCCCGCGCAACCAAGAGAACCACGCCGTCCCCAAGCACCGGTTTCTACACCACGACCTCATTCCGACATGCGACCACCAACTGCTGATATGCCAGTAGCTGAACCAACATTCAGACAACCACATCGAGATACCCGCCCTGAGTTTGATGAAGAAACGTATGATGACGAATCTGAAGGGAATATCCCGGTCATAAACGGCAACAAACGAAGTCGTACTAATTTATATATTGGAATTTTCATATCAGTCCTGGTTATCGCAGGGGGATTTGGTATTAGCGCCCTCACGGGAGGAGCTGAAATTACTATTTACCCAAAAGTACGTGAGCTAAATGTTAACGCAGAATTTACAGCCTACAGCGAAATGAAGCCGGGGGAATTGTCATATGAAATCATGACCCTCGATGCCAGCGGCGAACGGCAGGTAAAAGCGAGTGGTCAAGAAACAATTACCAAACAAGCTACCGGTGAAATAGAAATCTCAAAATCAACACCGGGTGCCGAACGCCTCATCAAAAATACTCGTTTTGCAACAGCCGATGGACTGGTATTTAGAATTCAAGAATCAGTCGTGGTTCCTGGTGCAGTAACCGGCACTGATGGTAAAAGCGTACCGGGTGTTATCCGAGCACAAGTATTTGCCGATGAAGCCGGTGAAAAACATAATATTCCTGTAAATACCGCGCTCACCGTACCCGGCTTCAAAGAAGGAGGCTTTACTGAACTATTTAATGCTATTTCTGCAAAAAATACCGCTGCCTTTACTGACGGATTTAATGGTCCAAAGTTCATCATTAATGAAGCTGAACTAAGTACTGCTCGGCAATCACTCCAACTTGAACTACGGAACGCACTCTTAGCGAAAATTAAAGCGGAAAGCCCAGCTGACTTTACAAGCTTTGCTGACTCAATTGCAATAACTTATAACCCTCTTCCACCAACCCAATACGGCGATGATTTAGTGACCATTAAGGAACAGGCTGTTCTCCAGATACCACTTTTCAAAAAAGAAGACTTTGCTCAGTTTATAGCCAAAGAAACGATTGTGGGATATGAAGATGAACCAGTACGGATCGATAACCTTGAAAACCTTACCTTTTCGTACGTAAATGCCACCACGAGTCAATCCAATATCGCCAATGAACCATCACTTACCTTTAAAATTGCCGGGGTTCCCAAAATTGTCTGGACCTTTGATGGTGAACGGATGAAAACAGAACTGATTGGTAAGGAAAAGACCGCCTTTACCCAAGTCCTTGGTAATTACACCGGCATTGATCGTGGGGAAGTAGAAGTTCGACCTTTCTGGAAGCGCAGTTTCCCAAATACCCTCGATGACATCACCATAAAAGAGAACCTATCAACATCGCAACCTTAGTTGAGTATTGACGCTGTCACATTAATTTGTTACACTCACCCTCGCGTAATGGACCAGCAAGAATCGACAAAAGACGAGTTAGCATATGGCG
>JAIELQ010000006.1 GCA_019752815.1 Patescibacteria group bacterium
TTCACTAAAAAATATCCAGGCTAGAAACCCGGGAGCTAAAAAATGTAAACTATAGTGGATGATAGTTTGTAGCTTAGACATTAACTTACTATAACAGAACTAGCACGAGACAAGCGTCTCGTGCTAGCACGACTTGGCGGAGGGAGCGAGATTCGAACATTACATGTTCAGTACCCGTTGTGGATATTTTAGTTCGCTGCGCTCCTAAACTATCTCACAACAGCTTCGAATCCCGACGTAAGTGATGTTTAATCACTTACTCTCCCTCTGCTAAGAAAATAACACCCATAGGGGTGTTATTTTCAAAAGCGGAGGGAGCGAGATTCGAACTCGCGAGGAGGTTTCCCCCCTGACAGTTTTCAAGACTGTTGCCATCAACCGGACTCGGCCACCCCTCCAAAGCAACATCTTTATTTACGTTGCGCCACTACTGTAGCACTTTTTTTTGGGTTAAACAAACTCACCCCTAAGTGATGGCTGGCGTGACAATTGGGGCATAATAATTCTAAATTTTTTGCATCGTCAGTACCGCCTTTATAACGTTCAATTTTGTGATGAATTTGTAGAATTGCATAGTTGTTTTGTTTACATTTTTCGCAACAACCACCACGAAGTAGGGCGATTTTCTCTTTAAGGATAGCTCCACGGTAGGCATTATTAAACTTATTTTCTTTCGTGTAATTTATTCCTGCTCGGGCTCTATTGGCACAGGCACGTGAGCATGTAGCTTTATTTCCAATATAATTTTCACCACAAATTTTACACGCTTTACTTACTCGTTGATCAACTCCGGTACATTGTCGTGAGCAATATACATTTCCAACCAAAATTTGATTTGGACGGCGGTATACAGCTGTGCCGCAAATTTTACAAACACAATTTGGATTACGTTTCATATTTAAATTATATCATTAAACCAGTAGGCCAAATCTGACATTTTTAAAATTACGTTTACTTTTATCATACGAACCTCTGTGTATGTATCGTGAACATTTCATGATTACATCATGCTACAATTTGGATTATGGAATCGGCACGCAGTGTCTCGTGGGAGGCGCCAGAACATTACCATATCCCCAAAGGAGCGGATTGGTTTTTTGCTTTAGCCATTATCACGGTGGCGCTCGTAGTAGCTGTTATCTTTTTCGGTAACTTATTGTTCGCTATCTTGTGTGGATTAGGTGGGGGAGTATTAGCAGTGGCGGCCAATATGCGCCCAAAAATCATTACTTTTTCAGTCTCTGTGCGTGGTATTCGAATCGATGATGCTCTGTACCCATATACCACACTCAGGTCATGGCATATTGACGAAGACCACCCCCGCGGTCCACAACTCTTGGTACTTTCAAAAAAGTATTTTATGCCACTAATTGTGCTTCCAATTCCTGAAGAATATATTGACGATATCGAAGATATTATCGCTGAACGTCTCAAGGAAGAATTTTTAGAAGAATCATTCTTTAATAAACTTCTAGAATTTTTAGGTTTCTAAGAGCGGTACATGTTAAGATGACAACTCATAATCTTTGTGTTACTATCGCCAGACTTCCGAACAAGGAAGCAAGAAAAGCTCTCATAGTTTAATGGATAGAATGCCAGTTTGCGGAATTGGCGATTCAGGTTCGATTCCTGGTGAGAGCACAAATCAGCCGACCGAAACACGATAGTGTTCCGGTCGTTGCTGTTTGTAGCTCTCACCAGGAATCGAAAGACGCAAGCCGGGACCCCTCCGGGCCGGCGCGTCGGGGTCGCGAACACTTACTAGATTTGGAACGCAGTGAACAAATATAATTAGTGATTCGTGACCGATTCCGTACATATACAAAAATAAGCACACCAATCGGGGTCCCATTTTTGTTCGTGCTCTCACAGCAATGACTGGGAGACATTGTGGTAGGAATCGAAGCCCGATTGAGCTGGATTGGAAGCGAAGCGCACCAATCCAGCCAATTGGGATATTGAACTCGTAGAGTTCGATTCCTGGCTTCAGTGTAAAAATCTGATACCATAAAAAAATGAAAACAGACTACATGGTTATAGGGCGAACCCGTAACTCAGAAAATATACTGCGACTGATACAAGGAATAGAAGATAAAGGTTTTAGCTGCTATAACTTTTTAAGTAAACCATGTACCCCTGAATCAGATGGCTTGCCCTGGCAAGAACAAATGAATATCTTAGAATCACACCCTGATTTTTGGAATGATCCGAATCACCGCAATCATTTTGAAGATGATATGAATAGTTTACGAAACTCAGATACAATCGTATTGCTATTACCAGCGGGAATGGCAGCACATATGGAGGCGGGGGTGTCGTATGGTTTAAATAAAAGGTTGATATTAATCGGTGAGGTAGAAAAACCTGAAACACTATATTTGATGTTTAACGAACGATATCCAGACATTGAGACCTTTTTAGCTACGCTGTAATTTTGCCAACCCCCGCAAAATCCCCTACAATACGTTCATGCGTAAACTAGGAATCGACTATGGCACTAAAAAAGTAGGGTTAGCTATGACAGATGAATCAGGGAGTATGGCATTCCCACACAGTGTCATTCCAACCACTCCTGACCTGCTTAAAAAAATAGTAGCACTTATAGACAAAGAAAAAATCGGAGAAATTGTTATTGGTCATTCGCTCGATAGGAACGGGAAACCCAATGCCGTTCACGCTGCCGTTGAAGGTCTGATGCTTGATTTAACACTCGAAACAGGATTACCGGTACATTTACAACCCGAACAGTATACGACTCAAGCAGCTATACAGTTACAGGGTAAGACCGCAATGACGGACGCTGCCGCCGCAGCTTTGATACTCGATTCATTTATCACTAAGAAAAAATAACATGGACACCATTACCTACGAAGACTTTGCAAAATTACAGATAGTGATTGGTACAATTATTGCAGTTGAGGAAGTACCAGATTCAAATAAGTTGCTTAAATTGACGGTTGATATAGGAGGGGAGACACCACGGCAGATTCTGTCGGGGATTAAAAAATACTTTAGTGACCCACAATCCCTCGTTGGGGTGCAAACACCCTTTTTAATAAACTTGGAGACAAAAGTAATCGCGGGCCTAGAAAGTCATGGTATGATTTTAGCCGCCAGTAACGACGCAGAATTTGCGCTTCTGACATTAAGTCAGCCACTCCCGTCGGGATCAAGTGTGCGATAGTAAAAAATCTCATGCCTATGTGCATGAGATTTTTATGTGAGTTAGACGTGTAATTCACTGATGCGAGAGCGTATAATGATAGCAATGAATGCCCTTTCGTTGTTTGAAAAAATTATTCCGCCACCGTCATACATCATGATGGAGAGTGTTGGTGTAGATATCTCGGACACGTCACTAAAATATATAAAATTTTCCAGTAGCGGCCATGTTGCAGCAAAGAATAAGTTGCAATTGTGGGGCGAGGTAGAAATCCCTGATGGTGTACTAAAACGGGGTCAGGTTTCTGATCAAAAAAAGCTCACGAGTGTACTGGAAGAATTTAAGAATTTGACGAAAGCAGAATACGTTCGGGTTTCTTTGCCTGAAGAAAAAGCGTATTTGTTTGAAACAGAAATTAAACGTTCAACGCCTGCCAAAGAAATTAGAGGACTCCTCGAGTTCCGTCTCGAAGAAAATGTACCCATTCCTGCCAAAGAAGCATTTTTTGACTATGATATTTTAGAGAGTGACACAACTGATAAGTCGTTGCGCATAGTTGTAGCAGCGTACGCTCGGGATACTATTTTAAACTACTATGATGCATGTCTCGGGGCTAAACTAATTCCCGTTTCATTTGAAGTAGAGGCTCAAGCCATGGTGCGGTCCGCTCTTCCGGTGGATTGTGCTGGCGCACACATGTTAGTGGATTTTGGTAAAACCAGAACCGGTATTGGAATTGTGCTTGACGGAGTACTAATGTATACCTCGACTATCGATTTTGGTGGTAATCAATTGTCAGATATTTTGCGTAAGGAGCTTGGTAACTTATCAGAAGCTGAACTTACTGACATAAAAAATAATCAGGGATTGATTAAAGGAGTAGGGGATACCGTTTGCTATGATGCACTGATTTCAACCATTTCAGTTATCAAAGATGAAATTGAATCAAGGATTCAGTATTGGCACGCTGGCGATTATAAACAGACGGCTCGCCGTATCCAATCAATAACACTCTGTGGTGGTAGTGTAAATTTAAAAGGACTACCAGAATATTTTACTGAGGTGTTAGGAATTAAAACAGTGCGCGCAAATGTGTGGCAAAACGCTTTTTCGCTAGACGATGTAGTGCCGCCAATTGATCTCCGACATTCATACGGTTACGCCACGGCTATTGGGCTTGCTCTTAAAAAAACGGTATAGCTATGATTAATCTTATTCCACCAAGTGCAAAAAAAAGTATCGCGTTCGAGTATTGGAAGCGGGTAGCCGCTGTGTGGCTTGCTCTTGTTAGTTGTGCGTTTGTAATTCTCTCGGTGTTCTTACTCCCAACACATATTGCCTTACGGTCGGAAATTGGGTATCTGGAAGAAACAGTATCTGCCGGTTCGGCTCGAGTTTCAAATTATGATATTTCATCAACTGAATTAATTGCAGCTACAAACCAAGCACGATTGCTCCTGGATAATGCGACTACCACTATTCCTTCTGATTTGATTACTGCACTTACCCAGTATGCGGGTAGTAATGTAGCGCTTAATAACTTTCAATTCGTAAAACTAACTTCCACCCCTTCTATAACTCTGGCGGGATTAGCAGCTACGCGTCAGGATCTGGCTCAGTTTCGTGATGCGGTAGCGGCAGATGCTCGGTTCGCTACGGTTGATTTGCCAATTTCAAATTTAATTAAAGACAAAGATCTGCTGTTTAGTATGGAGATTACGTTGGCAACTAGTACACGCTTATGAACAAAAAATCCCACACATTTTTAATTGTCGCCACTATCTGTTTTTTGGTTTCTGCCAGTGTATTTCTCTATGCGCTCTACGAGGTAAATAAGCAGGGAGTACGCTATGCTGAATCTAAAAAATTAATCGGCGAGCAAACAGCCAAAGAAGCGTCGTACAATACGGTGCAAAGTTTGTTGGAATCTACTCGCGACGATAGGGCACAGATCAAAAGTTTATTTATTGAGGAAGATGACACTATTTCATTTATCTCAGAAATTGAAAAAAATACAGGCATTGTGGGTGTGGCACTGACTACGAACGAGTTGTCAATTATGCCGAGTACTACTGATACAAATGGCGTCACCTCACCTGCCTTGCTGCTCGTAGGGTTTGATTTTTCGGGGTCGCAAAATGCAGTGTGGCAGTATCTTACGCTGCTTGAAAACATACCCTACCATAAACAGATGACCCAGATATCGTTTGTAAAATCAGATAATAATCTTTGGAAAGCTAATGTTAAAATGCAACTAACACTCCGGTATGATTGAATCTAAAGATATTAAAAAAATGGTACAGCATATCCTGAGAAGGGATAAAGGTATTGCCGATACCCAAATTATGCACCCCACTCGAGAGTGGTTTACCGGTCTCGCAATTACTCTTGGTATGGTAGTTTTGGGCTCATGGTTTTGTTACTACTTGTATTCGTTTCATCATAACGAAATGAAAAAAGAAGTAGTGATTATTGAGCAGGCAGTGCCATATCAAGCGGCAACGGTAAAAAGTGCCCTTGAGGTATTTGCAACTAAACAAGAGAAGTATAATGAAATTTTAGGTGGTGGAATGAACGATATTCCTGTGTCAGTAGCAACAACAACCACTCCAGTCGAGGTTAGTGCTACTTCAACCGAAGAGATTCCAGAATTGATTGTGGATCCGGCACCTATTTTTGAGGATGACGGAACACCAATTGAAGCAACTTTGACTCCATAGAAGAGGGGCAGAAAACTACTTGTAAGAGTGGTTTTTTGTTTGTGCTTCAACTAGGAGTAATCCTGACGGTCACCAAGCTATAGTGTTTTGTTTAAACCCGATTTGTTTTGTGTGCCTCTGCTAGGAATCGAACCTAGAATAACGGCTTAGAAGTCCGCAGTTATATCCATTTAACTACAAAGGCAAGTGAAGAACAAAGTGGAAATTCCTTTACATTTGGTTTCTGAGCGTCGCTTTTGAAAGCTTTGCTTACAAAGGCATTTATTTAGGAATTTTTACCACCGGAATCGAACTCTACGAGTTCAGTACAGGTTGTCAGTATTTTATTGCATTAATGCATAAAATACTAGGCAACCTCCTGAAACAGTTTCCCAAACTGTTTCAGCCTAGAATAACGGCTTAGAAGTCCGCAGTTATATCCATTTAACTACCAGGGCAATTTTTACTTAGAAGTCCACAGTTATATCTATAGGACTATCAAAAGTGCTGGCATCACAATAGCAGAAAATGTTCCAACTTCAAATATTGAAAATGGCTCGCGCGATGCGCGAGCCATTGATTAAGATTTCAGATTGATGCCCAATCCCGAAAGATTGGCTGTTCTACCTGTTTGGTGGCCGAACCCGAACCTTGTTGTTGCTGAGACTTCCCAGTTGGTCGTTTGGTTTCGCTGCTGCCACCCTGCTGTTGTGAAGAGCTTTCTCCGCCACCTTGTTGTGGTGTTGTCATGATTTAATCCTCTTTTCGACGTTGTCCCTCGTTGGACGTTTGTTTATAGTACGCCTGGTAGTTAGAGAGGGCCAGCGGAGGGGTGTGTTTAAGTGTTTGCATAAACGAGCGATGAGAGGCTCGGTCACGAATCACTAAGTATAATTCATCACTACGTTCAAATTCTACTAAGTGTTCTTGACCACGACTCGACTGTCGCAAAGCGACATGTCTCCGTCTTTCGAGCCTCTCCGCAAGCAAAGCAGTTTGCTTGCTCATCGCGCACAAAACAAAAAAGCTTTTGCCCCGCCTGTGGTCACCAGTCACTAAGTATATTTGTTCGCCTTCAGCTCCAAATCTACTAAGTGCTGTCGAACCTTATAGGTTCAGTACAGGTTGTCGCAGTTTTTTTAAAACAGCTGGCAACCTCTTGCGAAATTGGTCCCATCCCATTTCTCACCCGACTCAACTGTCGCAAAGCGACATGTTTCCGTCTCGCACCAACGCAAATCATAAAACACCACTCTAGCTAGAGTGGTGTTTTATGATTTGCGTTGGTGCGCGATGAGAGGCTCGAACTCCCGACCTTTTCAGTGTAAATGAACTGCTCTACCAACTGAGCTAATCGCGCGATCAACTTGGGTTAACCAAGGTACGCCTATAGTACCTGGTTTTAAAATAAATTCAATACCAAATGGCCTAATTCAGAAGTATACTAATACCTATATGACAGAATTGTATGCCGTAATAACGGGGAAGGTGCAAGGGGTGCGGTATCGAGACTATGTGCAGGTTTCGGCAGGGAAGCTTGGTTTAACCGGTTTTGTGCGAAATAACCGAGACGGCAGCGTCACGGTAGTTGCTCATGGAATGCCAGATGATCTGAAGCTATTTGTTGAATACCTCCATGAGGGTTCATTATTATCAAAAGTAGAAGGGGTGGCAGTTGAATGGCGGACTGCTCAAACAACGTTTGATGATTTTGCTACGCTACAATAGTTACTATGTTAGAAAATCCCCTAAGTACAACCCCAGTTGTCCCTCAGTGTGTGGGATTTATTATGGATGGTAATCGCAGGTGGGCAAAAGAACAAAATTTCGCAACTCTTGATGGACATAAGGCAGGTGAGAGTATTTTTTACGATTCAGCCCAATGGGTTAAGGAATTATGTATTCCACACGCT
The DNA here is from genome assembly GCA_019752815.1 of Patescibacteria group bacterium. GTDB lineage: Bacteria > Patescibacteriota > Minisyncoccia > Phycocordibacterales > UBA918 > OLB19. Next base: position 7,776 of record JAIELQ010000006.1, read on the forward strand.
GTGTATTATGCATTTTCTACTGAGAATTGGCAGCGTAACCCAGCAGAAGTCAGTTACTTGATGCAGTTATTTGAATTATTTCTTGAGCGTATGCTTGGTGAGATTACTGAAGTGCAGGTTCGGGTGAAGGTGGTTGGTGCACGTGCAGACTTTTCAGTACATCTTCAATCATTGATTGAACGTTTGGAGACAGTAAGCGAGCAGTATACTAAAACTACTATTTGGGTAGCGCTCTCGTACGGTGGACGGGCTGATATTGTCTCAGCCTGTAATCAGGCCATAGAAGCAGGAGTACCCGTTAATGAAGAAAGTTTTGGTCGATACCTACAAACGAACGGTATGCCGGATCCGGATTTAATTATTCGTACGAGTGGCGAACAGCGCCTATCTAATTTTCTACCCTGGCAATCTGTCTACAGCGAGCTCTTTTTCACTGATACCTATTGGCCGGCATTTACTAAAGAGGAATTTACGCGTATTGTAGGCCAATATGGAGACAGACAAAGGCGTCGAGGCAAATAATATAGCAAATCCAATCGTAATCTACGAAGACACAGAGGTCCTGGTGGTTAATAAACCATATGGGATGCTCGTGCATGAGGATTGGCAAAAGAGTGATACCCCAACATTGGTAGAGTGGTTTTTAGCGCGCGTGCCAACTGCCCAGGGTGTAGGGGAAGCAACGGCAACTCCTGATGGAAAGCCGCTTGAACGATCAGGCGTGGTACATCGCCTGGATCGAGAAACTTCGGGGGTAATTATCTTAGCTAAAACGCCTGAAGCACACGCACACTTAAAAGCACAATTTCATGACCGTTTAGTTAATAAAGAGTATCGGGCGTTTGTGTACGGTCGTATGCATGAACGATGGGGTAGTATCGATCGACCGATTGGTCGGAGTAATAAAGATTTTAGATTGCGCTCTGCCCAACGGGGTGCCAGAGGTACATTGCGCCAAGCCTTAACTGAATGGGAGCGGATAGCTACTGGTGAGTACGAAGGACAAAATTTTTCGTATTTAAAACTTAATCCTAAAACCGGCCGTACCCACCAGCTGCGGGTACACCTAAAAGCTAATGATCGGCCCATTGTCCAAGATGTGCTCTATTCAGGAAAATTACGCCACCAATCAAACAATTTAGGACTCACTCGGTTGGCACTCCATGCCCATATACTGGAAATCGTATTACCAAACGGTAGCAAAGAGCGTTTTATCGCCCCAGTACCTCATGAATTTGAGTTAGCTGCTGAGAGAATCTCAGAAGTCTAGGCTGTATTGCACTTAGGAAAGGCTTGTGGTAGATTATGGCACGTTTTAGACGCTTTATATTATTATGACAACACTACACAGCGGGGTAATCACCTCACCAGTTCAGATGGAAGACCGTAAAAACCTTGGGCTAAAAGCCGGAGATACGGTTAAAGTACACCAACGAATTATCGATAAAGGCAAGACTCGTATTCAGATTTTTGAAGGTTTGGTTCTCGCGCGCAAGCACGGAGACGAAGCCGGAGCTACATTTACCGTACGAAAAATGTCCAGTGGTATTGGTGTCGAAAAAATCTACCCATTATACTCTCCACTGATTGAACAAATTGAAATCGTGAAGCGTGCCAAGGTACGTCGTGCCAAGCTGTACTACATCCGTGAAAAGGTAGCTCGCGAAATTAAACGACAAATGCGTCGTATGAGTCTCGTGTCAATGTCGACCGAATCAGAAACTGATGCAACTGCGCGCATTGATGCTGAAGCAAAAGTAATCTCCGATGCAGCAGCCGCAGCTGAAGCCGAAGCAGTGAAGGTGGCAGAAGCACAAGCTGCAGCAGAGGCCCCAGCACAAGAAGTTGTTGCAGAAGACACTCCAGTTGCTGAAGCCGAAGTGGTTGCTGAAGCCGAAGTGGTTGCTGAAGCCGAAGTGGTTGCCGAAGCAGAAACTACTCCAGACACACCAGCTGAAGCAGAAAAGAAAGACGTAGCGTAAATAAAAATACAATAGAAAAAAGCGTCCATCAGGGCGCTTTTTTGTATGCTACTATTTGCCTATGACCCTAGAACAAAAGTTCCACACCTTGGTGCAATTAGTTGAAACCTTAGGACAGCAAGCCCGAGCCTATTTTGATGATAATCAAAATACTAATGAACAAAAAACAGACGGTTCAATAGTTACCCAAATAGACAAGGATATTGAAGACGCACTAGTTGATTTTATTAGAACTGAATTTCCGGATGATACGATTATTGGCGAAGAAGGCGAGGGATTTGTCGGTACAAGCGATTTTGTCTGGCATATCGATCCAATTGATGGCACTGATAATTTTTTGCGTCGCATCCCATTTTGTGCTATTTCAGTAGCTCGCTTAGGTAGTACTACTGAAGACTCGTTTGGAATTGTACACAATCCTATTACCAATCAGACGTTTGCGGCCCTCATGGACAATGGGGTGTACGAGCGAGAACATGTTCATGTACTCACAGATGAATTATTGGGCGGGCGAGCCGTGGTATCAATCGGGAGAGGAAGGGAGCAGTGGATGAAGTCTGCCGCGTTTAATTTGTTTAAGGCAATTGGAACTGAGGTTGGTAAACCGATGATTCTCAATTGTACTGCTTTAGAATTAGCGTACATTGCAGCCAATAGAATTGATGGGGTACTTAACTTTGGAGAAAAATCGTACGACTACGCCGCCGGTTTATTTCTCGTAAAAGCGGCCGGGGGACAAATTTCGGTTTTTGAACATAATACCTGGTCACCATGGATAGGGAGTCTCAAGGAATTGTGTGCTGAGCATGGTAAAACAATGTTTATCTCTCATGGTGGTATCCATACCAAAGCAATAGAATTGATAGGTAATCCACGAGATTGGAGCGATGAGAAGTAAGGTATAAAAAACATAAAGTCTGATACATAAATTAATTGGTAGACAATATATGCTTGAGTATATTATATAATATAAAGTATGGGGAAGCCTGGTCCAAAACCAAAAGGCAAAGTTGTAATAAAATGGTCACCGCGGTTTGCGTATGCTATTGGTCTGCTTGTTTCAGATGGCAATTTGTCGCCTGATGGTAGACACATTGCTTTTACTTCAAAAGATATTGAATTAATTAATCTCTTCCAATCTTCTTTGAGCCTTGATATGTATATTGGTAAAAAGGCCAGTGGATATTTAGAAGATAAAAAGTATTTTCGAGTTCAATTTGGCGACGTCTTGTTTTACAATTTTTTATTATCAATAGGTTTAATGCCTAACAAATCAACAGTTATTGGGAAAATTAATATTCCGCCGCAGTTTTTCTTTAATTTTTTGCTCGGTTCATTTGATGGAGATGGTTGCACGTATTCTTACTTTGATCCCCGCTGGAAATCTAGCTTTATGTTCTATACAGTTTTTGTGTCTGCCAGTGAGGAACATATAAATTGGATTAGAACTGAAATACATACCACTTTGGGGATTAAAGGGCACATAACAACTAATAGGACAAAATCAATTTTTCAGCTTAAATATGCAAAAGCCGATTCTGTTTTGCTCTTACAAAAAATGTATCAGAATAAAAATTTACCCGGTTTGACACGTAAGCGCTTGAAAATTGAAGAGATGTTGCGTATAATCGGGCAACGTCTTTAGTTTAAGTATAGCTCTTGACAAAACATTGCCCAGGTGATGAAATTGGTATACATGTATCCTTGAGGTGGATATGCCGAAAGGTGTGGAGGTTCAAGTCCTCTCCTGGGCACAAAATAAAAAACTTTGCTTTTCTGCAAAGTTTTTTATTTTGGTGAGAGGACTTGAAAAGGTTGCCAGCTCTTTTGAAAAAAGAGCGACAACCTATACCGAACATGTAATGTTCAAGTCCTCTCCTGGGCACATTGATGTAAACTAAAAAACACTCTTCGAATAGAAGAGTGTTTTTTAGTTTAGCAAGCAACCTGCGTTGCTTGCGGCATCAATGTGAGACGGAGTCATGTTTTCTCCTCTTTCCTAGAGGAGAAAACAGACGAGGAGGGGTGAGAAGTGACCTAACGTCACTTCGCAAGACCTTGCCAGCTACTTTGAAAAAGTAGCGACAAGGTGTACAGAATTCGTAGAATTGAAAGCACTTACTAGATTTGGAGCCAAAGGCGAACAGATATTAATAGTGACTTGTGACCTGATAAAACAATAATTCCTACTCGCCAAACCGCCCCGTTCACAGTACTATTATCTCATCAGTATGCTTCAGAATTCAGTTTAAACCAAACGCAAAGCCGCCGGTCTAACCCAGGAAGATTTAGCTAAGGCGGTTGGAGTGACCAGGCAAACAATAATCTCAATTGAGAAAGGGAACTACGTCCCCTCAGTTTTGCTCGCAATGAAAATTGCTCAGTGTTTTAATTCGAATGTCGAAGATGTATTTTATGTAACTTTTTAATTATGAAAAAAGATATTAGTGTTCCACTGATAGTAATGATTACCGCTTTGGCATTTCTAGATCCATTTATGTATCTAATGCCCAGCATGATGGTGTCATTTGTACTAGGTATTTTAATGATTGCAACGGTGGTTTACGGGCTCATTATTTTTAAGGAGAATGCCCAAGACGAACGTGAGGTGGCCGTGCGGGCATTTGCTGATCGACATGCTGGTTTAGTAGGTACTATTGGATTGGTGCTTGTAATTGTCTATCAGGTACTCGTGGTACATCATGTCGATGCCGTTATTGTACTGATTCTGCTTGCTATGCTTATCACAAAATATGTGGCGCACGTGTACGCCGAAAAACATCTCTAGTACATACAAAAAGACTCACACATGTGTGAGTCTTTTTGTATTATTTAGTTGTAAGGTATTCTTCTAAAAATGCTAATTCACGAGGAATGTTAAAGTGGCTTTCGTAGTTTGTTCGTTCTCCGTTGCGTACTAGATCGAGTACCACTGCAGGAGAGACCCAGATATTAGTTTGACCAGCGGCAATCTCGGCTTCTTCAAAGGTAGGTGCGGTAATAGGGGATGTGACCTTGGCCACATAGCAGTAACTAATATGGAGAAGTTTGTATTTTGCTCGGTACTCAATAGTCACGCCAACCGGACGCAGTATTTCGCAGTCACACCCCACTTCTTCGCGCACTTCACGCACGAGTGCTTCCTCAATGCTTTCGCCCGGGTCAACACCTCCGCCGGGTAGTTTGTAAAAACGATAGTTTTGCAGGTGCTGGATCGCAATTTCTCCAGCTTCGTTAACGAGAATCACACGGGCACTTTTACGGAGTTCGTAGGTACTTTTTAATTTCTCAGCTTCTCCGATTCCTACCGTGGCGTCAGATATTTCCGCTAGTATTTTCATGAGAAAAGTCTACCATGAACTTTATTTTGGTTCACGTTTTGGATAAATTTTGAGGGCATACTCAATGATGTGACTGGCGTAAATAAAGAGTAGTAGGGTAGTAACTATGATAATAGGTAAGATTATTTCGAGATGCTTCATTCGACCAAACATAGTCTCGGCAATGGTGGCAAAAAAGTACCCCAAGGCGGTAAAGACAAATACCCAAATCCATACTCCAATAGCGTTGTATACGAGAAAACTACTTGTAGACATAGGAGTCTTTCCTAGGCTAAACGGTATTACCATACGTAATCCGTACATAAATCTCATTGATACGGCCATCAGACGTGGGCGTTTACCCACAATATCAGCCGAGCGATTACTGAGACTATTAAGAAACTCTGAGCGGGCAAGCCACGTATTATGACTATATCGACCTAACATAAACCAAATAACATCTGACAGCCAGGTTCCAAAAAATGCCGCCAACATAACAATCGGTAAATCGAGTTTGCCTAAGTAGGCGAGGAAACTAGCAACGAGGAGTAAAGCGTCACCTTCAAATAGTGATCCCAAAAAAACCGCTAGGTAGCCGTAGGTTTCAACGAGGTGCAATAAATACGGAGATAATTCCACTCCCGTATCATACCAGAAAAAGTTAATAGCGAGCTAACGTAGATATAGTTTAACGATTACTTCGTGCTTCTTTGATTGATGCATAGTAGGCAACTGATACACAAAACAGGCCAACCAAACCGGTAATAATTTCAGGTACATGAATAACTAAATTGGCAAGCATCGCTATCGAGAGGCCTAAAATTGCCCAATGCGCTCCTTGTTCTAGATAAACTAAATGAGCGAGAGTTTTTCGAGCCACCATGTAGACGGTAAATGAGCGAACAAAGTATGCTCCAATTCCAAGGCCTGTTACGATAATGAGTAAATTGCTTGAGAGGGCAAACGCTCCTACTACGCCATCGAGTGAAAAGGCAGAATCAAGAACGTTAAGATACAAAAAAAGCGCCAAACCACCTTTTGCCACCTGACTACTTTCCAGGGATATCGAGCTACTAATGCCTTCCATAATGATAAAGAGTAGTAAGCCAATAAAACCTGCAACTAAAATTGAGGCTTGGTCAAAAGGGGAGATAAACGAGAGACCAATGAGCACTGCAATAGCAATAGCGATTTCTAATGCTTCCATCCGCCCCCATTTCACAAAATGTTGTTCAATACGGGCAATGAAGTGGACGGATTTCCCAACATCAAAGAAATATTTTAAAGATACCATCAATAAAAATATTCCCCCAAAGGCAGTAATGGCTCCGCGCACTCCCTCAAGTAGTTCGCCGTACGCTACGGGGTCCATCACTGCCAGTTTGGAAATAAAAATTGGTGACGCCCAGGCAGCAACACTTACAATCAAAATAGGTAGTACTAGACGGGTGCCAAAAACTGCCACTAAAATACCCCAAGTTAAAAACCGCTTTTGCCAGATAGGGCTCATTCGGGCGAGTACTTTGGCATTCACAACTGCGTTGTCAAACGATAAGGTCACTTCCAGAATTGAAAGGATGATTACAATAAAGAGAGCAGACATTCCGGCCTGATACCAGACAGCAATAAATCCCACGAGAGCAACAATGATCGGTCCGAGAAAATACTGCTGTATGGTGTTTGTCATATGCGGTGAGTATACCACCTAGGGGAGGTATATGAAGTTATATTGGAAATTTTTGCCGACGAGAAGTAACTTTTGATACCAGTTCGTGTTTACTGCGGTCACCGTTTCGACTCTCGACTCGTGTACGCCAGCGAACATAAGTTTTGGGTGATTGATGCGTGCGCATAAAAGCAACAACTTCATTTTCAGTCAAACCCCATTCGCGTTTGATTGTTTCAAACGAAATTGTGTCGCCCCAAGCCATGAGAATGATTTGTTCAATTTGTTCTGGTGTAAAGTGATGAGCTTTCATACGAGTATCTTACTATGTTGGTGGTAATAAAACAGCTCTTATTACGGCATACAATATATGGATAAAATACTTTTTGCGGTAATCGCACTGCTCGTCTTGGGAGGTGGTGTTTTGGTATTTAATACTGATACCGCACCAGATGGAGAAAAAATTAATAACAATTATCAAAATGTTGAACCGATTGGGGAAGTTGATAATAAAAGAGAAGTCCCTCGTGATGTTAACGAAACTAAAGTATCAGGTAACAATACTATTTTAGATTTAAGCAATCAAAATTTAACTTCTGTCCCACAAATAACGTTTTCCAATACTGCAATTCTAGAGCTTAGTTTGGCAAATAATTCACTCACAGGCTCTTTGCCGGGTGAAATTCGTTTCCTGCAAAACTTAAAAGTGCTTAATCTGAGCAATAATCAATTCACTGGTCTTCCGGCAGAGATTGGTCAATTACAAAATCTAGAGGTACTTGATGTGTCCAATAATAAGATAACCGGTTTACCAAATGAACTAGGGAATCTCAAAAACTTAAAAGTGCTTAAACTAACGGGTAACCAATACTCAGTTTCTGATTTAGAGGGAATTAAAAATAAGTTACCTGCTTCTGTAGTGATCGAGCTAAATTAGCTATTTCGCATACATAAAATTTTCCGTGTACAATAGAGAATCTATGCGAAAAATTTGGAACAGGCCTAACCAGCAAGTTTGGAGCCTCTCAACCATTGATGCTGATGGTGTAGGGAATATGAACATATGTACCTATGTATCCGCTGTATCAATGGAGCCAAAGTTACTGATGGTAGCGGTGTATCACGGGACTAAAACCCATAGTAATTTAGTGGTAACTAAGCGAGCGGTCCTGCAGTTGCTTAGTGAAGAATTAGCCCCGGTCACAAAGGTATGTGGTCATTTATCAGGCACAAAAATTAACAAAATGAATCGTTTACAAAAACGGTATGAAGTTTTTACCGTACATGATATTCCAGTCTTTGCTCGTAGTGCTGGTTATATGGAGTTGCAACTACAGAAACTAATTACAGTGGGTGGTGATCACGATTTAGCCGTCTGTACGGTAACTAGTAGTAAGAATCTGCATGACATCCCTCTCCTGACCACGGATCATTTACGTGCAAACGGACTACTCCGGTAAATTATAATTACTCAATTGGAATCAAAATTTCATTACGGAGGGTGAGCGGGATCGATAGTGGGGGATTATAGCGCGCGGTTTCAATCGCTCCGGTTGCGACTTTCCCATCACGGATGAGGTATGAAACCAGCTCGGCTTTTTTTGCTTCAGTTCTTGATGTTGTTGGGTACCAAGTGTAGCGGAGAACTGCCACTTTTCGAGCCGGTACTGCTATGAGTTTCACTGCTTCATTATTTGGTAGTGGCAATGTATCAAGGGTGTATTTTGCGGGCACTACAAACGCGATTGTGCGGGTAGCGTTTGTTGCTGCAGATTCCAGTACCGGTACGGTCATAGCAATTTTTTCTGAGTTGTTCTCACTGGGACTTTCAAGGACCGGTGTGGTCATTGCTATACTTTCGCGTTTGATGTTATTACCAAAAATATAATCAGCGATAATGCGAAATCCTTCCCGGGTAGCATTTTGGTAATCACCGGTTACTTCGGTGGTGGCCATAATGTATGGTTCGTACTGTCGAATTTCGTAACCACCTTTTTTCTCAAGGATCGTGTATGTTGGTTCTTCAATGGTCCATATTACGGCGTAACTACCAATAATCCATAAAATTAAACCTACAATAATGGCTCCTAAAATATAGTAATACATATGTTTAGTATACGCTCATTTTACGATTTGTGTGATGTAACGTTTTGATACATTATAGCCATAATATAGCTGAGTGAAGCATATGGAATATATCGATGAAATACGTGAGTTAATTAGCAAATCCGCGCAAGGAAATTCGGACTGTTTTCAACAGCTGTACGAACTTTTGATTGATAAAGTTTTTGCGTATGTACGGTATCGAACTAATTCAGAAGATGATGCGCTCGATATAACCCAAGAAGTTTTTGTAGATATATACAAAGGACTTCCAGGTTTTACGTATACATCCAAAGAACAGTTCTACGGATTTGTCTTTACGATAACCAAACGTAAATTAGCAAAATATTATGCTGACAAGCATACGCATGCAACAAAAACGACAACTGAGTTTAACGAAGACAACTATAGTGATTCTTTGTTAAATCCAGAAACAGAGCGAGATGTTGCGCGCGCACTCACTACACTTGATGAGACTGCTCGTGAAATTGTAGTGTTGCATCATTGGTCACGATATTCATTTCCAGAAATAGCAGCACTTATACAGATGACGGAATCAGCAGTGCGGGTGCGACACCATCGAGCCCTGAAATTATTATCAGCCTCATTACATTCCTAATTATATGAAAGAACATACTACAACAGAAATGCTTTTGGAATCACAGCATGCTCCACTCGCTCAAGATAAAAAAGAAGCGCTCTGGAAAAATATTGAGGCTGATATTGCCGCGCTTCCAGTTCCATCACCGTATGCATTTACTATGGTAACTAAAAAATCTATGACCTCAATTGCTCTTGCGTTGGTACTAATGTTCAGTCTTGGCGGTACCGCCTACGCCTCAAACGACGCCAGACCGGGAGATATCCTTTTCCCCGTTGATCAAGCATTCGAAGAAATCAGATTGGCGCTCGTGCGTAACGATGATAATCGCGCCCAATTACAAATCGCGTACGCCGAAGAACGACTTAGTGAACTGCGCTCAATTCTGGCAGAACGCAATAATGGACAAGTGGCGACCTCAACCAACAGCAGCAATGCTACTTCGACGGTAGTAACCTTTGAAGCCGAAGCTGATGTTTTCACTAACACCACAATCGTAACGGTTGAAATTAATGACCGAAAAACAACTTTTGAAACTTCAGCTAAAACAAAATCAGCCGTCGTGGATGAAATTGTCCGTCGGCACAACGTTGACCGCACCGTAGTTGAGCAAGCACTTGATTTTGAAATTGAAGATCGAGCGAGTCGGGTGAGTGATGCAGATGATTCAGATTCACGCAACAATGATGATGACAAAGACAAAGACAAAGATGAAGATCGTGATTCTGATGATGACAATAGTAACGACAATGATGATGAAGACTCTGACGACAAAAATGAAGATTAATACCTAAGAAAAGACATGCTAAAAAGCACCAATCGGTGCTTTTTTACTGTATCGCAATAAAACATCATATAGTCAATAAGATAAACTTTATTGTGACTCCTCATACAACCGAAGTCGCTAGCGTTGGTTTAGTGCCAGTCACAATGTAATCACGGGTGTTCATAGTGTGGGCAAAATCTTGAGTGCAATCATAGTATCATAGAGGTATCTGGTTAATTTTATAAAGTAATGCTTTCAATTTTTCCACAACATATAAAAACGCATCAAGCGGTTTTATGTATCGCTATTGTTTTTGTAATTGCAGTTTTAGTCAGTGTCGCTATTTCTGGGTCGACTGCTCCGTCCACTTTTTTTATGAAAAATTCAAATACAGTCAGTGAATCGCTTGGTAGTCAATCGTTATCTACTGTCGTCCCGCGCACACATACCAGCAGTGAATCATTAGAAGTTTTTCGTGTAAGTAAAGATGTGTCAGCTACTGAATTTGCTGTTTCGGGACCAAACATTAAGTTATCAAAATCAAAAGAACGTGAATTTGAAAAAAAACGCCAAGAAAAACTATCAGCTAGTCTTTGGTCAGACCAGCCGGGAATGGTTGTTGGTAGAGTAGTTAATATGGATGAACAGATTACTGAAGAACCGGTAGCAGAAGAGCTGCTTGTCTCGGAACCGAATATCACTAACATTTTTAATGCTGAAGATGATGATTTTCTAGGTATCAGCTCGTCTGCTTCAGTAGACAGTAATGCTACGCCGGAGGTCATGGATCATCAAGCTACTTTATCGCTTGAGCAAAATGTAGACACCGCTTCGTCGACGATTGAATCGAGTGAGAATACTTTTACAGAGAATGCTACAACGACTGCTCCTGTACTGACTAATGAGTCGGAGGAAGAGTCTTTCATCGAAATGATACCAGAAATCCTGCCGATATAAAGTAAGGTAGAGCCATAAGTGCCAATTGAGCCAATAACGTACGTGGCGTGTTATAGCCAGGTTCGAGCTGGTCTTAGGTGCACTGTAGTATACTAATTTATATGTCGTTGTGTATCGACGCAGGGGTTGCAAAACTTGCTCAATTAACCCAAAAAAAATCAGTAAAAATTATTGGAGTAGGATTATTTCTCCTGGTAGTTCTTGCGACGCTCATGTTTGGTACTCAGTTTTCTACAGCCGGACACCAATTTTCAAGTGGGTCAGGCACGGCTGCTGATCCGTATGTAATCGCTGATTGTACCGAATTACAGTCTATAGATGACGAACCAGAAAATTTATACGCCCACTATATCCTTGCGGGAGATATCGACTGTTCGGGTATACCGTCTTTTGAAACAATTGGAAATTACAACGATTTTACCGATACCTATGCACCGTTTCGGGGTTGGCTTGATGGGCAAGGGTACACAATTTCTAATGTATCGGTCGGGACCGCTGGTACTGAACATAACGGAATATTTGCATCAATCCAAGGGGCGTCGATTAGAAATCTTAGACTCGATACTATCACTGTCAACGGCTCATCGTATTTAGGAGCGTTAGCGGGTGAGGCGGATCATTCTGCCTTGATAGGAATTTCAGTGACGAACTCTACCATCACGTCTCAAAATTCTGGCAGTATATATGTTGGTGGCCTAGTGGGGCTAGCGCTCACGAGTAGTTTTTATGGAATCTCGGTTGCTACTACAACGGTCACAACTGCCTTTTCTTCACCAACTACAAACGTACACGTGGGAGGAATTGCTGGAAATATTAACGGATTTTCCACTATAGAACGATCGATGTCTCAGGCCACTGTTACAGCTAATGTGTCAGCGGTGGGTGGTTTGGTTGGAAGTATCTCATATGCTTCAACCATTACAAATTCCTACTCTACGGCTGTAGTGAGTGGTTACAATCGAGTGGGGGGAATTACGGGGGCGTTTGACACCAGGGGAATTGATTCATATATCGACTCCACCTACTCAGATGCGAGTACCACTGCCACCTTTATAAATGCTAATGTGGGTGGTATTAACGGTGGTTTAATTGGGGTCTCGACGGCAGATTTACATATCTCAAATTCTTTTGTAGTAGGGAGAGTGAGTAGTACCACCTTAAGTGGTGGTATTTCAGGAGTATCATCTTCAAACTTAAGTAACACGGTATATTACCCAGCTGGTACCAATCAAACCAGATGTACTGGTGGTGGAGCCTCGTATACTGCTTTGGAATGTACTACTAACAACTCGAGCGCGTACTATAATTCAAGTGTAAATGAACCTCTGGCACAATGGGATTTTACCAATGTGTGGTCTGAGGTGTCGGGAGCTCGCCCTAGCCTCAATGTATTCCCGTACACTGAGCCAATCGGGGCAACCTCAATTACTACGTGTGCTGATCTCTCCCAAGCTGTTAAAGCCAATCCGGTTGGATGGTTTCTGTTAGGTAATAATGTCGATTGTACTGTCGGCGTAGATAATATTCCGTTAAATGGAAATGTGGTTAACAACCCGCCGTTTCATGGAATTTTAGATGGGCAAGGATTTACCATTTCTGGTATTGCTGCGACGCGTACCAGTGCGACACAGTATCAAGCTGGACTTGGTCTGTTTAGTCGGTTGTACGGTGCCACGATTAGAAACGTAAATCTCGACGGCGGCGGAGTGACTGCACTTAGTGTTGATGTTGATCGGGTCGGGGGATTGGCTGGTACTGGTATGGCGGTCATGGTAAATAATGCCACGAGTTCTGTACCAGCCCGAACCGGGGGGCAATTTGGTGGGGGTCTCATTGGGTATGGTTCAGGAGAATTTACGAATATTTCTGTTTCGGCTGATGTCGATTCCGTATTGGCGTCCTCTGAGTGTATGGGAGGTATCGTTGGTTGTGGTGGTGGGTTCATCAACATGGAAACAGTGTCCTACACTGGGTCGGTTACTGGGTACAACTTTGTCGGGGGAATCCTTGGGGTCGGTAGTTTTTTTCTAATTAATAATGCAACTTCCTCCGGAACCCTGACTGCGGGAGGTATCAGTGGAGGAATAGTGGGTGACTCAAATGGTAGCTTTGAGCTAACTTCAGTCATCGATCGTTCCTTTTCAAACATGGACATTTCACCTAATTACGCGGTTGATGCGAGCTTGGGTGTGGTTGGCGGGGTTGTTGGTAGTGCGGGTGGAGTCAGTATCATAAATAGTCGTTTTGCCGGTAGTATCAATATTGGGTTGGGGTATTCAACTTCAATTGGGGGCATTGCGGGGTATATTGGAACGAATGTGGAAGGTACACCATCAATGATTGCGAGCTCTTCGGTTAATGCCGTTATTACTTCAGTGGGAGATGGTACTAACCCGTTTATAGAAAATATCGGTGGCTTAGTTGGAGATGCTGATGCTGTGGTGATAAGTACGAGCACTGCTTCTACTACCATGAGATTTGGTAGTGACACTGTAACAAATTATATTAGTTCATTTTATAACATTGGCGGTTTGGTTGGGAATGGAGGTGGTCTCATGCAGATAAATAATGTAGAGACCCGTGGATCAATTACTGTTTATGAAGATACAACAGGTTCTACTGGATATGGGTACGGACTTGGTGGCTTCTTTGGCGCTTCGTACAATCCATCGCGTATCAGTAATGCTACTTCAAGTATCGATTTGTTGCTGTATTCGTATCAACCCGGAGGGGTGGGTAATTTTGCTGGTGAAATAATCAATGCCACTACTACTAATATTGTGACAACCGGTGCTATTACCATTGACGCTGCTGATTACCCGTATAATGTCGGCGGCTTTGTCGGGTACGCTAACAATTTAATCGTTGGTACAACGACGGTATTAAGTGACCTCATGCTCACTGATACGGCTGGTTCCTACTCAGTGGCGGGATTTGCTGGCTATCTAAACAACTCGTCGGTATATACCACGTTTACTGATAGTATGATCACGATAAATTCCGGAAATGCCTTTTCTACTGGTGCTTATTATATTGGTGGTTTCCTCGGTCGATCAGTCGGGAGCAACTTAACTGATACGTACGCCTCAACATCAATCACAGTGACTTCGGTGGCACTAAATGCGCTCGCTGCTTCAGATATTGGTGGTTACGTGGGCGGGTTATTGGGTGGAACTAATACCATTACGAATGCCTATTCTTCTGGCGCACTCACACTGATTGCTAGTAGCACTGCTCCATATCAAAATGTGGGTGGGTTTATTGGTGCTTCGGAGAGTAATTTAAATAGTATTTCCAATACATTTACGGTCAGTGCCATTTCTAGTTTGGCGTCTTCAACCCGAGTCGGCGGGTATATAGGTACATACGTTGGTGGGGAAACGTTTGCTGATAATCGGTACGATGTAACCCGAACAACGCGCACGCTTTGTTCAGGTATTGATGGGGTAGACCCGCTCTGGTGTAGTGCACAAAATATCGCCAACAGCACACCAACGTATTTCTACACCGCCACTAATCCACCACAATCTACTTGGAACTTTTTAGACATTTGGCTTGAACACCCAGATACGTACCCAACGTTTGGTGTTGGTGTTCCCGTGGGTAGCAGCACGCCGGCCACTGTCTCAACCCAAGCTGGGGTAGCGACGACGACAGAAACTAGTGCCGAGGTAGTCGGGGAGATCACCGATGTGGGAAGTGGAACGGTGACAGAACGAGGGTTTGTATACGGAACGACGACATCACTTGGAGCGACAACGACGCAAACCAGTCTTGGCTACAGCACGGGGGCATTTACAGAAACAGTATCTGGATTAACGTGTGCTACCGCCTATTTTTTTGCGGCCTATGCGTCTGGTACTGAAGGGGTAGCATATGGTTCTACTGAGACATTTGTAACTAGTGCCTGCGCGGTCCCACCGCTCGCTACGTCCACCCCGCCAACGAACAATTCATCAGGTGGTAGTGCAACTCGAAATAGCGGCGACCGTGAGATAGTGATCCGTATTTGTCAGGTTACCAGAACAACATCTACGGGAGAGTTCATCTATGCTTCTCAAGATATAACGACCGTTGATGCGGAAGGTGTCCTCTTTGATGATACCGAAACCAAGTACCGTAATGCCATCATCCCTGCCTTTAGTTATCGTGTAGACGGCGAGCTCAAAACTTACTCCGGAAAAAATTTGAGTTCTGAAAATAATGTAATCTACAGCAATAATTGTATCCGCCCGACCGTGCCGGCAGTGGTTGCGGTGTCACCGCTACCTCAGAGTAATGTGCCCGTGATGGCTCCGCTCGTGCCACCAAAGGAGATAGTTCCCTGTGATCCAAAAAATCTGCAAACCGTAATTACCTCTGCGCTCGGTAACGAAACTACTGTCAGTATAATGGTTCCCGCTAACAGTATTTCTTCTACTCAGTTGAATGCCGCCGGTCGTGCTGAGTTTGAGGTGCTTCTCACCACGGCTGCAGTCGATGCGAACGTCGCCGCTGCCAAAAGTGCAAATTTCACTAACCTCTTGCTCAGTTTAATGAACACCGAAGGGAACACTTCGTCCATCGTGGTAAATGACATTGATACCCCATACAATCCACCTCTGCCAGCTGGTGTACGGAGGAATGAAAATGCAGTCAATGGGGTAGTAGAGTTTGTTAGTAGTGGTCCATGTACGCCGAGTCGGGCGACAGTACAAAATCCTCCCGCACGGCCAATCGTACCACCGGTTGCTGTTACCGTAACAAGTAGGATTATTGGGGAACAGATTTTGACTATTCTTGATGAAATTGACGTGACAGAGGCGACTCTCCTCACTGAACCGTTTGTAATTACGGCCGCTGACGAACAAGGGAATTCTATAGAAGTATTTGATAAGCCATTTCCGGTAACGATTTCGAACCCGAACGTGCGTACGGATGATGCGTATATCTATATCGTTAAACTCGATCGTGATAACGCTACGTGGTTTGAAGTGCCCTACGTCAGTGATGGTAATAACATTCGAATTACGATTGAACAACCAGGAGAGTATTTTGTTTGGCTTTTGCCCAAGAAAGCCAATGCCTTTTCTGGCACGATTGAACCGGTGTCTAATCAGCCGTGGTTGGACTTCACGTTGCCTGGTTGGCTGATGTGGTTACTAACGCTGCTCGGACTAACAGCTGGAGTCGTTATGTTCCTTGGATTTATTTCTAAAATTCCTTTTTCGGTTACCAATGGACGCCCAATTGTTACGCAGGCTAGCCGTAATGTTTTTGGATTACTTGTCTTTAGAAAAAAAATTCAACCGTGGGGCACTATTTATGATAGTGAAACAAAAGCGCCGCTTGATCCAGCGTACGTGGAGCTATTTGATGAAGCAGGTGTAAAAAGAAATGAAGCCATTACCGACCTTGATGGTAGGTATGGATTCTTGGTCCCGCCGGGAGTCTATACCATGAATGTACGCAAATCTAATTACGTGTTTCCGTCTATTAAATTGCAGTCAGCTACCCGAGATATTATCTATACTAATCTCTATCACGGCGGCCCAGTGACTGTTTCCGAAGCGGTCGCCTGTGACATTCCGATGGATGCGGTTGTGTTTGATTGGAACCAATACGAAAAACTTCGTACGAAACAAACTATTTTCTTCAGCCGACTCGATGTGGTAGTGGTGCAGGTACTGGATATTTTGTTCTTTGTAGGAGCGGTGGCTATGGTTCTGCAGTTTATGAATGCTATGAATATAGTGACTGGTATCCTCGCAATCATATATCTATTTTTATTTGTGATGCGTATCTATAGTGGTAAGCCAGCTTTGTATGGTGTGGTTACCGAAGGTGGTAAGCCGTTGTCACATGCCGTAATAAAAATATACCAACAGGGTAGAGAGGTGGCTTCACGTATTACTGATGACAAAGGCAGATATATCGCCCTTGTTAACCCTGGAAGATACGAAGTGAGAATTGAAAAGCGTGTCAGTCAAGATCGGTTTGAAACGGTGTTAGAGCAAGCAGTAAAATCAAAAAATGGGATGCTAAACGTCTGGCTTAAAGTTCCGGTCGGAAATTAGATTATTGTGGTACCATAGAACATATGTCTGATTTAAATAAAGTAGAAGCAGCAATTGCTACCTTCGAACAAAAATCGTTAGGTGAGGTAAAGGTCTTAATGGTGGAAGACGATCCTTTCTTGTCAGAGATGGTGTTAACTAAATTGTCAGCCGAAGGGTGTATTCCGTATTCAACCGCTGATGGGAGTGAGGCGCTTGGTCTTATTGAGCAATTTCGTCCACATGTTGTTCTGCTTGATCTGATGTTGCCAGGGATGTCGGGAGAAGAAATATTACAGCAACTCAAAACAAATCCAGAATTAAAAGATATTCCAGTAGTTATTTTTTCTAATAAAAGTGAGGAAGAGGGAATTAGAGAAAGTTTAAATAATGGCGCTGCGCGGTACCTTGTTAAATCAGCCACTGACATCCAAAAGTTACCGGGTATTTTGGCTGAAGTAGTAGCCGAGAGTAAGAAAATTTAGTTACAAAAAAAACACTCTCCCCGAGAGTGTTTTTTTGTTGCTCATTGGCGGCTACTGGGAATTGGTCAGGAGTCGATTTGAAACATCGTCGCAAAGCTCCTTGTTTCAATATCGCTCACGACCCTGACTCGACTATGGCAAAGCCATATGTCTGCGTCTTTCGATTCTCTCCGCAAGCAAAGCAGTTTGCTTGCTCTAGCCGCCCATACGCAAAAATCCCCAAAGGGGGATTTTGCTCCTGGGCGGCTAGAGAGAATCGAACTCTCGATACCGGTTCCACAAACCGGAGTTTTACCACTAAACTATAGCCGCCATTTTGACCTTGGGAGCGGAGCTCCTCGGTGCACACTGTTATACCTATTTTTTATGTAAAAGTCGAGTGGTGACTACGGTAAGGCTAGAAAATAACAATTTATCTTGTATACTCATAGGTATATGAATCAAGAAACATTGCTTGTGGGGTTGTTTTTTATCTTTATGTTGGGGGCGGGAATTGGGTTTTATATTGCTAAAATGGTCTACTAGAGTTGGGTATATGACAACTCTTTTAGTCCGTAGTTTTTTTCTCCTCCTGTGTATATTAGTGCCAGCCGGATTGCAGGCTCAAGAAGTACATCAAGAACTGCAAGAAACCGTTAAGGCTAAGGTACTCGAAATTGTTGAACAGTCTGATCGGCAAATCATGGGGACTGATGCTACAACGACGGTGCAGACGCTGCGAATAGAGTTGCTGGCGGGCGAGAAGGTAGGACAGGTGATGTCGCTTGATAACGACATTATGGTCCTTGAGGTCGGTGATGTCATTTTTGTAAACCGATTAGTGGCGATTGATGATACGGAGTACCTGACATTCAAAGATATTGAGCGGCGACCACAGCTGTTTTGGATGGCCTTGCTTATGGTTGCGCTGGTAATTGGATTTTCAGGCTGGCAGGGGATGCGAGCACTTATTAGTTTAGGATTGAGCATTTTCGCCATTATATTTTTACTCGTACCGGCGTTGCTCGCAGGGTATGAGCCGGCCCTCGTTAGTTTAGTCATTGCCGGTGTGATATTAGCCTCGTCACTCTTTTTGACACATGGTTTTAAACCCCGGGTGACGATTGCGTTTATCGGAACATTTAGTGCGGTCGGGGTAACGTGTTTGCTCGCGTGGTTATCGGTTGACTGGTTGCGTCTAACGGGGTTTGGGTCTGATGCGTCGGTGTATTTGAATTTCTCAACTGGTGGGACCCTCGATATCGCTGGGCTACTGCTCGGGAGTATTATCATCGGACTCCTTGGGGTGCTCGACGATGTATCGATTACCCAAGCGTCAGTCGTTCAAGAACTCAGGCGAGCCAATCTAGAATTGTCACCGTTTGAATTGTATAAGCGAGCAATTAACGTTGGGCGGGACCATGTGGGGTCACTCGTAAATACTTTGGCGCTCGCGTACCTCGGTACCGCCTTGCCCCTCGTGATGTTTTATTCCCGGGCAAACGCTGATTTCTGGCAATCAGTTAATCAAGAAGTAATCGCGGCCGAAATATTACGTATTATCATCGGTAGTATTGGTCTTATATTAGCGGTTCCGTTCACAACAGCTGTGGCAGCTTGGTATTTTGGAAACAGGGAAGTGAGTGTTGATCACGACCATGAGCACGGTCATCACCACCATCATTCACATTAATTTGGTATACTAGAAGCATTTAATCAACGTAATTATTGTATATGAAAGATTTTATCGAGGAATTCAAAGCGTTTGCAATGAAGGGAAATGTTATTGATTTAGCGGTAGCGGTGGTAATTGGAGCTGCATTTGGAAAAATTGTAGCGTCTTTAGTAGAAAACATTATTATGCCTGCTATTGGGATTATCCTCGGTGGGGTTGATTTTACAACCTGGTCACTTTCGGTCGGGGACGCAGAGATTACCTACGGAGTATTTATTCAAAGCGTCTTTGACTTTACGATTATTGCCTTTGTGATATTCCTCGTCGTGCGTGCCCTGTCACGATTTAAAAAGAAAGAATCTATTACACCGACTGTTACTCCGGAACCATCAGACGAGGTTAAGTTACTGATGGAAATCCGCGATAGTTTGCGGCGGGATTAAACATTAAATTGATTAGGAATAGGGTGTATTCACAAGCTATTGAACCATTACGGCACCCTTGCTTTTTCTTGAAAAACATGCTATAATACCAGCATTGTTCTTTAGTATTTATTCGCCACAACTTGTTTCAAATAAAATTTTTAATTTGTAGCAAGTTGTGGCGAAGTCCATAAGGATTAGTTGTACAACATACAGAAAGTAGAGGCTTCCGATGAGAACCATCGCTTCCCTCGTAGACACGGCGACCCAAATGGGTCAGACGGCAAAATGGCTACGTTTGCTTGCGGAGCTGGGTGTAACTCCTCAGCATCTCCAGCGAGCTATCGACAGCAAGTCCGCCCGCACCAATTTGGCGGAATTCTTGCAGGCCGATTGCCCGAAAATCAACTGGACCGACCCGAATGAGCCGAAAGCCAAACGGGTGAAGAAAGGCGCACAAACTTTCGACGAAGTCGCCTACTTCCAAACCCGTACGGGTCTCTGGGTTGATGGTGATCTCGGTCGCTATGTGGGACTGAAAGTCCGTCCCTCTCGCTCGCACCTGGCGTTGAAACGCCGAGTGCTGTCGAAAAACGAGAGCGAAGCGACGATGTTCGGTAAGTCTGGTTCCAATCAGTATGCTGAAACCTGCACGAACGCTGTCGATCTTGGTCAGATTGCTTGCAAGATTGACAGGCAATGGAATGGGGAGGAAGGTGAACTGTTGACTGACGGCAGTGCGAATATTTTCCCGGTCATCGGTCTTGATAGTGCGCTCCGCGTCGTGCGCGTCTATCGGCACGGTGGCGAGTGGTTCGTGCGCTGCGACCCGTTCAACCCCGACGACGTCTGGAGCACTGGCGACCAGGTGTTCCGCAACTAGTCTTTGGGAACTTAGACCTAAAAAAGTCCTTAGCACTTCATCCTTAGTACTTTGTCCTTGTGACATTGTGCTAGGGGTGGAGGCTATTTTTGTATATACTTCCATACTATAATATATTGGCGTTTGTACTGAGAGTCCGACTACGGTTTTACTCCATAACGTAAGTAACTGTCGACGCCAGAATAGCAGTGATCACGGTTTCTGCTAGTGTGCCCAGCATTACTTTTTAAAAAATATAATTAGTTGGTGAGATAGACTGGGCAATTATGATTGCGAATAAAATTCAACCCCCAGAGTATGTCAAAATTTCAAAGGGTGGTGGTAAGGATGGTCTATCTCTCATATGTACCTGGTGCGCTCCGCGTCGTGAACGTCAATCGGAACGATGGCAAGTGGAACGTGAACTGCAACCCGTTCAACCCCGACAACGTCTGGAACACTGGCAACCAGGTGTTCCGCAACTCATATCATTTCTCCCTTACTTTTCGGTGAGGGAGTTTTGTTTCTCGACTTGCCCAAGCCATCCGCCCAGCATTCGGCCGGTTTCATCAAGCGGCAAGGAAAGCAATTCGTATTTTTGCGTATCAATGGAACGAGTTTCCCAGAGAATGTTAAGGAGAATTTTTATTGTATCAAGTTTACGGATAGCAGTCCGCAAATAAATAATTTTGTCAGCTTTTTTACAAAACTGGCACTTGCCACCATCTCGATTATCTCAATAAACAGGGTATCGATTTTGGGTGCGAGAGTATAGCGATGCGGTTTTTGGATGGTATGAAAAATACTGTACCAAAAAATGTACACCGTACGGATTTTTTGGATTACCGGCACCAAACTTGCTTGGAACCTTGCGGGGGGGGGTAGACTTAGGGGGAATCATGAAAAAAGCTAAAAAATTGTTTGCAGGTAGTTTTGATAGTATCACAACTATGGAAAATATTTTGATAGCCTGGCGAGCCTTCAAACGCGGTAAAACTAAAAAGTTAGACGTACAGGAATTTGAGCGAAATCTAATAGTGAATCTCCTTTCGCTCCACACAGATTTACAAAATGGTACTTACCGTCACGGTGGTTACCAGGCATTTAAAATTAATGACCCAAAACCACGTGACATTCATAAGGCGTTGGTGCGTGACCGAGTAGTACATCATCTATTGTATCTTAGTCTCGCACCATTTTTCTTTCAAATTTTTGTCACCGATTCTTATTCGTGTCAGCTAGGCAAGGGCACACATAAGGCTCTTAACAGGTTTAGGGAATTTTCAAATATCGTGGCAAAAAATAATACCAAACCATGTTTTGTTTTGAAGTGTGATATTAGAAAGTTTTTTGCCAGTATAGACCATGAGATATTACAGAGTATTTTGGAAATGAGACTTAATGATAAGCGCTTATTAGCTCTCATACGAGTGGTGGTAGAAAGTTTTAATAGTGGTGTGGAAGGGAAGGGTTTACCGTTGGGCAACCTAACTTCACAGTTACTGGTTAATATCTACATGCACGAGTTTGATATGTATATAAAACAAACGCTTAAAATACCCTATTACATTCGGTACGCTGATGATTTTGTAATTTTTTCGGCAGATAAAGACGAGCTCCTAAAAACACTATCATATATGATAGTGTTTTTAGGAGATACATTGCGTCTCACAATGCATCCAGATAAAGTAGCTATAAGCATTCTTGCTTCAGGAGTTGATTTTCTAGGTTGGGTTCATTTTCCAAATCAGCGGGTGTTGCGGACGGTGACCAAAAAGCGGTTATTTAGAAAATTGGCTAGTAGTAACTTTGATCAAACAGTCGTACAGTCATATTTCGGCTTATTACAACATGGCGATACTTACAAATTACTGATGGAAATCCGCGATAGTTTGCAGGATAATCATAATTAGAAAGACTGGGTAGTTTTCCGGTAAAAACGGCGCCGTCGGCGCCGTTTTGGTACCTTGTGTGATCAGCTATCAACGGATGCTCTTCCCAAAACCAAAAAAAGTTTTGGAGTACGAAGACCTGATTAGTTATCCCCATTCTTTTGCACGGGTGGTATTTGGCCGGCCTTACTTTAAGCCATATCTGCACGCCATAGCCGTTTTTTACATTTGTACTGAAACCGTTTATTATAGTGCTATCACCGCGTCTCCACCGCGATGTGTGTCGGAGGTCAGGACACGCAGCGTTACGTTTTAAAAACGTACCTGAGCCCAGTCTCATAAACTGGGCAGTCTTTACCTCACCTTGTAGTCGCGCACATGTATTTATTAAAATAGATTGAACACTTAAGTATATGCAAATTAAAAACATTAAAAAGCGTGATGGATCACTACAGTCCTTCGATATTGTGAAAATCGAACACGCCATTTTAATGGCCCTAAAAGAAACTGGCGAGGGAAGTGAAGTTGATGCAGAAAAAGTAGCCGAGAAAGTACACCAAAACACCGTCTCAATGTGTGTACAGGCTGGTACGGCAGAAGCTTCAGATCCACAGTCACAAAAATGTGTGAACGGGTACCCAACCGTCGAAGAGGTGCAAGATATCGTCGAAGCGTCGCTCATGGAGCTGGGGTATTTTGAAACTGCCAAAGCGTACATCATTTACCGAAATGAACGCAAAAAAATGCGAGAACCGGATATTTTCCGCAAGCGTCCAAACCTCAAGCCGTACGAATACCCGGAATTGTATGAATACGTTGATGCGGTTCGTCACTCGTACTGGGTACACACTGAATTCAATTTCACGGGGGACGTACAGAACTTTCACGTAAACGTTAATGACGTTGAACGCAGTGCTATCAAAAACACCATGTTGGCGATTGCACAAATTGAAGTAGCAGTAAAAAGTTTCTGGGGAGACATCTACAAAAAAATGCCAAAAGCCGAGATCGGGGCAGTAGGGGCAACATTTGCTGAATCCGAAGTACGTCACACCGATGCGTATTCACACCTATTGGAAATCCTCGGGCTCAATAATGAGTTCACCAAAATCAAAAAGATTCCGGTCATTCAAGAACGAATGAACTATTTGGAACGAGTAGTGGAACTGTCAAAGACAAATGAAAACAAAGAATATGCCCAAGCGGTAATGTTGTTCTCGTTATTTGTTGAACACGTCTCTCTCTTCTCACAGTTCTTGATCATGATGTCATTTAACAAACATAAAAATTTGTTCAAGGGTATCAGTAATGCGGTAGAGGCCACTTCAAAAGAAGAAAACCTGCACGGTATGTTTGGTATTGATGTGATTAACATCATTAAAAAAGAGCACCCAGAATGGTTTGATGCTGAAGCTAAAAACCGTATCCTTACCGCGTGTGAAGAAGCGTTTGCTGCCGAGAGTAAAGTTATTGATTGGATCTTTGAGGCCGGAGAGCTTGATTTCTTGCCCGCAGCTAACGTGAAGGAGTTTGTAAAGCACCGCTTTAACAACTCACTAGCGTCTATTGGAATGGAACGATTGTTTGATGTTAACCCAGTTTTGCTTGAAGAAACTGATTGGTTTGATAATGAAGTTATTGCAACCAAGCACGTTGATTTCTTTGATAAACGTTCTATTAACTACAACAAACGATCAGCGAGTGTAACGAGTGAAGATTTGTTCTAAGGGGTGGAAGGGGAGTCGCATTCTTTATTATTCTGCATTTAAACCATTGATGATTGTATGGCTACTCAAAATAAACCATGGGACTGGGTGAACGATAATACACGAGCGTTTATGGCGCGCGGGTATCTGGTAGAAGGACAGACAACCGAAGAACGGGTGCGGGCCATCGGCGAATTTGCAGAGAACATCCTTGGTCAAAAAGGCTTTGCGGATAAGTTTGAGAAATACATGAGTCTTGGATGGATCTCACTCGCCACTCCAGTGTGGGCCAACTTTGGTCTTAAGCGGGGCTTGCCAATTAGTTGCTTCGGTTCGTTTGTGGCTGATGACATGGCGAACATTCTCCATACCCAAGGAGAAGTGGGGATGATGAGTAAGTACGGGGGAGGATGTTCAGCCTATTTTGGCGCTTTGCGTGGTCGCGGAAGTGAAATTACCCAGAACGGCTACTCGTCAGGCCCGGTGCACTTCATGCAGTTGTTTGAAAAAATCTTGGATGTAGTGAGTCAAGGTGCAACCCGTCGCGGTGTGTTCGCGGCGTACTTGCCGGTTGAGCACCCCGACATTTTAGAGTTTCTCGATATCGGAGCGGAGGGAAATCCTATCCAAAAAATAAATCACGCGGTGACGGTAACAGATGCGTGGATGCAGTCCATGATTGATGGTGATGAAGAGAAGCGAAAAATCTGGGCTAAAATCATCCAACGACGTGGCGAAATTGGGTACCCGTACATCATGTTTATTGATAATGCGAACAACGCCCGCCCGCAGGTATACAAAGATAAAGAACTCCCAATCTATGCCAGTAACGTTTGTAGTGAAATCATGTTGCCGAGTAACGCAGATTGGTCATTTGTGTGCTGTTTGTCATCAATCAACCTCCTCCACTACGATGAGTGGAAAGATACTGACTTAGTCGAGACAATGACGTACTTCCTTGAGGCAGTCATGACTGACTTCATTAATAAACTCGAAGCCATGCGCGACTCAGAATTTGCCGACAAACGGTTGGCCTTTAAGTTTATGGAGCGACCATACAATTTTGCCAAAGCCAACCGTGCCTTGGGCTTGGGCGTACTCGGATACCACTCACTCTTGCAGAGTAAGGGCCTCGCATTTGAAAGTGGTGAAGCTGACGCCATCAACAAAGAAGTCTTTAAAATTATTCAAGAACGATCACTTAAAGCATCAGAAGAAATGGCTAAAGAGTTTGGTGAGCCGGAAGTTCTTAAGGGATATGGCCGACGTCACACCACAACAATGGCGATTGCTCCGACGACTTCATCAGCCTTTATCTTAGGTCAGGTATCACAGGGAATTGAACCAATTTGGAGTAACTGCTACATCAAAGACGTCGCCAAGATGAAAGTCGTTATCAAAAACCCGATGCTCACAACGTTGCTTGCCGAAAAAGGGAAGGACACTAAGGATGTTTGGGATAGTATTCGCGACGCCGATGGTTCAGTCCAGCACTTAGATTTCCTCACTGATGATGAAAAAGCCGTCTTCCGAACATTCGCTGAAATTGATCAAACCAAAGTCATTGAACAAGCAGCCGACCGTCAACAGTATATCGACCAAGGCCAGTCACTTAACGTCATGGTGGCACCTGACACGCCAGTTAAAGACATTAACCGTCTCTACCTCCAGGCGTGGAAGCAGGGTTGTAAAGCGCTCTACTACCAACACAGTATGAACGCTGCCCAGCAGCTCACCCGCAAGAAGATTGCCGAGCGAAATGCTACGAAGGAATAAGTTAAAAAACCCGTACTCACAGTGCGGGTTTTTTAATACTGTGGTGAGTTACCCCCAAACCCCTGGTGATATGTGCTCCAGCCTCCACGTACAATCGTGTATGATAGAGATAAGAGAAAAAGCGGTCTTAAGCAGGGGCTACGTTTCGCGACGACATAGCCCCCGCTTAGTACCGCTTTTTTGTTTGCGATTAGCGGTAGTCCAGTGTCGCTCAAAATGTTGAGTGGTGTGCTCAGCTATACCATTAAGGAACGATAGGTCCACGCCTGCTCAAAGAATTATCGAAGCGCGCCTTGACTGACTTACTTTTGAAGTAATGGCGAGCTTGGTATACTAGTTTGTATGCGATTACAATTCCCAGTGGCACTCCTCGCTGCCGCCGTATTCTCTGGCTGGTATTTTTATAGTGAAGCGCATCCGTGCATTTTCCCATTGCCGTATACTATTGGCGCGATTGATGAGCGTTTTAAGCTTGATGCCGCTACCGTTAGAAAAATTACCGAGGAAGCAGAAACAGTTTGGGAAGAAGCTTTGGGACGTCAGCTATTTACCTATGATGAGGCGGCGGATTTTAGGGTTGATTTTACCTATGACGATAGGCAAGCACGTAGTGAATCAGCTGAGGCGCAAAAGGCAGAGCTCGATGAAAAACAAAATGTCAGTAAATCAATTAATGAAGAATACACCGAACTTCTCGCAGAATATGATGAATTAAAAGATACGTATGAGGCAAAAGTAGCTGCGTATAACGAACGTTTAGAAAAATTTAACACGACAGTTGCATCATATAATCAAAACGGGGGAGCTCCGGAGGAAGAGTATCAAAAGCTACAACAAACAGAGCGCAGTTTAAAAAACGAGGAATCAGCTCTTGAAGGTGAAGCTGAAAAATTATCTACCCTCGCTAAAAATATTAACGACGTGAGTGCGCGTGGGAATGACATCATTTCAGAATACAACGAAGGAGTGTCCGAGTATAACCAAACCTATACCGGCGGGGAGGAGTTTACCCAGGGTGAATATAATGGAGATGCCATTACCATCTACCACTTTAAAGACCAAACCGAGCTTAGAAACGTACTTATTCATGAATTCGGGCACGCTATTGGGCTCCCGCACGTTGAAGGGGGGGAGTCCATCATGTATTATTTAATGGATAAGCAACCAGCTACTTCAGAACTATCAGAAAGTGACTTGGCTGCTTTAGGAAAAGTGTGCAAACCAAATGACAGTGTAAGCACACGTTTCCATCAGTTTTTCAGTTCACTTTTTAACAAATTACATTTAATCTAAAAAAAATATATGTCAGAAATTTTAAATTCAAAATTGAATCAGCTCCTCATCACACTGGTGCTGGTTGGTTTTGTAGTGGCTCTTGGTTCATACGCTTTTGTGACACTTAAACAACAAGCGCAATGGGGTGGTCCAACTACCATTAATGTGTCGGGTACGGGGGAGGTAATGGCCACACCAGATATTGCCCAGTTCTCATTTAGTGTCCGGGGTGAAGGCGCAGATG
This sequence comes from Patescibacteria group bacterium, assembly GCA_019752815.1. Lineage (GTDB taxonomy): Bacteria > Patescibacteriota > Minisyncoccia > Phycocordibacterales > UBA918 > OLB19. The sequence goes on from JAIELQ010000006.1 coordinate 35,522, forward strand.
CAGCTGCCGCACAAGCTAAATCAGCCGAAGTCATTAATGCAGTGACGGCATATCTCAAAGAAAATGGTATCGAAGATAAAGATATCAAAACTGAAGGCTATAACATGAATCCGAAATACAAGTTTGAACAAAAACCATGTCTCATCGGCTCGTACTGTCCACCGGGAGAACAAATTCCTGATGGGTTTGAGGTGTACCAAACTATTACCGTAAAAGTTCGAGTAATTGATAAAGCGGGCACACTCTTATCAGGTATCGGTGATAAAGGAGCGACTGATATTTCTGGACTCACCTTTACCATCGATGATGATGAGGCTCTCAAAGATGAAGCACGCAAGCTCGCCATCGAGGATGCACAAGCTCAAGCCGAAATTCTAGCTGATAGTTTGGACGTGAAGATTGTAAAAATGATCAGTTACTACGAAGATAGTCCAATGGAACCTATGTATGGTGGTGGCATGATGGGTGTGCCGATGTCAGCCAAAGCAGAAATGGCACCAACCCCAAATATTCCAACGGGGGAGAATAAGACTGTGAGTAACGTCACAATTACCTACGAAGTCAAATAAAAACGTATAAATCGGCGATTCGCGTTGTATCTAGATACACCGTACGCTCGTTCGGTCATGCAAAAGTAAACTTTTGCGCGACTCTCACTCGCTACGTTGTCGCTACGTAATTTTGTTCAGTCACTGTACAGATGTACAGCTTCCTCTCAAAATTACTAGGCTCCTAGCGACTCATCCAATTTCTACATTTTTATGGGTAGATTAGGAAGTTAGAAAACACCCCAGGCTGTGCCTGGGGTGTTTTCTGGTATTTCTACTTTTTTCTATTCAATGTCCCATTTTCTAGTGGCTTTGACACTTCTGGAATACAGGTGTATAGTTGAAGTAATTCGCCCTGGAGGCGTTTTTATTTTGGTTAATTATTTATCATGCAACAACTCACCCAATATTTCCGCGACACCATCGCTGAAATGAAACAAGTAAAGTGGCCAACCCAAAACCAAGCGCTTATTTACACCGCCCTGATTATTTTCGTGTGTATTGTTGTCGCGTTGTTTGTCAGTATGTTCGACTTTATCTTTGCCTCAGGCATCGACTTTATTATTAACCGCTTCTAGTATCTATGGCCAAACAACAATTCACTGGTGAACGTCACTGGTATGCAATTCATACGTATTCTGGATACGAAAATGCGGTAGCTCGAAATCTCAAGCAACGTATCGACTCACTCAACATGACTGAGAAAATTTTTAACGTGGTAGTGCCATCAGAAAAGAAAATTCGAGTAAAAGGTGGTAAGCGAGTAACCGAAGAAGAAAATCTATTCCCCGGGTACGTGCTCGTTGAAATGGTGGTAGATGATGAATCATGGTACGTCGTACGAAACACGCCTCGCGTAACTGGATTCGTGGGTAGTGGGACTCAACCAGTTCCATTGTCAGAAGCCGAATACAAAGCCCTCCTCAGCCAAATGAGTGACGATTCAGTCACGCACAAGGTAGATCTCTCAGCCGGAGACCTAGTGATGATTACAGATGGTCCATTTAAGGAACTCGAAGGGAAGGTGAGTGATGTTGATGAGAAGTCAGGAAAGGTCAAAGTGTTGGTAGCGATGTTTGGGCGGGAGACTCCAGTCGAGCTCGACTTCCTCCAAATCAAAAAAGTATAAAACTCCTAAAATGGGCGGCTTGCTTTGTCGCTACGAGTTTTTGTTCGGTCAATGTAGCAATCACTACATTTCTCTCACAAAAACTCTAGGCTTCGCGCAATCCATCCCATTTAAGAAGTTTTAGTGAGCTGACAAATATAAAGAAAACACCCCCAAGCTATGCTTGGGGGTGTTTTCTTGCGCTCGTCTTTGCGAGGAATGAAGCGAAGCGAAATGACGTGGCAATCCAGAGTGATACATGAATATGACCCGCTGGATCACATCCATAACGGGTCATTTTTCAATATCTTCAGGCTTGGTGTCTTTATCACCAGGGAACTTGAAGTTTCTCTGGATATCCAGAGCAATTGCTGCTCCTTTTGAGTTTCTTCTGTTGTGTCTGTTCACTCCAGAAAATTCATCACTCCTCAGAATTTCCTGACCTTCAGTTGTAAGTAAAAGTTCACGCAGTGCGAATGGTCGTTCCATGTCATCCTCCTGTTAAATCCCTTAAATACTCTAGCATTTTTTGCTTTGGTTGCAAAAAGCTTGAATTCTTGTACAATACGCGGGCTTCTAGAGGGGTAGGCGGATATGGACATATGCCTCCTCTCACACAACAAAACAACTTTAATAAACACACATCATGGCTAAAAAACTCGTAAAGACAATCAAAGTACAGTCAAAAGGTGGTAAAGCGACACCAGCTCCACCACTAGGACCAGTACTTGGACAAGCTGGTATTAACATCGGTGAATTTGTAAACCAATTCAACGAACAAACTCGTGACCGAATGGGGGAAGTAGTTCCAATTGTAATCTCAGTCTATGATGACCGAACATTTACGTTTGTTACTAAAACTTCACCAGCCTCACGCCTTATCTTAAAAGCTATCGGCAAAGAAAAGGGTTCAAGTAAGAACAAACAATCAAAAGCTGGAAACATCACTAAAGCTCAAATTCGCGAAATCGCTGAAATCAAAGCCGTCGACATGACAGCAGCAAGCATCGAAACCGCAATGAAGAGTATCGAAGGAACAGCTCGTTCAATGGGGGTAACAGTTATAGATTAACTGTTACCGAGGTTGCCAGCTATTTTGAAAAAATAGCGACAACCTGTACAGTCTCTGTAAGAGATTATGTTATTGACTAAGGTCTTATATCTTCTAGCAAAAAAGCGCCTCAGGCGCTTTTTTGTTGTCTGGTTATCTACGATTGGCTTTGCATGTAAGAATCTCTGATGTACTGCGTCAAAAGGTTTAGAGCCCAGTTTTCTGGGTACGTTCAAAAAAAAGGAGTATGCCGTGAAAGTTTTGAAATTCGGCCTTTTTGGTCACCGGTGGAAAAAACGTGACGAACTTTTTCTTGTTGTAAGTGACACAATGAGGCTTGATGTCTCAACTGCTCACCCCAGTTTACTTAAAAGAGTCATGAACCGCGAACGTTTTGCCACGTTTGTGAGTCCTGAAGAACGAGCAAGAAAACTCATTATCCCCCCTGAAGACAAAATATCGATAATTACTGAACTCAACTATGTTGGTTCAGTAAAGATTGACGAAGAAGCGTGGCGACATTTTGTCTTTGTGGTTGGTCATGATTTCTGCTTTAAAGATCGCCTTGGACGTGAGTATGTCACCTCAACGGCTAATCTGAGAGCTAATTTGGGTCAGGTGAATGGTCCGGTGGTGGAAGAGATTATTGCTAACCGCGTACCTCATCTCAAGATCCTGCAACCTGAGGCGCTTAGGTCGCCGTAACGTAGCCCCGTCCACATTTTGATTAATGTGGGTGGGGCTCATTCATTATGTAAGCAATGCTTTCATTTACATCGTTCACGACTAATGTACGCAAGCTTCCACCGCCACTCACTCGTAATTGTATACAAGTATTCAATTACTTCGTTCGTATCTAAAGAAAGTAAACTTTCTCCGATACTCACTCGTAATTGTAAGAAGGGGGGAAGTGATGCGTCAAAAGGTTTGGAGCCGTAAAAAACGGTGAGTTCAACAACATAATGAGGGCAGGAAATGCTTGGTGAGATTATAAAACCATTCATCCCCGAGAAGATGATATTGGTCGCTGTTTGCGAAGGAGATCAGCTCTACATCTTTGATCGACAGCAATTTGCCGGTCTTATCGGCAACAAAGCCTCTCGTCCGTGGGGGACCAGCCCTCGCAGTCGCGGTCAGAAGCTTGTACGCAAAGTAGCAGAAAGTGGCAATCGGCACTTCGCTGTCCAGAGGTCAGCTGCTCTGGCTGAATCAGTGCATTTTGTGTTTTGGTTTCCGAAACCAGGCACCTTCAAGCCTGACGAGTGGGTAGGTAAGGTGGTCAGCTTGCCTGATGAAACTGTTGTGCCCAAAGCCAAGCTTCGTGTCATCGAGACTGCGCTTGTGCGGGCGCGAGAAAATCTGACGCTTGAAAATTGGCAGAAGATTGCCTAAGATTAAGCCAGTAACCTGGCAAAAAACCGTGGCGTCCGACTCACCTCGGGCGCCGCTTTTTATATACCCTCATTTCTACTAATAAATAAAATTGTATGTTATAACAAAGTCAGCAAAAGATAAGTACATAAACAGGAGAGGGAAGACATGGAAGCCATTCTGACGCCGATTATCACCAACCCTAACCGCCCGCTACCACGCAGTATGTTCGTCCCTGGTATTCGACATACGGTTATGGTGGGGGTGGTGAGTCAAGACAGTGGCTTTGCGGTGATTAAGCCACTGCGTGACCCGACCGGTCATGTGTGGATTCCACCGCAAGGTCCAGTCGGACACAAACGTTCTCTGTTTGTGGCCGGACGACACGTGTTGCGTGAAGAAATTCCCTCGTTGCAACGTCCGCATCAGCATGGTGTTCCAATTATTGATTGGAGAAGTGCCACCTACGCCGGCTCTGCCATAAACGAGCATGCACGAAGCGGTCGGTGCAAAATGGTGCATGTGGTGCTATTCCGAGCCCAATCTACTCGGATACCGGTTTTGCGAGGTAATGGTTCGGATTGTGTTGATGCGCAATGGGTGTTCTCTAACGAGATGTTGGAGCATTTGCTCGAGACAACACAACAGAGCAACCCAATCAAGGCCAACATTGTGTTGGAAGCTGCCTGGATTGCCAAGACCATTGGCTGGCTCAACTAGATTTTTTCGGCTCGTGCCGGTTGCGTTTTGCGCAACCGGCACCCGTTACCCTAAGGTCCTCATTTGAGGATTTTTTTGTTATTTTTGGATAGTTTGGTATAGTGCAACAAGAAAGAAACCCTGGAAAGGATTAACAATGCACCGTACATCAATGTATGTTGGAATGGCGCTGACAGATGCGCCACCAGAATTTCGAATCGACTTCCAAAATGAGCTGAAAAGTGAATTGCGGAAGTTGCCCGATGTCACCGTTCTTGATTTCGTTGGTCTGGAAGATGGTACTGCGGTTGAGGTCTATAATCATGATCGCAAATGTACCGAGGGCGCCGACCTCTGCATTTTCATCGTCGACCACGCCTCGACCGGTCTGGGGATGGAAATCATGATTCGGCATCATTCCCGCCGGCATATGCTATTTTTCGCCAAAAAGAATAGCCGGGTGACGCGGATGCTCACGGGCTTCCTTCAGTGCGAGGGACGCAATTTAGGTCGATATGAGGATGTTGCCGACATTATTGCCGCTGTCAAAGAATTCCTTGATCAGCGCAATCATTCGGCCTAATCGAAGCAGAAGCGCCTCGGCCCAGGCGCTTCTTTCTTTTGTTTTAGGGAGGATGTTATACTGTGCCGGTATGGAAATTTCTGGAAAGGGGGCTTTGCCCGCCCAATTAATCGAGCAGCTAATTAATGAAGGTAGTATAAAGGGTGCAGACAAAAAACATATTTCCCCAGCTTCACTTGACCTGACGGTGAGTGATGAGGTCTACACTATCAAAGGGTTACTCTTGCCAAAAGTTGGTGAAAAAATTAGCGATTTACTAGAACTGATGGAAGCCGAGAAAACAGATTTCACCACTCCGCTCGCTGCCGGGCAAATGTATTTGGTAAAGTTAAACGAAGCACTTTCACTCCCGGATACACTGTACGGGTATTGCAATCCTAAATCATCAACCGGACGTCTCGACGTACATATTCGTGTGTTAGCAGATGGGGTACCGCGATTTGATTCTATTACTCCAAAAGGATTTACCGGTAGCTTGTGGGCGGCAATTTTCCCCCAGTCGTTTGCAATTAAACTAGAGGCTGGTATACCACTCACACAGCTCAGACTATTTACTGCCGATACGCGTTTTACTGAAGATGATTTGAAGGTCGCTATGGGTAACGGTTTGGTTTTTGATAGAGTGTCAGGAGCGCAGCTGCTATACGACGATTTGGTTACCAATGATCAAGACGGTTCGGTAGTGCTCACGGCCTTAGTTGAAGAAGGGATTTGTGGATATGAATGTATTTCTGAACCCGACCAAGTCATTGATGTACAAAATATTGCGGGGTATGCCGGCTCAGACTTTTTTAAACCACTGACGATTGAGCGTGGAGCCCTTCGGCTCAAACGTGATAAGTTTTACATCCTTTCAGGAGCTGAGGCGGTTCGTATACCTCCTGAGCTCGCCTCTGAGATGGTACCAATGGATGAACGTAGTGGAGATTTTCGTTCTCACTACGCTGGATTTCTCGACCCGGGTTGGGGGTATGGACTAGCTGGTGAGGGGAAGGGTAGACCATTTACACTCGAAGTTCGCCCCTTTGAGGATTTAGTTATCCGGGCAGGTCAGCCAATCGCAAAAATAAAATTCGAAAAAATGACTGTTGCTCCTACGTTTCATTATGATACTAAAGTATCAAATTATTTAGTCCAAACAGGTCCAAAATTAGGAAAACAGTTCAGGAACTAAATAGCCTTTTCGTCAGCTCGAGCATGAGCGAGGAGTAAAATAAAAGCTGTTTGCGAAAATCCCAAGTAATGATCGGTACCGGTTATAGTATTTTCGAGTATTTCAATTTTTAACTCTGATAGTTTAAGTAAGTCCCGTATAGCCAAATCAGTATAATCAATTCCGCCAGATATTTGGGTTACCCGGTCACCCATAATTTCAGCTACTTTATCACCGAGTATCTCAAGTGCGTACGAATCATTTTTCATTTCATTAATGGTTTGAGAAAAAAGTGAAATCTCTTCAGAAAATCCTAAAACCTTACTACGGTTATTGGGAAACGAACCAGCAGCAGCGCTCTCAACACTAATAGTGCCGATGTCTAAGGTAGCGGTTAAATTCTTAATGGTTGATTGGACCATATCTTCTGGTAGAGAAGCAAACTGTGTTTGTAGTCGCTTGATTCTTTCCTCGCGTACCTGGCACCCCTTTGCTGTTATCGAAATTACCCATTGAATGAGGCGTCTTCCTTCTTCAATGGTTGTAGGTTTTTCAAGATGTTCAAAGTCGAAGTCATCTTCTTCTGTATCGTAATGCCAAATTAAGGGCGCGGTATCAAAACCAATTACAATAGACTCTGGATTGATTGTCTGATGATCGAGTATGTGTTGCACTTTTGCTCCTGCTATATGGCGCACGATATCGCGTCCATCGTCTGCATAGTAAGATGGAATACCCTGCGAGGCATCAAGCTCTTTAGACTTGTCGGCTTCAACGGCAACCGGTATACGTTCAGATTTTGATACATCACTAAAGCCCAGTGATTCTAGTTGTGATTTACGAAAGTCAGATTGGGAGGCTAAAACTACCGGATATTTATTCCAGTACGCAAGTATTTCCTCGGTCGGTGTATGAAATTTTGGTCCGCCTTCGTGCATAAACGAGACGCATTATTCCTTTTTTACGATATCGTGCTCGCCTCGTTTGATGTTGAAACGACCAGGGTCTGGATCGAGATGGAAAGTTAGTCCGGCGTCTCCATATTTTTCTTGCAGTAGAGAGGCCATAATTCCGGCTTTAGTTGCGAGTGTGGGATGAACGAGGCTCGTTGCTCGTATCTCTATTAGATACACCAAGGCAGGCAGGTCACCTGACAGGTAATTACTAATGTTATAGCCCATTGGTAGGTAGTATTGGCGAATGTTTTTATCTGGTGTCAGAGATTCTATAGCAGTTTTCTGTTCAGCGATTAATGCAGTAGCTTCAGTGCGTAATTGTGGAGTTAGTTGCTCAAGATACCAAGGATTAAAACCGATATCAGCAGTAAGTAGAGGCATACGTTGGGTAACAGCCCGATGGCGCTGAATATCCCGGAAAGAACCAAAATCAAGGGTAAACGCCAGCGCTACTTCACCGTATACTCCAAGCCATTTCGGGAGCTCAGTTTTTGCTGGACGATTTACTAATAGTTCACGGTAGGGTGTTAGACCCTTTATATCAATACTGTCCCGCACAATCTCCATCTCTCTCGAATGGGCATCATGGTAGTAGTACTGATTCATTGTTTCGGCGACATATTTCTCGGTCGCTTCGTAGCGTTTCTTTTCAACAGAAAAAGAATTTGGATAGGCAGCAATCATGCCGTCTTCGAGTACCTGGGCAATTTCCTGTACTTCAAGTAATGGGTGATGGCGCAGATGGGCGATACGATCGGCAAACTGCCGGAGTGTTCCTGTCCAAGCTAAGTTGGTTGAAGCTCCCGCCGGCAAAAACCCACGAGTAATATCAAACGCTCGGGCAGCAATTGCTTTGTCATAGGTCACTTCCTTTTCTCCCTCACCAAGCGGATACCGTTTTTTTAATTCCACCTTCATTTCCTCTACTGCTTTTAAATAAAACGCTCGCCACGTCTCGAGGATTTTATTTCCCTCAGGACTTCCGACGGGGTTGATAAATAGTTGCCCAGCAAAATCAATGTAGCGAGTTGAAGCTTCTTGTCCGTTATAAAGCTTGTAATCCTGGATAGCTTTTGCCGCCAACATCGAAACACCCTCAATAAAAACTACTGCCATTCCACAGTCACCAATAGATTTGTGCCCATAGCCAACGTAGTACGTCGACATAAATTTGTCAGCTCCTTTTTCAGCGAGTATTTTTAAGTGCTCATCCACTCCACCGGTTGAGCGGGAGTGCAGGGCTTGAAGCATCGCTAAAGCTTCAGCGGTTAACGTTGCTCCTGGATCAATAATCACTATCTTCCCGCCACTACCGAGTGCGGCTCTTGTGTGGTTTAAATTTTCGATGTTTTGCATATACTTTAATTGTAGTTTCTGTTGGGTTTTTAAGATTGATACTTATACCCAATAGTAGTGAAAAGACACTAATAAGTCAGGAAATTTGTATCTGTACAGTTGACCTGCTATGTAAGCTGTTCGCTAATACTAAGAGATTTTGGAGGTAGGCTTTGTGCGGTGTTACTATTAACACCATGCAAACAGGTAAACTTATAGTATTAGACGGGGGAGATGGGGCAGGGAAAGCAACCCAGGTGGCTTTGTTGGTAAAGCAATTAATGGCAGATGGCTATAAAGTCGAAACTCTAGATTTTCCGCAGTATACTCAAAATACATTTGGTGCATTGATTCGGGAATGTCTCGATGGTAAGCGGGGTGACTTTATGGCAACCGATGCACGAGTCGCCTCAACGCTGTATGCCGCTGATAGATTTGAATCAAAACCGAGACTTGAATCATGGCTTGAAGAGGGAAAAATTGTTGTTCTTGATAGATACGTTAGTTCGAACATGATGCACCAAGGCGCCAAGATTAAAGACGCAGATGAACTCGAAGCCTTTTTAGGATGGCTTGATCACATGGAACATGGCGTGTTTGGTCTGCCTCGACCTGATGTGATTTTATATCTTGAGGTACCGTTTGGAGTGAGACAAAATCTTAAAAAAGTAGCGGTAGCCGCGGGCAAACATGGAGCAGATGTAAAACTAGATCTAGCCGAAGCCGATCACCACCATCAGGAACAAGTAGAGATTAGAGCTAAAACGATAGTGTCGAGTAAAAACAATTGGAAAGTAGTTCATTGTTGTGAGGGTGAAAATATTCGCAGTCGTGAAGATATCCATACTGATGTGTACGCGATAGTTAAAGGGGCTTTATAACCTATGCAGCTACGGATTAAAAAACTCCATCCCGATGCTAAGATGCCACAATTTGCGCATGCGAGTGATGCGGGTTTGGATTTGTGTACGGTTATTGATTTCACCATTAATCCCGGTGAGCATCGCTTAATCTCGACTGGTCTCACGATTGTATTTCCTGACGGCTATACCGCCCTAGTCTGGGACAAGGGAGGAATTGCTAATAAACGCCACCTAAAAACAGTGGGTGGAGTGTTTGATACCGAATATCGGGGGGAGTATCTAATTGGGTTATACAATTTTGGCCACGAACCCCAGACATTTGCTGTCGGTGATAAAATTGCCCAGCTACTGATTCAAAAAGTTGAACATCCTGAAATTATTGAAGTGACTGAATTAGATGAAACTGTCCGGGGGGACGGAGCGTTTGGAAGTACCGGTGTATAATAGAATGATAATCTTCAGCATATGAATACGGCAAAATTAATTGTGATTGATGGTGGGGCAAATGTAGGAAAGGCAACACAGGCTGATATGTTGATGAATCGTTTGCTGAGTGAGGGGTACTCAGTGGGAAAAATTGATTTTCCCCGGTACAGTCAAAACTCGATTGGTCACTTTATTCGTGAATGTCTCGATGGAGAAGAGGATAGGTTCGCAGCGCTAGATCCTAAAATTGTAGCTATGATCTATGCGGCTGACCGTTTTGAATCTAAGAGTCAAATCGAAGAGTGGATTAGTGAAGGTCGTATCATTATTTTTGACCGATACGTTAGTTCTAATATGATGCACCAGGGTGCCAAAGTGCAAGACAGCGATACCCGAGACGAATTTTTTTCTTGGGTAGAACATTTAGAATATGATATTTTTGGATTGCCCCGCCCGGACATGACCGTTTTTTTGGATATTCCACCTGAAGATAGTCAGAAACTCCTCGAATATATTGATGACATCGGCGTAACGGTAGTTGACCCACTAGAAAAAGACCGGCTCCATCAAGCGAAAGTTTCAAAATGTGCGAGCTATCTCGCCAATACTCAAAATCAGTGGGTCACGGTCTCATGTGTTACAGAAGGTTCTCTTCGCCCACGTGAAGAGATCCATGAGGAAGTTTATAGCGCTGTTAAGCAACAGTTACCACCAGTTCCAGCAAAAGCGTAGGCTTATATGGATTTTGATACATATCAAAAAGAATCTCGCCAGAAAGCTGTATATCCTGAAATTGGTAATAATTTTGTATTCCCAACGTTAGGACTAGTTGGTGAGGCAGGAGAAGTGGCAGAGAAAATTAAAAAACTAATTAGAGATAAAAATACTGCTACGTCAGAGACTGTGACGAGTGAAGACAGGGCTGAAATTCAAAAAGAGCTTGGTGATGTGTTGTGGTACTTAGCTCAGTTAGCCAGCGAGTTTAAACTGTCTTTAACTGATGTGGCGCAGACTAACCTCAATAAAATCGCTTCACGTCACGATAGGGGAGTTGTCCATGGCGACGGTGACAATCGGTAGTGATATAATTCGAACACAAACAATTTTAAACTATGATTTAAGTACCTGTACAATTTCTGAAGATTATTTAAAACTTTAAGTGTATTAAAAATGCAAAATTACGATTTCATTAAAGCGCAGGATCCAGAATTGTACGCGACGTTGATTGGGGAGGAGGCGCGCGAGGCGCGGGGGATTGAGCTAATCCCGAGTGAGAACTATGTCTCACGAGCGGTCTTGGAAGCCAATGGCTCAGTATTCACGAACAAATATTCTGAAGGGTACCCGGGCAAGCGTTACTATGGCGGACAACAGTACACCGACCTCATGGAATCCATCACGATTGAGCGAGCTAAAACTTTGTTTAAGGCAAAATACGCCAACGTACAACCACTCGGTGGCGCAGCCGCTAACGTAGCAATGTACTTTGCGCTGATGGAGCCGGGAGACACGGTCTTGGGAATGGATCTTTCGCACGGTGGTCACTTGACCCACGGGCACCCAACTACCGCGATTAACAAAGTATTCAACTTTGTTCGTTACAAAATGAAGGACGTTGATACGGGTGAAATTGATTACGAGGCATTGCGTCAAACAGCGCTCGAACACAAGCCAAAAATTATCCTGGCTGGCTTCTCAGCGTACTGTCGTGAACTCGATTACCAAAAGTTTGTGGATATCGCACGTGAAGTCGGGGCCTATGCAGTTGCTGATGTGGCCCACATCACCGGATTAATTGCTGGTGGGGCCGCCCGCAATCCATTTGATTATGGCTTTGATGTGATGACGATGACCACCCATAAATCGCTCCGTGGTCCGCGTGGTGGAATGATTGTAGTTCGCGAAAGTGAAGAGATTGCTAAAAAAATAAACAAAGCCGTTTTCCCAGGAATGCAGGGTGGACCACACATGCACATTATTGCCGCCAAGGGGGTAGCCTTTGGTGAAGCTTTGACTCCGGCCTTTAAAACCTACGCGGCGCAAATTCTCAAAAATGCCAAAGCGATGGAAGCGGTGTTCAAAGCCCACAACGTACGATTGCTCTGTGGTGGAACCGACAACCATATGCTACTCGCTGACGTATTTGGTAGTCTCGGTGTGACTGGTCAAGAAGCCGAGACGGTCCTTGATAAAGTCGGTATCACGCTTAACAAAAACATGATTGCTGATGATTCGCGCAGTGCCATGGATCCATCAGGTATTCGGTTTGGTACACCAGCGATGACCACGCGGGGGATGATGGAGGCTGACGCTACAAAGCTTGCTGAAATTATGATTACGACCATGAAGGCTAAAGATGACTTGGTAAAGATTAACGAACTCCAAAATGAGGTACAACAGTTATGTGAGGCGCACCCAGTCCCAGAGAATTTTATTTAAAATAGCGCATTAACCTAAAGAAAAAACTGGCATCAGGCCAGTTTTTTCTTTAGGTTCAAAGGTCGGTGTAGGGTATTGGCAATTTCTAAAAAGATGCTATAATATTGATAAGTGAGGGGGTTGAACTCCTTTCGCCTCGGATGTTACGTCCGCACTGTCCCTCGTTCGCACTGAGGTCTGTGTTTGTCTTCGGATTTGAACGCGATCTCGCCGCTTGGTTTGTCAGCTTGCTGGCAAACCAAGCGGATTTTTTTATATTGCATACGTTATACTATTTACATGAATCTTCGGGACACGTTCCATCATGCCAAGCGTCATTGGCTGACCATCGCCTTTATTTTAGGGTTTGTCACTGACTACATCTTACTTAATCGGATTGATGATACGTTTGATAATGCCTTATTGTTCTTTTATGTGGTGTTGGCGTCACTTTCGATTTTGCTTTTGTATGCCAGTATTGCCGAGAAACTGGGCTCTAAGCCCTCGGCCTTTTTTCGTAAAATTGCCCCGATATTAATGCAGTACTCATTTGGGGGTTTGTTTTCGGGGATGCTTATTTTTTATAGTCGTAGTGGTGCTTTGTGGGCATCATGGCCATTCCTACTTTTGTTTATCGCTGCTATCTACGGTAATGAGACAGTGCGTAATCGGGGTCAACAATTAGTGTTTAACGTGCTGGCATATTTTGTGGGATTGTTCTCGTACCTCGTGATGGTGATACCAGTTTTGTTGGGTCGGATGGGGCCAGAAATTTTTGTGGCGAGCGGATTGCTGGCATTAGTAATTGTGTACATGCTGGTACAACTGCTAACAAAAATCATTCCCAACTACATGGCACTCCAGACTAAACCAATTGTCTTTATGGTGTTTGGGTTATTTGTGGGGCTCAATACGCTTTATTTCACAAACATCATTCCACCAATTCCACTGTCTCTCCAAGAAATCAATATTGTGCATTCGGTCGTGAAGTTCGGTGACTCGGGGTACGAGCTGACATTAGAACCAATACCGTGGTACCGAGTAGATAAAAAGATCAACCTGGTTTTTCATCCGTCAGACACTGGTACGGTCGCGTGTTTTACACGAGTGTTTGCCCCCGCCAAAATTGATACCGATATTTATCATCTCTGGGAGTATAAAAATGCCGATGGCGCCTGGACTGAGTATTTTAAAAAATCCTATCCCATTACCGGCAAGGCTGTAAATGGGTATCGAGGCTGGACCGCCATAACCGCTAGTCGTGATGGAGAGTGGCGTTGCAGTGTAGAAACACAACGGGGGCAGGTGCTCGGCAGTAAACGATTCACTATTGATAATTCTGTTTCTCCGAGGGTCCTCGAAAAAGTAGTTGACTAATTACAATATCATGCTATGGTATGCGTCCTGCAAACAGGGCAGGGAGTTATAGAAGGATATCAAAGACATGATGCAGCACGGAGAAACCGGAGCGCAGTTGCCGCGAAACTTGTCTCGAAAGCGCGGCAGAGAAGTTGTGCAAATGCACAACGGAAATACGTCACGCGTGTGGCGAGGAGGTAACCTCTTTGCAGTGCCTCACCCAGACGCGATGAAAGGCGTTGTGGTCGAAACGAAGCGGACAAGGGTTTACCAAAAACCCATTCAAAAGGGTAACTGACGAAGGACAGTGGTTCGCGGGAATCCTCCCGCGACCACGCAATATTCGCTCGTGCCTCGGCACGGGTTTTTTTGATACTAACCCTCGTGGTAATTATTTGCTATAGTGTGCCTATTATGGAAGCCGTCATTAGAACAGCCGTCGCCGAAGCCCTAGCAACCCTTGGATTACCGCCAAGTGATTTTGTGATTGAACACCCGGGCGACATCAGTCATGGTGACTATGCCTGTAACGTGGCTATGGTCTCTATGAGGGCACAAGCTGTAGAAGGTACAGAATACACTGGTAAAAAAATATCAACTTTGGATACATTTACACCTCGAACTCCAACAAGACCAGGTTTTAAGAACCCTAGAGAATTAGCGGTACTAATCAAAGAAAAACTAGAAGGCCAAATCGAATATGTTGAAAAAATTGAAATTGCCGGTCCAGGATTTATCAATTTTTATTTCACTCGTGATTTCTTTGTGGCTGAAACCAATCGGATTATAAACCTAGGTGAAAACTGGGGGCGAAATGATTCGTGGGCAGATAAAAAAGTAGTGGTGGAATACACTGATCCCAATCCGTTTAAAGAGTTTCATATTGGACACTTGTTTACCAACGCAGTTGGGGAAAGTATTGCCCGACTATTTATGATGGCCGGAGCGGATGTGCGGCGAGTATGTTACCAGGGAGATGTTGGACTTCATGTTGCTCACGCTATTTGGGGGATGCAAAAATTGGGCATGACTTCTGAGAGTGATTTTACGGCAAAAGATTTGGGGCGAGCCTACGCTACCGGAGCCACTGCTTATAAAGAAAATGAGTCAGCTAAAACAGAAATCACTGTACTTAATAAAGTTATTTATGAACGAAGTGACGAGAGAGTTAACGCACTCTACGACGCAGGGCGAAGAGTTTCCCTGGCTTACTTTGAAACGATCTACAAGTTGGTAGGTACCGAATTCTCAGAATATTTTTTTGAGAGTGAAGCTGCGGGCGTTGGGAAGGAATTGGTTTTAAATAATCCAGAAATATTTCCCTTAAGTGATGGGGCACATATATTTGAAGGAGAAAAATACGGATTGCATACTCGAGTATTTTTGAACAAGCTTGGTTTGCCGACGTATGAAGCAAAAGAGCTCGCACTCGCCAAACTCAAAAATGACCGACTCGGCGGGTATGATCATTCTGTTATTTCAACAGCGAATGAAATTAGCGAATACTTCAAAGTTTTAAAAAAAGCTATGGGATTTGTTTATCCTGAACTCGCGGCTAAAACAGAACACATTGGACATGGTATGGTGAAGCTAGCTACCGGTAAGATGTCATCTCGAACGGGAGATGTGATTTCAGCAATAGATTTTATTGCTGATGTGGCCCAGTCAGCTCACGACAAAATTACTGAAACAGGTATGACAATAGCGTCACCGGAGCTCTCAAATGATATTGCGATTGGAGCTATTAAATACGCCACATTGCGAGGGAGTATTTTGCAGGATTCAGTGTTTGATAAGGAGCGAGCACTTAGTTTTGAAGGTGATTCTGGTCCATACCTACAATATACGCATGCCCGTATCTGTAGTGTGCTCGATAAAGCACGTGCAGCCGGCATTGTTCCTTCACTGACACCTGCACCAACAGAGCCATATCTCATTGAAAAAACTTTGTACCGATTTGAAGAGGTGGTACAAGCAGCTCTCGATGACCGTGCCCCACACAAGGTGGTAGGGTATCTCACCGAACTCGCTGGCGCTTTTAACACTTTCTACGCTCATGAAAAAATGGCTGATGCTACAGATAAATTCGCACCGTACAAATGTCTCCTTGCCCAGGCAGTGGCGACCACCCTTAAAAACGGTTTGTTTATTCTTGCCATTAAAGCTCCAGAACGATTGTAGTCTGATTTGACGGTTGGCATATTCTTAGTATGCTTGTCGGTAGGTTGTTCGGTACGGAACACGCAAACAGAAAATCCATCGAGAGGGGCAGATGTTCGTAAAAATATTCTTGGAGCTCTATCAGCCGACCTGGCAAGAAGTTCTCTCTAGAGAAGCAGGGAGACGCCATCGCGAGGATTGGCTCTGCCATTTGGGTTTTAACAGGTGAATAAAAAGCGCGGCAGGTCCGCGCTTTTCGCTTTCTAGCAGGAACCCATTTTTGTGGTACTATAAAAAAGCTGGTCTGATACATCAGTTTTATTAGTATGTCTGATACACATACGTAACTCATTTTTATATATGAACAAAGCCCATGGACGGGAGAATGACTCAGTTGCAGTTGTTCCCGAAGTTGATAAATCAGAAGTAGCGATTCGTGAAGAAGCTATCCAAGCATTTTGGCTGGAGCACGATATTTTTAATAAAAGTATAGAAAAACCAGCCGGTGAAGATCCTGCCGGCCAGTTTACCTTTTACGATGGTCCGCCGTTTGCGACGGGTACCCCACACTACGGACATATTTTAGCGAGTACGATAAAAGACACGGTACCACGATTTTGGACCATGAACGGCCTTCGGGTTAATCGCACCTGGGGGTGGGATTGCCATGGGTTGCCACTCGAGAACCTCATTGAGAAAAAACTAGGTTTAGCAACTAAACGTGACATCGAGGAATACGGTGTGAAGAATTTTAATGAAGCTGCTCGTAGTACCGTGATGGAATATGCCGACTACTGGAAAATGGCTATTCCACGTATGGGACGCTGGGCCGATATGGAGAACGACTACAAAACCATGGATAGCACCTACACCGAAAGTGTGTGGTGGGTGTTTTCAGAACTCCATAAAAAGGGATTAGTGTTTGAAGGTTTTAAAACCATGCACTTGTGTCCGCGCTGTGGTACGACCTTAAGTAACTTTGAAGTTAACCAAGGCTATAAAGACATCAAAGACATCGCGGTGACCGTTAAACTACCTCTTCTTGATGACGCTGGCAACGTAACCGATACGTCACTCCTAGTTTGGACAACCACACCGTGGACACTGCCCGGGAATATGGCGGCGGCGGTTCATCATGAGCTGGATTATGTAAAAGTGAAAGTGTCTGCAGATGGAGTTTCGGAATACTATATTTTAGCGAAAGGCCGACTGTCACAATTAGGAGAAGCGGCTTATGAAACGGTTGAGGAAATGAAAGGTGCTGCCTTGGTTGGGAAATCGTATCAGTCACCATTTAACTACCTGCACACCCAAGACTTTGATAAAACAAACGCTTGGAAAATTTGGCATGCAGATTATGTAGAGGTGGGAACCGAAGGTACGGGAGCAGTGCATATTGCACCAGCCTATGGGGACGACGACATGAAATTGGCTCAAGCTAATAACGTTCCAATTATTCATCACGTCGACACGGCCGGGCATTTTGTGTCGTTTGTGACCGATTTTGCGGGGCGATTAGTTAAGCCAAAAGACGATGATACTGCTGGTGTAGATCACAAAGACACCGACATTGAAATCCTTAAAGCCCTCCAAGCAGCCGGTAAAGTATTTAAAAAAGAAAACATCACCCACAGCTACCCGCACTGTTGGCGTTGTGATACACCACTACTTAACTACGCGACGACCTCGTGGTTTGTGAACGTACCAAAAATCAAAGACGAACTAATTGCCGCGAACAATGCGGTGAACTGGATTCCGGATCATGTCGGTAGTAACCGGTTTGGTAATTGGCTCGAGGGGGCGCGTGATTGGGCAGTATCACGTCAGCGGTACTGGGGAGCACCACTACCAATTTGGAAAAACCCAAAAACGGGCGATTTCAAAGTGTTTGGCTCATTAGCAGAATTGCAACAGTATGTGCCAAAAAGTGGCAATACATACTTTGTGATGCGCCATGCCGAGGCAGCGAGTAATCTGACTGGAATCATTGACGCCATCGCTGACGAAAACAATCCGCTGACTGAAGCCGGTATAACTCAGTGTAAAGAAGCAGCCGAAACATTGCGTACCAAGGGTATTACCCATATCGTCCATTCGGGTATGCAGCGTACGCGCGAAACGGCGCTCGCTATTGCCCGTGAACTTGGTCTGCCTGAAACTGCCGTATCAGCTGATGCGCGCATAATTGAATTACAAACCGGTGCTGCGTACGAAGGTAAAACCTGGGATGAATACAATGCTAATTACAGTAGTGAAGAAGAGAAATTTACCAAAGTAATTCCTGGTGTTGAAAATCGCTACGACCTGATTAAACGAGCAGGGGAGTTTCTGTATGATTTTGACGCTGCTCATCAAAACGAAACGGTATTAATTGTGGGGCACGCCAGTTCAACGTTTGCATTGCGGTGTGTGGCCGAGGGAGCTGAACATAAACGAGTGATCGAGCTTAAAAAACAAGGCTACTACAAAAATGCTGAGGTGCATGCGCTCCCATTTACCCCGGTACCACACAACGATTTATACGCCTTGGATTACCACCGACCGTATATTGATGATATTAAGTTGGTTGATACTGACGGTACCCAATTAGTTCGGGTGCCTGACGTGTTTGATTGTTGGTTTGAATCGGGCTCAATGCCGTACGCGCAACATCACTTCATGGGGCAAAACCCTGAGCAGTTTTTAGCGACCCAATTCCCGGCGCAGTTTATTGCCGAGGGTCTCGACCAAACGCGGGGTTGGTTCTATTCACTTATTGTGCTTGGCACTGCGTTATTTGGAAAAGCACCGTTTGAAAATGTGATTGTAAACGGACTAGCACTCGCTGAAGATGGTAAAAAAATGAGTAAGTCCCTCAAGAATTATCCTGATCCAATGGAGCTGGTAGATAGAGTAGGGGCAGACGCTGTTCGCTACTATATGCTCACTGCACCAATTGTACGTGGCGAGGATTTGAACTTTAGTGAGAAAGAAGTCACTGAATTGCAACGTAAAAATATCGGTCGTCTCCACAACGTGCTCGCCATGTATGAGATGTACGCCAACGGCACTGATGCGTCCGGAGCCTCAGATACGATTTTAGATCGCTGGATATTGGCGCGACTCAACCAATTAATTGCTGATACTACAGCTGGGTACAAATCATACGAACTTGATAAAGCCACCCGGCCGCTGGCTGATTTTATTGATGATGTATCGGTCTGGTACCTCCGTCGCAGTCGGGAACGTCTCAAGTCAGATGATAGTGAGGATAAAACTAAAGTCCTCGGCACCTTACGATTTATTTTACGAGAGCTGGCTAAAGTAATGGCTCCAGCCATGCCGTTTTATGCAGAGTATCTGTATCGGGCTGTTCGCGCAGAATCAGAACCTGAAAGTGTACACCTCACCGCTTGGCCTACAGGGGATACTGTCGACACTGGGTTAATCGAAAGTATGGGTGTAGTCCGCATGTTTGTTACAGCGGGGCTAGAAGCGCGAACCAAAGCCAACATCAAAGTACGCCAACCATTGTCAGAATTATTTATTCGAACGACGATGTTGCCTGACACCGAACTGCTTGATCTCATCAAAGATGAGTTAAATGTAAAACAAATTAGTTTAGATGGGGTAGAGAGCGGAGCTGATACCACCTCAAAAATCACCCTCATAACTGAGTTAACGCCCGAGCTGATTGCGGAAGGGGCAGTACGTGAAGTAATGCGAGCGGTGCAGGATATGCGTAAAGATGCTGGTTTGGAACCTAGCGATCGGATTGTGCTCACGATTGATACAAACGAGAATGGTCAAAATGCTGTCAACACCCATAAGGAAAGTTTGCTTAAAACGGTCGGTGCTACAGATATTGTATTTGATGTCACCTTTGGAACTAGCGTTACGAGTGGAGACTATAGTTTTGTTTGTGCAATTTCGCAATAATATTTTGCTCGTCATCTTTCAAGTAATCAACTAGTGTGTTAAAAATCGATGAAATACTAGGTGAGAAAGTCTGGGAGACTTTCGCAAGAGGTTACCAGCTTTTTTTCTAAAATAGCGATAACCTGAACAGCTTTTGTAAAAAGAACAAGGAAAAGTCAGCCCCCCATGGGAAACAAACAATAAAATCTACATATGAATTTTCCAGTATGAGCTATCAAACTTATATAACAAATGCAGTTATTGTAGGTAGTTTTGACAGTAACACTGCAGACAAATCATACCTCCTCTTTACCCGCGATGCCGGGATGATTTATGCGTCTGCACGCAGTGTGCGTGAAGAGCGGAGTCGGCAACGATTTGCGCTTCAGGATTTTAGTCGTATTACGGTTTCACTTATTAAAGGCAAAACGGGTTGGCGCATTGGCAGTGTACAGTCGGAAGGCAATTATTTTGTAGAGGCAAACGACCGGGCGGTGCGAGGGAGTATTGTACGTATTTGCAAACTACTGCGTCGCTTTGTAGCTGGCGAAGAACCACATCCTGATTTGTACGAAGAAATAGTAGCGGGACTCGAACATCTGGTTAACCCGACTCTGCCTAATCGTAATTTAATTGAGGAGATTATTCTGGCGCGAGTATTGTATCGTCTCGGGTATATTGCGAGTGCCAGTGATATTGCACCGGTGCTTGATACTGACCTTTCAACCTTGTTCACAACTGAATTGAAAGATACGTTGTTGGCTCGATTGAAAACAATAACTACTAAGGCTACTACCGCGAGTCACCTTTAAGACCTTCGTAAACGACACACTTCTTTGTTGTCCAGCGTAAAATATTCCTCATCGTACTAAAAAGTACGACTCGTAATATTTTACTTGCACGCCTCGAATTGTGCTCATTTACATAGGTCTTAATTTTGAGAAATGATATACTAGTAATC
The DNA here is from genome assembly GCA_019752815.1 of Patescibacteria group bacterium. Taxonomy (GTDB): domain Bacteria; phylum Patescibacteriota; class Minisyncoccia; order Phycocordibacterales; family UBA918; genus OLB19. The sequence goes on from JAIELQ010000006.1 coordinate 56,410, forward strand.
ACCATGGCATTACTAAAAGACCAAGCTCAAATAGATGAAATGCGTCGCCGTTTGTATGAGCGGGGTGGAAGCGTGCAGCCTAATGAACGACATGGTTTGACGCCAATTGAACAAACTCCCCAAACAACCTGGCCGGGCCAAAAAACAGTCCCGGATCGGACTCCATTAACTGACCATCGGGCAGAGGAGCTTGATGAACCAATGCTCACATTGCATGAAGAAGTGGTAAAGAAAAAAGCGCGTTATTCGTACCGCAGTATTATCTTATTAGGCACATTAGGATTGTTTTTGGTAACGGTTCTATTTTCGACTCTGTATCTCATGTTTGGCAACAGTCAAATATCTAATGACAATATTAGTATTGCGATTAACGCACCGTTAACTATCGGCGGTGGGGAGGTAATGGATATTCAGGTATCAGTTACAAATCAAAACAAAGTCCCCATTGAATCTGCTGTTTTGATTATTAACTATCCCTCAGGTACCAAATCAATTGATACTCCAGCCCGCGACCTCTACGAAGAGCGCGTAACGCTGAACCGAATCAATGCCGGTGAAGCAATTAACATTCCCCTTAAAGCCGTAATGTATGGCGAAGAAAATCAAGAACGACAAATCAAAGCCACGATTGAGTATCGTTTAACAGATTCAAATGGAACGTTTTATAAAGAGAGTGATCCGCTCACGTTTAAAATTAGCTCATCGCCAGTCGTAATTCGAGTTGAATCAACCAAAAAAGTTTCGGCTGGACAAGATGTGGAAATTAAGCTGACGGTTCAGTCGAATGCCTCAACGCCAATCAAGGATTTGCTCATCACTGCTAATTATCCTGTTAATTTTGACTACAGTAGCTCTAATCCAACGCCAGACTTTCGTGAAAATGCCTGGTTAATCAAAGAGCTTTTGCCGGAAAAGTCAGCTACTATTGTATTGCGGGGGGCAATTATAGGTAAACAAGCAGAGGAGTTCCAGCTGCAGTTTTCTGCCGGTACACCACAACAAGACAACCAATTTATAATTGGGTCAGTGTTAGCCAACGCCACTACTGATTTTGTGATTGAGCAACCGTTCATTGATGTTGGAATCGGTGTAAATAGTTTTTCAACAGAAGTCGTAACACTACCAACTGGGCAGAACACCCTGGTTGAAGTAACAGTACAAAATACCTTAGATCAAACACTCTATGACATGGCGGTTGAAGTAGGGATTAAAGGAAATATTTTAGTCCGCGAAAATGTCCAAGTTACCAGAGGATTTTATGATTCAACCAAAGACGTCATCAGATTTGATCCTTCAGGAGATAGGAGTCTGGCTACCGTTGCACCAGGAGCTACTAAAAAGTTTTCCTTTACTTTGAGACCAGGTGATCAAACATCAACCCCTTCATATAACCTAACAGCCAATGCATATGCGCGGCGAGTGAACGAATCAAGTGCCACTGAGCAACTAGTGGGTACTGCAAAAACTGAAGTTAAATTTACCTCATCAGTGGCCGTTGGTCGTACCGTTGCCCGGAATGTTCCCGGCTTTGTGGATGCTGGACCAATTCCGCCAGCCCCCGATACCAAGACTACGTATACGGTTACCCTTAATGCGAGTGCGGGTGGTAATGATGTGACCGGAGCAGTTCTAACGACGTCGTTGCCACAGTATGTCAGTTGGGAGAATTTGAGTCTCGGTGATGGTACGCTCGCGTTTAACCCAGTGAGCAAAGAAATTACCTGGACAGTGGGAGAAATAAAGGCTGGCTCTAAAAAATCAACGACCTTCCAAGTCGGGCTCTTGCCAAGTCAGAACCAAATTGGTACAACTCCTGCAGTGATTGGAACCCAACGTTTCCGCGCCACTGACCGATTCACAAACGAAGTCATCCGAGCCGAAGCGCCACCCGCAAGTTCAGAGTTAGGACTAGAATCCGGCTTTGAAGAACAAAACGGTGTAGTAACGCGTCCATAATCACTTACTAATTAACTTTACCGTATGACAAATCCTGACAGTACACAAAACAAAATGGAAAAAATCACCGCACTCTGCAAGCGTCGCGGGTTTGTGTTTGCGGGTAGTGAAATCTACGGCGGATTTGTCGGTTCGTTTGATTATGGTCCGTATGGGGTAGAGCTCGCAAACAATATTAAAGCTGCGTGGTGGGAGGCAATGGTACAACATGAACGCAATATTGTAGGTTTGGATTCCGCTATTGTGACTCATCCAAAAGTATGGGAAGCATCAGGTCACGTGGGTGGTTTTTCCGACCCCATGGTTGAATGTAAAGAATGTAACACACGGTCACGAGCTGATCATTTGCTCGAAGAGCTCGATGTGTTTGCAGATGAAAAAATGACCATTGAAGAAATCAATACTATTTTTGATGCAAATCGAGATAAGCTGGTGTGTCCAAAGTGTGGTTCCAAGAATTTTGGAGTTGTCCGGAAATTTAATCTTTTGGCACAAACAAACCTCGGTAATTTTTCTGAGGACTGGAGTAAAGAACCAGCATATTTGCGGGGAGAAACTTGTCAGGGAATTTATATCAACTTCAAAAATGTCCTGGACACAACACGGGTAAAGGTGCCTTTTGGGATTGCCCAAATAGGGAAGGCATTCCGAAATGAAATTGCTCCCCGACAATACATCTTCCGCAAACGTGAGTTCGAGCAAATGGAGATGCAAATGTTTGTAGCGCCGGCAGAAGAAATGTCAGTCTATGATATATGGAAAGCCAAACGCATGCAGTATTACATCGACATGGGCTTCAAGCCAGAAAATCTTCGATTCCATGAACATGAGAATCTCGTATTTTATGCCAAAGCAGCGTTTGATATTGAGTATAATTTTCCATTTGGTTTTAAAGAATTAGAGGGTGTTCATGCTCGGGGAAATTATGACTTAACCCAGCATCAAACATTCTCAGGGGTATCAATGGAATATACCGATCCATACACCAATGAAAAATACATTCCACATGTAGTTGAAACTTCGGTTGGTTTAGATCGTACATTTTTGGCTGTTATGACTGAGTTCTATGATGAGGACACTATCGGAGAAGAGTCTCGCATTGTACTTCGTCTACCCAAAAAACTAGCACCAATCAAGGTGGCTGTTTTCCCGTTATTGCGCAACCGTCCTGAGTTAGTGCAAAAGGCTGAAGAAGTATTTGCCTTAGTATCAAAAGAAATGCGGGCTGAGTTTGACGATAATGGAAATGTCGGTAAACGCTATCGCCGCCAAGATGAAATTGGCACACCTCACTGTGTGACTATCGATTTTGATACTCTCGGTGAAAATCCAGAATTACTCGATACTGTTACGGTCCGTAACCGCGACACTGGCGCCCAAGAACGAATCGCCATTGCAGAACTTGTAAACTACCTCAAATAGGGTACTGTATCTCCCAGACCTTGTTTTGGAGATTGCTGATGCCAAAAAGAAAAGCCTTTGGCAAGGACGAGGCCATCATAGCCTTTGTGTCTGGCCAAATTCGAAAAACCCAAGCGACATTTGGAGTGACGGTCGCTGAAATGGCTCGAGTCGCTGGTTATGAACGGTCAGTTTTTCATCGCGTTCTTCGCGGTGATAGTATCTGTAACATCGAAGCGCTACATCGGCTGTCCGTTCACTACAACCTGCCGATGGACTACTGGTTTCCACCTCGGGAAGGGATTGCAGCTCCGCTGCTACCAGTTCCTCAAGTTGTTCCTGTGCAGGACAATGCAATACCAACGATGCTGCCTTTTACTCGAAAGATGATACGGCAGATGAATATCATGTCTGTGTCTGACAAGCGTATACTGCTCGTCCTTGCCTTGAAACATGCGCAGCAGTTGCAAGGGCTCGTTTTGCTCGCCAAGGCACTTGAACAAGTAAATCCTGAGACAAAAAAGAAGATTGTCATGGCAGTACAAAAGCTCGCAGCGGTCAAAAAACAACCGGTCCCATAAAGGGACCGGCTACTTTTTTATTTTGCTAGCTATGGTACTGTATTTAGACTATGTTAGACAAAAACCCCCGCTATATCACCACTACCTTGCCGTACGTTAACGCTGAGCCACATATTGGTTTCGGCTATGAAATAGTAGTAGCCGATACGCTCGCACGTTACTGGCGCCTCATGGGGCACGAGGTATTTTTTACCACCGGTACTGATGAACACGGACAAAAAATTGCTGAAAAAGCCGACAGCGAAGGCATCCCACGCCAAGAGTATGTTGATACTTATGCAGCCAAATTTGCCGATTTAAAGACCTCTCTTAATATCTCAAACGATAATTTTATTCGCACGACAGATGCTTCACACAAAGCAGCTGCTCAGGCTATTTGGAATAAATGTTTAGAAAAAGGCGATATCTACAAAAAAACCTACAAAGGTCTCTACTGTGTGGGGGACGAGATGTTTTTGCGTGATAGTGATTTAGTACATGGTCGGTGTCCTAACCACCCGAATGTAGATCCAGTGGAGATTGAAGAAGAGAACTACTTTTTCAAACTCTCAAACTATCAAGATAAACTCATTGATTATTTGAACGATCCTGCCCGTACCTTGTCTGAATCATATCGTGCCTGGGCGCTACAGTTTGTTTCGGCCGGTCTTGAGGATCTCAGTATCTCACGTAGTAAAAAACGAATGGACTGGGGGATTCCCGTGCCGGGGGACGATGACCACGTTATGTACGTATGGTTTGACGCGTTAACCAACTACATCAGTACGCTTGGCTGGCCTGATGACGCTGACGGTAACTTTAAAAAATTCTGGGTAGATGGCGAAACTGTCCAGCTGGCGGGTAAGGACCAGGTACGCTTCCAATCAATTATTTTTCAGGCAATGTTACTGTCCGCTGATGTTCCGCAAACAGATACCATTTGCTACCACGGATTTATTAATAGTGGGGGACAGAAAATGAGCAAGAGTCTCGGTAACGTTATTTCACCTGCGGAATTAGTGGCCCGCTACGGTACTGATGCAACCCGTTATTTACTCCTGCGTCATGTACACCCGTTTGATGATACTGATATTACTTGGGAACGGCTTGACGAATGGTACACCGCCGATTTGGTAAATGGGTTAGGGAATCTAGTTGCTCGAGTGATGAAAATGGCCGAGACTCATTTAGATGAACCTATTGCTCGACCAGAAGCATTCGCGTTTTCATCTGAGTATGCGCAAGCAATTGAAGCATATAACTTGCAGTCAGCAACCGATTACATTTGGAGTCGCATTGGTGCTCTTGATGAACGAATTACAGCCGAAGAGCCATTTAAGTTAGTGAAAACAGATAAACCAAAAGCCCAGATTATCATTCAGGAATTAGCTGTTGAAGTGTACGCAATCGGTAGGTTACTCAATCCGTTTATGCCCGCAACGAGTGAAATTATTAAAGCTGCTGTTCTCGAAAACAAAAAACCAGACAACCTCTTTAACCGGCTCGAGTCTTAATATGGAAAAAACCCAGATTGTCTTTATTCATGGTGGAGATTCGTTTGATACTGTCGAAGAATTTCATGAATTCGTGCGGAGTCTAAAATATGATCCCTACGCCATCGAACAAAAGAAATGGCGTGACGGTATTAAGGAGACTCTGGATGAAACACATGAATGTATCATGCCACGTTTTCCAAATGCGATGGATGCTGACTTTTTGGCATGGAGTATTTGGTTTGAGAAAGTAATCCCGTATTTGCGAGATGGGGTGGTGCTGGTAGGGCACTCGCTTGGGTCAGGTTTCTTACTCCGGTATCTCACTGAAAACAATATGCCAGTTTCGGTATCACAACTTCATCTTGTAGCGGGAGTGATTGATGACCTTGATTGTCCGGGTGTGGGGGAGTTCGGAGTTGATATCACCAATTGGTCTGGTTTTGCCTCGTCAATCGATGAGGTGCATGTCTGGCACAGTAGTGACGATATTCTCGTTCCTCTTCATCATAGCGAACGTCTGGTCGCTCACTACCCAAGTGCCATCACGCACTATTTCATCGACCGCGGACACTTCCTCCAATCAGAATTCTCCGAGCTACAAACAGTGATCAAAAACATCACCAAACTATAAGTTTTAATGTTACAATTAAGGTATATGGATAATGTATCTGAAAAAAGAAATACATATACTTGGAACGATGATATCCGTCGTTTAGCTGAGAAGGTGGGTAAAGATATTCGCGAAAGTGAGCGTCGGGGTTTTAGCTGGGAAGAATAATGAAACTAAAGATACCAGAACGTGGTTTCGTATTGCTTGATACTAACGTCCTTATTGATACTTCAAAATACCCCGATAATTTTTTAGTGCTACATAATGAATTAAAAAGACTACATATTAGTTCAGTTGTTGAAAGTACAATTCGCTTCGAGTTTTTACGGGGATTGCGTAACGTTTCAGATGGTGAAAAATTGTTGACGGGACTTTGCGGGGAGAATCATTTAGTTTTAAATCCTGATAAGGATACTTTTGATAGAGCCTTAAAAATATCACAAATTTATGTGCGAAATGATAACAAACAAGTAAAGATTGCTGATGTTATTATTGCAGCGCAAATTGCTAAATATGCAAAAGGGGCTGGTAACGCAAACGAGCTACTCTTGGCAACACAAAATCACAAAGACTTCCCGCCAGTTTTATTTGAGAGGGTAGACGAAATGCTGATAACAATTCCAGACGGAACTATTAAAATAATTGGGTTTTATAGGTTTAAATCAGATAGATTTAATGAGTTGCAAGTAATATGAAATACATTGACACTCATGCGCATTTGAATTTGTCGGCTTTTGCTCCTGATGTTGAGGCAGTGATTGAGAAGTGTAATCAGGATGGGGTGGGGGTGATAAATATTGGTACCAAGGAATCAACCAGTGCGCGGGCGGTTGAGTTGGCGTTAACCAATCCTCATCTCTACGCGATTGTGGGACTTCATCCCATCCAAACCGTTCCGCAATCACATGATGAAGATGAGTTGGGTGAGGGCGGAATGCCCTTTGTGTCAAAAGGCGAGACCTTTAATACTGATTTTTACCGCAATCTAATTGCGACGAGTAACGGTAAGGTTGTGGGTATTGGTGAATGTGGATTTGATTATTATCACACTGATCCTTCAACCTATATTACTCAAGAGGTGGTCTTTATTGAACAAATTAAACTAGCTAATGAACTGCAGTTGCCATTGATGATTCATACCCGTGGACCAAAACCGGGGGAGAGTAGTCCTACCGGACGCAGTGTCTATGCTGATGTGCATGCAGTGTTAAAACAGTACGCCAAAGTCCCATTTAACGTTCACTTTTATGCTGGAACGCTCGATGAAGCCAAGGCTTTTTTTGATATTGGCGGGACCATTTCATTTACCGGTGTCATAACGTTTGCCAAAGTATACGAGGATATTGTGCGTGCAGTGCCGCTCGACCGTATCCACGCAGAAACTGATTGTCCGTATGTAGCACCAATACCGTATCGTGGGGCCCGTTGCGAACCCTGGATGGTTCAAGAAGTGTATAAAAAAATCGCCCAAATACGGGATGAGGACACAGATGTTGTGAGAGAGCAGCTATTAGAAAATGCTCACCGTCTGTATACAGTAAAAAAGTAAAAAGCGAGCCTGGGGTCAGGCTCGCCTAAAGAGTTTTTTCTGGCAACAAATAAATTTGAAGTGTCGAAAGGCATATTCGATGTTACGCATTGCCAGTCCACGCAATTGTCGTTCATGAGCCTGAAGACATTGTGTCTTTAAATCATACAGCTCTTCACGACTAATGGTATGCCAACGGGCGCGGAGCGTGACATCTCGCCTGAACCACTTTTGTTGGAGGTTAAAGAACGCTTGCGCCTCCATTTCACCTCGAAGATTGTTGCATTGAGAACAGGCAGCAATCAGATTGTCGTAAATTGTTAACCCGCCATAGGTACGAGGTTGAAGGTGATCTTTTGTCAGTAGATTTCGAGGTTGGGTAATACCTTCTTTGTATTGGTGGGTAATCATCCGATGTCCGCAGTAGCAGCACCGATGATTTTGGGATTCGGTGAGCCGATGCATGTATGCCACTGCAGTGTCCTTTTCAAAGGTCTCTCTCCTGATACTAATACAATACGCGCCCGATAACGATTTTTTACTGGGGATTCAGCTTAAGATACTTGGTATATAAAGCTTAATTATTGTTGTATAAAATAAAACTTTAGGTATAGTACCAACAGAGAGGAGGGTACAAAGATGTCGGAGACATGTAATTGTATTATAAGCCGGCTAAATATTGCTGGTATTGATTCTCTTTCGGCACGTGAGGGTGAAGATTGGTGGTGTGAGTGTTTGCGACCAGCAAACCACAAAGGTCCACATCTCATCAAACGGGTAGAAAGAGTCGGCGGTCAGTATGTCGTTTGGGAACAAGACTGCTGCGAACCTGGAATATGTGATGATTGCGATGGAGAAGACCCAGAAGGCTACTGTTTGGTCTATGGGTTTGTTAGTGAAGAAGTAGCTTGTCGCCTGATTGCCGATGGGTCACTTGAATCATAAAGGCCAGCGTGAGAACGCTGGTCTAATTATTAAGTTGCTTAGCAGCTCGGCTGTCTCAATAGATTAAAATTATCTCAAAAATTAGATGACCACGCGACGCGCAAGGAAAATTTGTCGAGCCTTACTTTTTTGTAAGGTGAGGGGAATTTTACCGCAGCGCAACAAAGTGGGCGCTAATTTTTGAGGTAATTTTTTTAATCAAAGATGGAGATAAGATACTCATCAATTTTTCGCTGCTCCCAGTCATAGAAACTTGCATTTGCACGATCAAGGTCGCGGGCCAATTTTTCGCCCACAAAACGCCAGTGCCATGGTTCAAACACATAGTACGCGTTACCTTCAGGGTAGGAGAGGGTAAATCCGTATTTTGATGCGTTATCTAACATCCACTGGTATGCCGGAGTATTTTCAAAACCGGTGAGACCACCACCGAGTCCTTCGGTCGTAAAATCAACGGCCGTTCCTAATTGATGTTCAGAATACCCCTGATCAGCCGAGAAGGCATTAGCACCCGAACCATAGGTAGTGGTGTATGCACCTTTCAGACTCGCTTGCTCGTTATATGAGCGGTAGGCAGAGACTACCCATAATTTAATGCCGTCTTCTAAGGCATCTTCAATCATTTCATTGAGGAAAGGCTCAACCTTGCCGTGAATTGATTTAGAAACAGACTCGTTATAGAGATACTTCTTTTCAATTGGTACAATTTTTTCAGGGATATAGTGCTCGTTCAAGAAATAGACTTTAGAGTATTTTTGCAAAAGTTCCTTGTCGGTTTTTGATAGCTTATCGAGCACACCTACGGTACCAGAAATTTCTTTTATCTGATCTTCAAAATCATCATTTTTATTTTTTTCTTCACGATAGTTATCTTCTATTTCATCAAGTTCTTCAGCAGTGAGTGAGAGTCGTTCCGATAATTCAGCAATCGTACTGCTGGCTAAGGCCCGTTCCTCCTCGCGACTGAGGGTACTGGAGGCGGTTTCGAGCAAGAAAAAGTTCCGTTCCTGCATCAGCATCTCGATTTCTTTTGATTGGTTGTAGCTCGTGTAGCCAAAGTAGGAGCTTAATCCAAACAGCACGACAATCGCTCCTAAATACACATATTTGGGATGAATTTTTCGACGAAGAGAGGTGTGTTCCATGACCTGGTGACAGTATATCATGTTCGCTTGAAACAAGGCACTATTTGTGGTACTGTAGCGGCATTATTAGAGTGTGGATAAAGATAAGTCACCCTGGTTTTCCAGACCTTTCCTTTAGACACATAATAAAAAATAAGAATGTCAGAAACAAATATGCCAGCTGCCGAGGCAGAAGTTCGCCATGACGAGCAAGAAGTTGCAAGTTACGAACTCGCCTACCACATACTTCCAACGGTAGCTGAAGGGGAAGTGATGACCGTAGAGAACGAACTTAAAGC
>JAIELQ010000015.1 GCA_019752815.1 Patescibacteria group bacterium
GGAGTTCCTTAATCATAGCCTGCGCCGTTGCCGGGTTTTGCCAAAAGTCAGCTGCCAACATGGCAGTTTCAATTTCGGTAATGCGGGAATTAGTTTCTGACATTTCACGCGTAGTATACCAAAAAAAGCGGGTGGGCAGAATTTTTGCCACCCGCTTCACTTTTTGACTTAACGACGGACATATTGCACCGCCGGATGTACCTTATATCCAATGTCCGTAAACTGACTATCATCATTACGACCTGAGGTATCTGTTGCAGTAAAGGAAAGTTTCCGATACTCTTCCCATTTTTCATTACAGGCCTCCTCCAGCATTTCAACCACTAACGATCCAAGTCCGAGCTCGCGGCGAGACGATTCAATAACCAGATTACGGACACTCACGACAGCTTGACCAGCTGGAAACGTTAATGAAGCCTGAACTGAGGCTGCTAGTTGATCTCGCTCAAAACAACACAGCAACAACTCATGTGGCCTTCTGGCTAACTTGATGAGTTCAGATAACGTAATGCCGCCAAATTCTGGACATACATTTTTCATCAAACTCGTGTACTGAATAATAAAAGCTTGAATTGGTAACTCACCTATGTCAAACAGGGTTGTTTGTATCCAATTACAAACATCAACGCAACGATACTCACGCTTTTTATTAGTTACCAAACGGTACGAAGAACTCATGGTGCGATTCTCCCTAGGCAATCTGCACTAATAATAACTCTTAATTTACATATAAAGTTACAGAAATATTTTAATTAAACGTATTTGAGCCATCAAACAGAATCGGTCACGAATCACTAAGTAGGTTATTTGCCTTCGGCTCATAACCTACTAAGTGTTCTTGACCACGTCTCAACTGTCGCAAAGCGACATGTTTCTGACTTTCGATTCTGTACGAAAGCTGCGCAGGCAGCTTTCTTTGATGGCAAACAAAAAACCCTAAAAAGGGTTTTTTGTTTTGAGCCATCAAACAGAATCGAACTGTTGACCTTCGCCTTCGCTTACACCTCAGTTTATAAAAAGTAATATCTGAGGACTAGACTGTATATCACACATACTGCATTTACAGTGAAGTGCCCCTTGTCAGTCGTTCGGGCCCCACGTAGGTGGTGCCACGGTCTTAACCATACTTTGGTCTTTAACCGTTATTCGGGATTCGATGGAAAATTTCTTATCCAAAGGGCAAAGTCATTGCGACTTACCATGGCGATGCTCTACCAACTGAGCTATGATGGCTTAAATCAAAGGGTGCCTATAGTTTGCCGCGGACACCCTTTGACTTCTAACTCCTGCAGCACACAGGTTTCGAAGCACGAACATAGTAGCAAACTAAATCTATATCGCAAAATTACTTATTATTCTGCCTTAAAAATTCCTTTAATTCATCTATTTGTCTGAGTATATCTACCTTTGCTACTTGCCAATTCCCTTTTGCTATTTCACCCTCATCACCTTGTATAATTTTCTGCACATCTGCAACCACAGTCTCGAGTTGCCCCAATTTAATCGCAGCAATCCTCACGGCGTTATCTAGTAACCCTTGATCAACTAATGATTGTAATTCTGCAACAGAAACATCCTCAGATAAATCAAACGGTGTAGGTGGTTTTTCAGACATATTATTTATGTAACCTTCGTACTACAAACAAAATGCCGAGCGCAAGGACCGCTCCGCTGAAGTTAAAAATTAAATCGAGCATGGCGTTTTCATAGCCACCAACGCCGTTTTCTTCTAGCGTGACCGCAATTAAAAATTCCATAATTTCATTGAGACCACTGATTCCTAATGAAATCATTGCGGCAGCAAGACCAACCAAGAATACATGTCCGGTGACTTTCAGTGGAACCCGCAGCGTATGATGTGCCATCAGGGCTACCAATCCATAGAGATACGCATGCACTACCTGATCGTACTTTAGAATGTAAAAATCTCCGCCATAATCCAAGAAGGGATAGATGCGGTGGGCAAATAATACATGATCTCCAATTTGCACCGCCCCACCCGCCACGTGCATTAATCCCCAAATAGAGAGAAGCCACAGCATCCAAATTGGAAATTGTGTTGCTCTCAGTGTAGCGAACACACCAGCAAAAATCGCGACAATCACTGCCACATAGATAACAAATTCATTATTGAGGTCACGCAAAAAATAGATACCGCCGGCAATTAAATAGACAGCTGAAAATCCGATAATGTACCAGTGTTGTTTAGATAATGCCGACATATGATTAAAGTGATTGTAATGACATTATTTTATCACGCGATTTAGTAATCGCGGGCCCCCTCACCTCCCAGGCCGTATCTCATAAGGGCTTCTTCGCGCGCCTGCTTATGTTCAATAATGGGAACACTTGGCGCATTCAGACTAAACGCGCCATCACTTCGTAACCACCTCTCTTGATAGGCTCCTGAAGCATCATAATTTTTTGCTTGTAATTCAGCGTTAAAAATGCGAATTGGTTTAGGGTCGGCACCAACTGACGCTCCCCACTGCCAGCCACCATTATTTGATGCTTCATCCAGGTCAATTAACACTGCTCTAAAATATTCCTGTCCCCAACGCCAATCCACACCAAAGTTCTTGGTTAAGATGCTCGCCACAATCATGCGCGAGCGATTATGCATCCAACCGGTTTCTGCTAGTTGTTTCATAGCCGCGTCCACAATTGAATATCCAGTTTCTCCTTTCATCCAGGCAAGAAAACGAGCCTGTGCAGTTTCAGTATCGACCCACTGTATTGTCCCCTGAAACTTCTTTTGAAATTCAGTGTCCATCAAATCAGGACGATGGAATAGTTGGTACCGGTAGAACTCGCGCCAGATGAGTTCCGAAATATAGGTTAGTGCCCCCTCACTCACCCGGGTTGAGAACGGGTTATCAAATGATTCGTCAAAGTGTTTTTGCATCATCTGCATCAACGTGCGGGCAGAGACCAACCCCCAGGCGAGCGCCAGACTCATTTTTGAAGTCTTCCCAGTATAGGCAGTGCGAGTCTCGTCATGATTGGCCGCATCTAGTTCTAATGAATCACGGTTTTTCTTATAGGCATCGAGGTCGCCAGATTTTAAGTAGTCTGCAAAACGTTTCAGGGCTTCGGCTTCGGTAGTGTACCAACCAGCCATGTTTTGTAGAGGTATGAGCTCAGCCAAATCAAGCGTGGTTCCGGCGATAGTAAGTAAACGTTTTTTACTAAAAGTTTCAAAAATAGCTCCTGTGGTATTAGACAAAAGGTTTGGAAGAGCGGGTATTTCTTTGCTGGAAAGATATGATAATTCCTGAATCGGTTGAAAGGTAGGTTGGGGTTTATACGTAATAAATCGTGCCCAGACATTTTTCTTAAACGGGGTGAATACACTATATAAATTACCTTCTCCAGAACGAGTGTCTTTAGGAACTGACAAGGCGTCTTCAAGGACAGTGACGTTTACTCCAGCGTTTTGCAACTTAGTAATTTGTTTGTAGAAATCGATATACACATCATCATTTACAAATACCGTGAGTTGGTATTTTTTACCTAGTTCAATAAGGTATTGGGCGCCTTTCCCTGTCACAATCGCAAATTGTTCAAACTGTGAAGCAAATTGTGGCAACGCTTCAGAGAGGAACCAGCGTGACGGGCAACCAAATTGGAAAGCTGGGTCACCAGCCGTCATATAGTCTTCTAGAATAAAGAGTGGGAGGAAGGCAGTTTTATGTTCTACTGCATATGATGATGCAGCGAGCAAGGCAGGGTTGTCGGCGAGGCGGAGGTCCCGGCGGGACCAGTAGATGGTGAGTGGGGGCATGGGTGTAAGTGTAGCAGAAGATAGGAAATGTTGGGAGTGAGGGGATTCGGTGATGGATAATTTTAAGGCTCTTTATGGTCACGAATCACTAAGTAAACTAACGCGATGGGATTCGGTCACAAATAATTTCTTACAGAAATTTTCGCGACCCCGGCGCACTTGTGGCAAAGCCACAGCGTTTACGCCTTTCGAATCCCACCAGAAAGCGCACAGGCGCTTTCTTTCGCTCGCGCAAATGAAAAAGCCCCGAAGGGCTCTTTCATTTGCGCGAGCGATGGGATTCGAACTCTACGAGTTCAGTACCCCAATTGGCTGGATTGGTGCGCTGCGCTTCCAATCCAGCTCAATTGGGCTTCGAATCCCAGCAAAATGTGTCCCACACATTTTGCCGTCGCTCGCACAAAAAAAACGGCTGATGCCGTTCTTTTTTTGCGCGAGCGATGGGATTCGAACCCACGGCCTCTTCCGTGACAGGGAAGCGCTCTAACCAGCTGAGCTACGCCCGCAATTCTTCACTATTACCCAGGTAATAGGTGGCAAGAGTATATACACTTTTAGTTAAAAGGGCAATATCCTGCGTTGTGTCGAGGGCGGGCTTCGATCCCGCGACCTCCGCGTTATGAGTGCGGTGCTACTACCGGCTGAGCTACCTCGACAAGGGTAAGTCGCGACAGAATAACACTATTAACTCACTCCATCAACCCTAGTTTTGAGTAGCCAATACAGCTTCAGCTTTTTGAATATCTTCTGGATAGCCAATTGGTAACCACAAATTCTGTTCTACCACCGCCATTGGATATTTTTCTACTGACGCCTGAATCATATTGGTATGATAGAGCTCACCATTGGTTTCTATCGTTGGGGCATATTCAAAAATATGTTTATCCAGCACAAATACTCCGGTTGAAGCCAGGTTCGATGGAGCATGTGTAGGCTTTTCAACAAACTCCCCTACCGTACCATCAGGGTTGCGCACCACAATTCCAAATCGCTCTGGAGTATTGGTTTGATACGCCAACATTGAACGAGTATATGAAATTGCTCTGGCTAAATCTTCTTTCCCGTGAATATCATCTGCAAACATATAGAGGAACCGGCCCTTGATTAAATCTTTACATAACCATAGCGCATGCCCTGTACCTTTTTGTTCCTCTTGATGAACATACGTGACTTTTCGTCCCATATATTCCTCACCACAGTGAGCTCGTATTTGTTCTTCGAGATAACCAGTCACAATAATCAATTCATCTACAGAGCTTGGGAGTCGTTCGACTATATGATCAAGTAACGGTTTCCCTGCCACCATCACCAATGGCTTCGGGCAACTTTCTGTTAATGGTCGTAACCTTGTTCCCTTCCCAGCAGCTAAAATGACACATTGCATAGGTTTGTAGTATACCACTACCAATTCTAAATAGACAAAATCCAAATTCAGTGTATACTTTTGAAGTTGCATTTTATAGCGGGTTAGAGGAGAGGTACCTCGGGAGGCTCAATTAGGGCTCATCCACAGAAATGTGAAATGGAATCCTTGCCAAATTCGGTGAAACCTTCGTTTGCTTGCAAATTGAGAACATGGCAATACCGAGCCAAGCCTTTAATAATTAATTACTAAAGGAAGGTGTAGAGACTAGATGGTAAGTATCTGACTTTGCGCAGGCAAAAAGATAAAGGTATAGTCCAGACCCCAAATCTATTTATAGAGTAGCGAAAGCTATAGTGGTATGCATAACCTCCAGACTCCGGTTCGATTCCGGAACCCGCAACAATATGAAAAAGCTCCGGCAATTGCCGGAGCTTTTTCATATTGTTGCGGGTTAGAACGTGCACTGCTGCACGTTCGTCCGGAATCGAACGACCGCAGTGATGTCGTTAGACGAACGAGGTGGGGTCGACAGCACTTACTATAATTGGAACGAAGTGAACAATTTTAGTTAGTGACTGGTGACTCGGTTCCGAAACCCACCGACCAACCTTCTAATGATGCCCTCCTCCCCCTTCCCCAACCCCCAATTCCTTAAATACACGCTCATACTGCATAATCGTCTCGCGAGCAATTCTCTGCGTTAAAACAAAATCCGCGCCAGCATGGGCGATTTGATTACGGACCTTGTGCGCTTGCCAGGCATCATCTATCGAACGAAGGGTGTCGGGGGAAATACTTTTAAGACGATCACCCAAGGTTGGGCCGGCATACCCCTGGCGTTTTAAGGTGTCATCTAAAATAATATCGGCTTCAATAATTGCTAACTTCCAGTCATTAGGATTTTCGGAGTCTAGGTGTGCTTGTAATTCGGCAAATTTATCAGACTTAATACCACCCGACATTTTCATGGCATATGCTTCTTCTTGGGCATGCACTAAATCATGTTCAATATCTTGGTACTTTTCAGCTTGGATAGACGCGTAAATATATAAAGCTAAAAATATAAATGAACAAATGTAGGCAATAATGACATACACTGACCACGTACTATTCAAAAAACCAAGTAATCCGTCTTGGCTAAATCCAGCAAATAAACCGTCACTACCAAAAATAGCTCGTAGCAACGGAGTTAGAAAATCGAAACCAACGACTTCTAGTCTTGTAGTTGTAGCAGTAATGGTGTCTTCCATAAATTGTTATAGGGTTGAGTCGTAGGTTTTTTTACCAATATCAAAGAGACGTGAGTCTCCACCATGTGGTCCTATATATTGTACCCCAACCGGAAGTGGTACACCGTCGCGCTCCACAGTCCCCATCGGTACTGAGAGCGCCGGAACGCCCGTAAGGTTTACAGGGACGGTAAAGATATCTTGAGAATACATCGAAAGCGGATCGCTTTGTGCCCCCACCACAAACGCCGGCGTTGGTGCCGTTGGAGTTACGATACAATCTACAGTTTTAAATACCTCAGCCAACTCTTCTCGCATTTTAGTGCGCACTAATTCTGCTTTACCATAGTAGGCATCATAATACCCAGAAGACAGTACGTAGGTACCCAGGAGAATGCGGCGCTTAACTTCAGCTCCAAAGCCCGCGGCCCGACTATTTTCATACACCGCGAGTAGATTATCCCCCGGAGCACTCAATCCATACCGGATACCGTCAAAGCGCGCCAAGTTTGATGATACTTCCGCCGGCATCACAATGTAGTAGGCTGCCAAACCTGCCTCAAACATTGGTAGTTCTATATCTACAACAGTATGTCCAACTGCAGTCAACTCCACGAGTTTTGCCTCAAATTGAGCCAGCACATCAGCGTCAACACCCGACGCAAAAAATGATCGTGGCACGCCAAATGTATATGTTTCTTTGACTGGTACGTTAGGATACGTATCTTCTGCAATAGTCGTTGCATCAGCCGGATCAAGACCAGACATTATTTCATGCACCAGCTCAGCATCAGCTACGGTATTAGTCAGTGGACCAGCCTGATCAAGTGACGAACCCATTGCAATCAGCCCATACCGCGAAACCGCACCGTAGGTTGGCTTAAATCCAACAACTCCACAGTAACTAGCGGGCTGACGCACTGAACCACCCGTATCAGTTCCAATCGCTACCGGAACAGCACCCATAGCCACCGCCGCCGCTGAACCACCCGAAGAACCTCCCGGAACGCGCGTTACATCGAGGGGGTTTTTTGTGGGACCAAACGCAGAGTTTTCCGTCGAGCCACCCATCGCAAATTCATCCATGTTGGTGGCTCCGATGATAATCGCCCCGGCTTCTTTGAGTCGAGTTACGATAGTTGCATCATACGTAGCTATGTAATTTTCTAGAATCTTTGATGACGCAGTCGCTTTTTTACCCTGCAGTAAAATATTATTTTTAAGTGCTACCGGGATACCCAAGAGTGCCGGCGCAAGAGCGCCTTGCTCAGCATACTGTGCGGTGGCTATTTTAGCTTGTTCGATTGCCTCGGCTTTATACGTATCTAGAAAAGCATTGACGGCAGTATCTTTGTCTGCAATCACTGAAAAAACCTGCTCCATGTATGCGGTAGGAGTAAGCGTACCCGCGATAAATTGCGTCCGTAATTGGGTGATATTCATACGATTACTCTTGTTTAAGAATCTTTTTTACCGCCAAGAATTGTCCACTTGTCTTTGGCATAGAAGCTAACATGGCGTCTGTATATTGACCCAGTGTATTGATAACCTCATCGGTACGCAACACATTGAAACGTACTCCGAGCGATTTCGTATCCCGAGTGGCCTCAGCTATGTTTTTTACCGCACTCACGTACTCCAAAATAGAGTCTATCTCAGCATTAAATACCTCCACTTCTTGTTCAGAGAGGGCAATTCGGGACAAATTACCCAATGTGCGGATTTCTTCTTTTGTCATAATGACCGCATCATACCATAAAATTATTCTCCTGCTATCAGTTTGAGAAACTCATCTTCAGACAACATAGCCACCCCGAGAGTCTTGGCATCTGCGGCTTTTGAGCCTGCCTGCTCACCAACTACCACGTAATCAGTTTTTTTAGAAACACTGCTACTCACATTTCCGCCCGCGGCCCGAATAAGACCCTTGGCTTCATCACGAGTAATGGTTGCAAGAGTCCCAGTTAGTACCAATGTTTTACCAGAAAACACCGACGAACTATTTGACGTTTTTGGAGTAGTCAGCTGTATGTGTTGCAATAACCGTCCGACAAGCTTTTTGTTACCAACATCCGCAAGCCAATCATGGAGAGACGTGGCCACTACTTCACCCACGCCGTGAATTTGAGCGAGATCTTCGATGCTTGCGTGTGATAGCGCCTCCATCGTTTTAAATTGTCGAGTAATGATACGAGCTGTTTCCTCCCCTACTTGATCAATACCAAGTGCTGTGACAAAACGCTCTATCGGTTGTACCCGGGCACCCTCAATTGCCGAAATAACATTCTGCGCTGCTTTTAATTTAAATCCGGGTAATGCTTCCACCTGCGGAACAGTCAGGATAAACAAATCCGCTGCATCAGTTATCAGTTCGGCTTCAATGAGCTGATCAATAATGCGAGGACCAACACCATCAATGTTTAATCCGGCTTTCGAAACAAAATAGTGTAATCGTTTGAGGTGTAAAAAATCTGACGAGAGCGATACGCAGCGGTAGGCCGCCTCACCGGGAATACGTTCAATTGAACCATCCCCACCACAGAGCGCAACTTTTTTTGGAAAACGATACGGTTTTGTAGTATTTGGACGTAACGCTAATACCACCTGCACTACTTCAGGAATAATATCACCGGCTTTTTGCAGCACAACAGTATCGCCCACTCTAATATCGAGACGTTTAATCTGATCTTCGTTATGGAGTGTGGCTCGGGCCACCGTTGAACCATCAACCAAAACGGGTGTAAGGTAAGCGACCGGAGTAATCACTCCGGTACGTCCCACCTGTAATTCAATTGATTCTACAACAGTGATCACCTGCTCGGCCGGAAACTTAAGTGCGATTCCAAACCGAGGCGCCTTAGCGGTGTAGCCGAGCAACTCTTGTATTGCTATGTCATTTACTTTGACCACCACCCCATCAATTCCATACGCAAGTGTGCGGCGTTTTGAACTCCATAATTCATAAAATGTTTCCAGTTCTTTTTGGTTACGACACAATTTTGCGTGGGGATTTACTGTTAAACCTAATTTTTTAAGCAGCTGTAATTCATCCATTTGACTCGCTGGTTCCAATAAGTCGCTTTTTTTTACATCAACAGAATCAATATCGTAACACGTCAAAGATAAGTTACGCGTACGAGCTACCTCAGCATCAAGTTGACGCAATGAACCAGCAGCAGCATTACGCGGATTTGCGAACAATGGCTCATTATTTTTTTGACGTTCACGATTAATACGGGCAAATTCTGTTTCAGCAAGCCAGACTTCTCCTACTACTACAATATCAACAACTGCGGTTAATTTTTCCGGGAGGTCTTTGATGGTACGGGCTGTATGAGTCACGTCTTCCCCGACGGACCCATCACCTCGGGTCACTGCTTGCACCAATATTCCATCCTTATACGTTACAATTAATTTTAAACCATCGACTTTATGTTCAGCAACGTAGGTCAGGGCAGGCACCGTAACATCGGCAGAGGCAATTAATTTTTGAATACGCACAATCCATTCTTCTAATTCTGCATAGGAAAATGCCTTATCAAACGACCATTGACGATTACGGTGCGTAACTTTTGAGAATGCGTCACTCACATGAGCACCAACAGCGTTAGAAATATCTGATTTTTTTCCCTCAATCAACACTTCCAGCGCTTCCAATTCGCGCAGCAATGAATCGTAGGCTTCGTCTGAAATCTCTGGAGCATCAGCTGTATGATAGAGGTATTGATGATGAGCAACGAGGGCTCTGAGTTTTACCAGTCTGTCTGTATCGAACTTCTTTGCAGTCATGACTACAATTCTAGCAAAATTTCGCGTTTGAGGACACCTGGATTGGCAATGGCAGAACAGGCACTACTGTAACCTACCACGGACATAATTGTGCAACTTTCACCCGCCGAACATACTTTTTCATCACTTTCATACCCATTAATTCTGGTTCTAAGGGTAGCCGCTCCACTGCCGCCGATAGTCACGGTTGAAGTAGCTACTATGACAATTATATCCATGCTGGTGCAGCGAGTTGCAGGTGCGGTCCCCCATTCAATATCATGCTGATATCGATAGACCGCTCCATTGGGACCTACTCCACTGGTTGCAAAACCTAAACTTGATTCTGGACTCACAGAATTTGTTATGCCAAAACAATTTATACTAACGTTATTTCCTCTTTCAAAATCACTGGAACGAACTCGCCTCACGTACCGCGCACACTCAAGACCAGCATTCGCAGCATGAAATGCAATTTCTGAATCCGTAGAGTCAACAGACAACTTAAGTTGTTTCAAGCTCAATTCCACAATTGCGAGTGTCACCGCCACCACCACACTTAATACCAATATGGTAATTAGGAGTGCAAAACCCGATTGCTGATTATGTTGTTTAATCTGTATCATAGACATTAAATAAGTAACTCACGGCTTCGACACGTTGACCAGAAATTAAAGAGCCGGTGCGCCATGTCACTGTTGAGGTCACTTTTATTTCTCGGACAGTACCTGTAGCGGGCGTACGTTCCATTCTTACCACCCGGGTGTACGGCGTAATGGTATTACCGGAGACAGAGTGTTGATAGCTTGAACGGTCATTATCACTACTAGAAGTGAGATACAGGCGACAGTTACTTACTGTCCCGCACGTCACCGGAGTGGCAAGTGTCGTACCATCTCCAATGTTAAGTCCACACCCATCAGCAGTAAAACAATCTGAGTAGTCTGATAAAAAATCACTCATTGGATTTGTACCACTACCCCCACCAAGCTTATCTTCAAAATCCTCCAACACTAAATCATCGCGCCCCTTTTGCGCTAGCTCAATACCCTCTTGGGCTAGAAACCAAGCGTTTATTTGTTCAGTGGCAAAGTTAGTACTACTAATGGACCGGGAAATAATTTGTAATGGTCCAACAATAACTAAAAGCAAGATGGTAATTGCTACCAATACCTCAACTAAACTAAAACCTGACTGTTGTTTTGTATTTGGCATCATATATCTAATTCCCGTTGCGTTACAGTAGTTTGCAAGGTGGTGGTCGCTCCATTTTCGTCACGAGCTTCTAACACTATAGTCACTGTTGGTTGATTTATATCTGTCCCAGTTCCTAAACGATCTGAACCAGTGACAAAAAATTCGGCATTAGTTACCGTAATACCATCAGACACAATTGACTGCGGTGTTCCGTTACCAACCTTGCGCATAATTGTATTGGTCGCACTACTAGTGTCAAAATAATACGCAATCCGTCTATTACTCGCTCCTGAGGTTACACTGGTACCTGCTTCGATAAATGACAGTCCATCACTGCCTCCTGCACAGTCCCGCACCGTCGAGGTCGATACTTGTGTAGGATCATCGAGCACTGACCGAGTATTACAATAGTAGTTTGTACCTGTTCTGATTTCACGCGTCATACTATCGAGCACAAAGGTCAAGGTCGTGATAACTGACTGTTCTCCTTGAACACTTTTACTCGCTCCAATAAGTGACAAGAACGCCCCGACCGCAATCGTCACCACAATGGTAAACAGGGAGAGTGCCACGAGCATCTCAATCAGTGTAAAGCCGGTATTTTGTTGTTGTGGTCGATTAAGCATATTATTTTACCGAAATCTGACCGGTACTGGTTATTTCTACTAAACGAAATGGTACATTAGTATAACCACTGTCATCCTTGGGGGAAACTTTTAAGTACACTGGTCCTGAAAAATATCCACCAGAAGAATCCTTAAATAATGCATCAAAATTTGGTCGCACAAAGGTTACTGAGAGTGTGTCTTCGAGCGGATTGTCGTTACTATCGACAATTTCCCTAATCACAAACCGATTATCGAGGGTGCCAATACCACCAGGGAGTGTGTGATCAGCGCTATCATACCGACCGAGGTTACTACCACTGTTACTGTCATCTCGAAACAGACGGTACTGACCGTTACCCGGTTCTGATCCGATATCAAAATAAATACCATACTGATTACTATTGCTGGCTGACTCTTTATTACCTGACACTGCCAGCAATTGAGCCTGCCGTAGTGAAAAGGCCACTTCGTAGGCTTGATTCCGCAACAGAAGCGCATTATTAAATGAACGGTTTTTAACTAAAATGACCGTTGAAACTAACGTCATGATACTAATACTCACCATTAATTCCACCAGACCAAATCCCCGACTCTGTCGGAACGTGTACGATTTTTTAAAATGAATTTTAGATTTAAAGAGCATAACTAAACCACAAGAGCACATCTACTCCACCCATAAATACCAAGAGGAAACCAATAATGAGAAATGGTGCAAAAGGAACTTCACTTTTAATTGTAAGGGTATGGTTGGCAGAGCGGAAGCCGAGTTGTCCCCTATTGCCATATTTTTGCCACAGTAAAATTATCACACTGATAAATGCGCCAATCCAGAACGAGAGCGCAATCATCGAAAATACACCGCTTATCCCAATCATAAACGCCAAAGGAATAGCGAGTTTGGCATCACCAAACCCCAACCACTTGCCGTCTGAATACCACCACAACCCCGCAAAAAACAAAAACGCCAGGAGAGCGGCTGCTACATTCCAGATTACACCCAGATAATCCTCAGACACATACACCCCATACCCTACATATACTAATGCCAAGAGACTTAAAAATACTACGAACGCATTTGGGATTATAAAATGTGCCAAATCATACACAGAAATAACTACTAATGTCGCCATCAATACCAGAAGTAGCGGCCAGAGATAGACATCAGAAAAAACTTGTACAACCCACAAAAATAATATCCCCGTTGTTAACTCTACCCAAAAATAGCGACTCGGAATCAGGGCGCTACACGATCGACAGCGTCCGAGTAAACCCAAGTATGAAAATAACGGAAACAATTCATAAAACCGCAACGGTGTTCGGCACGATAAACAGTGTGAGGAACCAGCGAGTGATTTACCGGTGTGAAAACGGTAGATATAGACATTAAGGAAACTACCGATAATGAGACCAAAAATAAATACCACCGTGGCAACAAAATAAGGCGGCATGAGCACAATCGTTTCGATCATAGTGGTATTAAGTATATCATCCAATATCTAGAAACATATTGTAAATCTCACTACTATTGTTTGCGTACACAACAAAAAAACGCCGATAGGCGCTTTTTTGAATATTTATCTGAACTTTAAATATTAACCACAAGTAACATCTGTAGTGGTTGTAAGTCCTCCAGCTTGTTGTCCACTGTAGCCTGTACTATCAGCACAGAAATATGCTCCTCCGTTAGCATTGTTCATAGGAGCAGCAATAGCCCACGCTGATTGACTATCATTACATGACGCAGCAGTAAGTGTAGTAATCGCACCGTCTGTAACAACTAAGTCTGAATCGGCACTCTGATCAGCAATTGCAGTACGAAGTTGTGCTGTACTGGTTGCACCTGTACCTGAACAAACAGTGTCGTATGAACTAGCACCAACGTAAATGATTTCAGCTTGAGCTTTCATACTGTTAATACTTCCTTTTGCAGAAGCGTCAGCTCCACTGGTACGTGCACTACCAAGTGACGCGAGTACTGTTGCAGCGAGAATACCGATGATGGCAATAACCACCAAGAGTTCGATGAGGGTAAACCCTCGTTCTAGAGTTCTTTTAAACATGAGTTTAGTTTTATTTTTATAATTATTGAAAGGTTTTTTTGATTCAGACATAAGCTTGCTGCCTCAATCACAGTTCAAAAGTCTACGTTGTACGTGACCTTCCTCTATTATACGAGGTATTTACTAGCGCATTTCCCCCCGTGTGGACAACTATGTACTGGTTGAATAAAAAATAACAATGTGGCAATTTCTTTTCATAAAATGCTTTAGATACAAGGCGGGCAAGGAAAAGTTTATGAGCCGTACTTTTCGTACGGTGAATAAACTTTTACCGCAGTCCGAACGCAGTAGATGAAGTATTTTTGGAAAGAAACCTAGAAATTGTTGGTGATAGAATAAATCGGCATCAGTACTGAAGCGAGTAGAGTCCCCACCCCAAGACCCAACAAAACAATCATCGTCGGTTCAATCAAGCCAATCAACGTATCTACGGCGTTGTTTACTTCACGTCGATAAAATACTGCGAGCGTTCCTACAATCTCACCGAGACTTCCTGTTTCTTCACCCACTTTAATCATTTGAGCGAGTACTCCCGGAATTTCTGGGTATTGGGATATAGCATCGGCAAATGAACGTCCGGCTTTTACATCAGACAGTGCCGCCTCAATAATTTCTTTGTATACCGTATTTCCTACCACATCAGCAGTCACCTCGAGCGCCTGCACAATTGAAATACCACTCGTGAGCATAGTAGAGAGGTTGTCACAAAAGCGCATAAGAATGAGTTTGCGTTGTAAATTACCCATGTACGGTAATGAAATGAGAAATTCATCATAGGCACGACGACCGACGGGAGTTTTAATAAACTGCCATAAACCAATCAGTGCTCCTGACAACAAAACCAGAATTATTCCGATATAGTCAACCAAAAAACTCGACAGTCCAATAACAATTACAGTGTAAATTGGGAGCTCACCACCAGCATCAATCAAAATTTGCGCCACTTTTGGAATAACCATTGTAAGCATCAACCCCATTACAATAAAGAAGATACTGATCACGAATGCCGGGTATACGAGAGCATTTTTTGCCTTGGAGGTAACCTCGTACGAACGGTCCAAATAATCAGCTAGATAGTTAAAAGATTTTTCAAGCGAACCTGACTCTTCTCCGGCTCGAACTAAGTTCACGTAAAACGATGAAAATACCGTCGGGTGTGAAGCGAGGGCCCGTGCGATTGAACTCCCTCCTTGCAGTTCCTCCACAATTTGGTTCAAAATATTTTGCAGGTAGGGATTTTCAATTTCAGCAGATAATAACCTAAAAATACGTAATGGTGACACGTGCGCTTGAAACAGAGTAGCGATTTGACGTGACAAGATAACAATCTCTTTGTTAGAAACTCCTTGAAAAAAATTTAACTCGATGTTAAAAAGACTCTTTTTTTCCTCAACCGGATCAATTGAAATTACCGTGTAGCCACGCTTTTGCACCGCGGCAATTGCCGCGTCAACGGTACTCGCATCAACGGTACCTTCACGTTGAGCATTAACACTATCGATGGCGACG
Source organism: Patescibacteria group bacterium (assembly GCA_019752815.1). Taxonomy (GTDB): domain Bacteria; phylum Patescibacteriota; class Minisyncoccia; order Phycocordibacterales; family UBA918; genus OLB19. The sequence continues at coordinate 15,522 of JAIELQ010000015.1, forward strand.
TAATTGAATAACATAATTAGATAAGGCGTTCGAGGCCTTTTGGATTAACCGCGTAGCGAAACGCGTTTTCGACAGTTATATCTCCTTGTTGCACCAGCTGTGCCAACGAACGGTTCATATCAATCATTCCCTGCTCAAGTCCGGTTTCAATTACTGAATAGATTTCATGAGTTCTTTTTTCACGAATCAAGTTACTGACCGCTGAGTTATTAACCAACAATTCATAGGCAGGAACTAGACCACCAGAAATACGCGGGATTAGTCGCTGAGAAAACACCCCCATCAAAGACGCTGATAGCTGGACCCGAATTTGGTCCTGCTGATTACCAGGAAACGAGTCGATAATACGGTTAATTGTCTGCGCAGCATCGTTGGTGTGAAGGGTCGAGTACACAACGTGTCCCGTTTCTGCAGCTGTTACTGCCATAGAAATGGTTGCTGGATTTCTCATTTCCCCCACCAAGATCACATCCACATCCTGTCGAAATACCGCGTTAAGGGCCGTTTCATAACTGGCGGTATCAATACCTACTTCTCGTTGATCAATCATTGCCTTTTGTGGCGTATAAATGTATTCAATTGGGTCTTCAATCGTCACAATGTGATCAGCTCGTTTTTGATTAATACGATTAACCATAGCAGCGAGTGTCGTTGATTTACCTTGCCCAACTGGTCCCACACAGAGGAAAAATCCTTGTGGCTTTTCAGTGAAACTCTCAAGGATAGGCGGCAAATTTAGTTCTTCTAAAGTGAGAATGACATTAGGAATCAAACGCAGAGCAATCGCTAAACGGCCCTTCTGAAAAAAGGCGTTACCGCGAAAACGAACCCCCTCTTCATTTTCATAGGAAAAGTCTACTTCATCACGTTTTTTTAAACGTTCATAGAACTCGGGTCGCATCATCGCCTGAGCAAAACTCGCTACATCAACGTCAGTCAAAATGGGCTTACGGACTAGTGGAATCAAAGATGAATTAACACGTAGTGTTGGATGATTATCGACTGCCAAGTGCAAATCAGATGCCCGTTCACTAATAACGGTCTGGATAAGTAAATGTAATTCTTTTTTGTAGTCTACGGCCATAATAAATTGTGTGTCTTACTGTTTACTCATTATTTCTTCCACCTTTTTTACCACTTCACTTGGTACTGATTGGGCTTTGATAATGTATCCGATTGCACCCGCATCAGTAGCCTCTTCGATATCTTGATCTTGACCTTGATTTGATAACACGATTCGTTTCATTGAAAGTTCCGGCATTGAATTTTTTAGTTCAGTCAGTAACTCTACGCCCGTCATTCCCGGCATAATCATATCAACCAGCATCAAATCAAAATCTTGGACCGTTTCAAGGATCCGTAAGGCATCAGCGGCATGGATAGCCGGGGTTACATCATGTCCACATTCCAAAAACTTTGTGGAATACATGTCCCGCAAAAATGTATCATCATCAACTAGTAGTATTTTCATTACCATTTATTATACCGCTAGTTTCAGATGGAAGTACGGTGTTATCGACAAGCATGTTCATATCATCGTCGACCGCTTCTTCGATGCCAATTTTCGTTCCAAACATATTCATTTCTTCATATGGGATTTTGTGCTCTAGAGCTTTGATGATGGCATCTTCTTTCATGGTCATAAAGCCATGTTTACGAGCCTCATTGTACATTTCTTCTTCTGAGGCATTTTTTAGAATCATTTCTTGAATCTCTTCATTAACCTCAAGCACCTCCATAATAGCCATCCGACCCCGCATACCGGTTGCACAACCTGGGCTCGGCTCTGGGTGCACAATAGTAGCACCGGTAGGGATACGGTTTTTGTATTTTTCAGGCAGCGTCTTAAACGCGTCATCCATCATATACTTCATACTCTTGGGAACAATCTCTTCTCTTCCAGTGCCCTCTTTTACTTTACGGGCGAGTCGCTGCGCTATAGCCAGTTTGAGAGTCGGTGCAATCAGGTACGGATCGACACCCATATCAATTAACCGAGGAATTACACCGATAGCGTTATTCGTGTGAATGGTTGATAACACGAGGTGTCCGGTTAAGGCTGCCTGGATCGCCAGCTGCGCTGTTTCTTTATCACGGATTTCTCCCACCATAATAATATCTGGATCTTGACGTAGCGCAGCACGAAGTCCCGCTGCAAACGTGTAGCCAATTTCCGGCCGCATTTGTGACTGACTGACACCTGCAATATCGTATTCCACCGGATCTTCAAGTGACAGCACGTTTTTAGACGTCTTATCGAGAGCTGACAACATGGCGTACAAGGTGGTTGATTTACCTGAACCAGTTGGACCAGAAATCAAAATAATACCGTAGGGCTCGGTAAGCATCCGTTTAATTGATTGCAAAAGATGCCCCGTCACTCCTACATCTTCAAGCGTACGTACACCCTTTTCATTATCCAAAATACGCATTACTACTTTTTCACCATGGCTAGTTGGTAGAATAGAAACACGAAAGTCAATTTTTCGACCATCAAATGTAGCTGAGAAACGACCATCTTGAGGTTTACGACGCTCATCCAAACGCATCGAGGTTAAAATTTTAATGCGGGCCGCCACCGCCATTTGCACCCCCTTAGGAAGCTCTAGACTTGTCGCCAACACACCGTCTACCCGAAATCGCACGACGACTTTTTTCTCACCTGGCTCTATATGAATATCAGAGGCCTTACCATCAACGGCGTACCGCAAAATTGTTGCTACAATTTTTGTAACGGGGGCATCTTCTTTAATATGTTCAAAATTTGCCTCTTCCCCTTCTTCGCCCTCCGCACTATTTTTAGCAATTTCCGTATCGAGTTCTGTCTCCAGTGACACCAACGCATCGGTCACTTCACCTTTGAGGTTGGAGTAGAATTCCTGAGCCTTTACAATATCAGCCATCAACATAAACACCATCTTGTATGGGATATTATGTTTAGTACTGATAAAGTTTAGCGCTTCACGAATTTGCAGATCATCTGGATCATTAACCCCCACGACCAACACATCATCAGTAATCTGCAGTGGCACAATGTGGTAGTGCAACGCAGAATCTTCAGGAATATATGACAGGACTTCAGCGGTAATTTCAAAACCTTCGGTAATTTCAAACGCTGGTACCTGAAAGTATTCAGCTGACGCAGTGCGAATTACAGCTGCCTCAATCCCACTTTGTAAAAGAGCTTCCTCAACTGGTTTGCCGTCCACAGAAACAAGCTCATTTATCTTTGCCAACACCTCATCGGTGATAAGGCCTCGTTCTTGTAAGAGCAGTAGTACACTCATACTAAAATTATTCTTGTGGATCTTGAGGGACAGTTTCTCCTATTGCTGATTGTTCACCAAAAAGATCATTGCGACCAAGGGCCTGATTTGGTACGGGAGTACTAAACGAACGAAGGCTCGTAAAGGTAGCATCCATAAAGAAAGCTTGATCTATCGTAATCTGTTGCAGCTTGTTGCTACGTTCAATAAATGACTGTGTTTTTTGAATAAGTTCCGCTCGTATCGCTGAGTTAGCACTCATGTCCGCTGAACTACCATCTGAACGAGTCATATAATACGCAAAACCTGCACACGCGATACAGATAATTATAACGAGAATATTTTTAAGTGAAGACATATTATGATTGTGTTATCTCTTCTGCGGCCGCAGACAGCGTAAAGGCGGTAAGACTGATATCGACTTTAACCAAACCTTCGGCAGTATCAGTAATTTTTATATTAGATACCTGGAGCAAATAATCATTTGCTGCCAATTGAGCAAGGACTGATTTTACTTGCTGGTAGTCAGCTTCAAAACCAGCTGAAAAATAATGCTCGGTGACTGACCCGTACTCGCTTGGTGAATCCTCGTCAACTTCCTGATCAGAATTACTACCTTGATAAGCAATATCATACTCAGTGATTGATTGAGCTTCGATAATTGTCCCCATATCTTTTAGGATCGATATTTCATCTATCTTGCTCGGCATAAAGCGAGCTAGTGCTTGGATATCTTGTGGTGCAACGGCATCTATTGCAGAAATTTTCGCCCTCAGACTTTCATTAACTTGGGAAACATTTTGTGTTTCTATTTCATAACTAGTAATTAAGTCCTGAGTATCCCGAATAGACGATATCTTTGGCTGAATGTACATCACAACAATTGCTACAGCAATAGCAATCATTCCTATCTGGGTTACAAGAGAAAATTTACTCATATATTAGTATTAGATACGGCACCTTCAGTTTCTGTAGTGTCCGATGATGAAGTCTCAGCAGTGTCAACAGTATCATTCATTACTGGCGACACTTCGGTTACTTGCTGACTAACCGGTGAATATACAATGTCTGCTGCAGCCACCTGGAACCCAACTTTAAATTCAACCACTCTCGTATCAGCACTAGAGACAGTTTCTCCCGCTAAAATAGGCATAGTAAGTTTTACGTCAGAAAAAACTGGACTATTTATGATTTCATCAGCATCGAAGGCAGCACGCTGGAACAATGCTCCATCAAATTTTTCTGTCGACATCTGCCCTGATACTGAAATAGTAGATTTATCAACCCGAGTAATATCCATACTCTTAAATACTACCGTTTGAGCTGTTGCAGATTCAATTCTTCTGAGTAAGTCTTCAATTGATACGTGAGAGGACAGCAGATTTTTTGTGATCGTGAGCCGATCGTTAAATTCAGTTACTCGCTTAAGGTCTTCTTCTTTGAAACTTTCAATGGCTTGATCTAAATTTATCACTGCTTTGTTAAATTGGTTTTGTGTGTGTCGTTCATAAATAAAGACTGCAGCAGACGCCAGCGGAGCAGACACAAAAAGTGCGTAGCTGATTATCGAAATAAGTACGAAGTTATTTTTTCGAACTACAGTAGGTTTTTTACCTATTCCCCGCTTTGGGATAAAAGAACTTGATGGTGACTCGGGCATGAGAATATTATATGTCAGTTTTAACGATATTTATTTTATTACTGTGGACAGGTTATTCAAACGATCGTAACGCTGCACCCAGAGCCACTGCAAATGTTGATCCAATTCTATTCATTGTATCTTCCATAAACGCTGGATACGCCACTCGATTAAATGGCAAGGCCATCGTGACCGGGCGAGATAATACCGTACTCACAAAATTAGCAAAGCCTGGGAACGCCGATGCCCCACCGACCAAATATATCGCTCCTACTTGAACTCCAATTTTTCGCTCATATTCCTCTATTACTTGTTTAAACTCCTTGATTGCTCTATCGTACGCAACTTGATGTATTTTTTGGAATTGTGGAAATTGTTCATCAGTACTGACTATTGTGCGCTTGCGCAATTCGGCTTCTTCAAACGTACACCCAAGTTCTGTAGCCATTTTTTCAGTAAAAATTGCACCTCCTGCTCGTACGCGATACATTCGTTGCAGTAAGCCATTACGAACTATATATAACTTGGTTGACGTAGCACCAACATCAATAATGGCACAGTCAGATTCCTCTTGCTCATATAAACCTCGAATGGCACTAAAGCATTCAATTTCGATAGGAGTGTTTGGCAGCTCAACGGTACCCATCAGACCATTAAAACGAGCAAGGGCGTCATTTTGAATGGCCGCAAGAAGAACATCTCGGGTAGTAACTTCAGCCTCACTATTACTATCAACCTCTGCCCAATCAAGCGTCACTTCGCCAATTGGAATCGGAATATACTTACGTGCCTCCACCCGCACCCGACTCGAAATATCTTCAGTGGCTGTCGCTTGCATGGACATAATAGTCACAAAACTTGAGGAGAGCGGCATTGCAAACACTGCTTGTTTGGCATGAACAGCGGATTCACGCAATATATCAACCAGTGCCTGACGTTCAATGTTAGCAGGCAAAACGACAGACTGTCCGACGGGACTTTCGTCAGCGTATGGACCAAGCTCAAGTTCACCGTACGTTGTCAGGGTAAGTACATCATTACGATTTTGTAGCTCAACAACTTTTATTGAAGATGAGCCAATATCGATACCAACTACTTTGCCACTATGAGCATTTTGCTGACTAACGTTTTTACTCACTGATTTAAACATTTTGAACAGAGCCATGATTACAAAATCATATCACATCCTTATCGTATACTAATAGAGATGCTATACCCGTTTCAACATATTTTTGATTTTATTTTTCCACCAACAGATCATGAACTTTTATTGCGTACGGTTACCCCACAAAGATTTATCACGTGGTATCGACCGAACACCAGTCACACCATAGTCTATCTTAGTGAGTATCATCTCACCGAAGTACAAGCAGCAATCGCCGCCTGCAAATTTGAACATAATTATCATGCCGCCAAATTACTCGGAGCTTTGGTTCATACTCACCTACTAACACTCCCAAAGAAAAAGACGTTACTGATTCCCACCCCCCTTAGTGTAAAGCGACAGCGAAAACGGATGTTTAATCAAGTCGAACGGGTTCTACACGCTGTTGGCACATTGCCGTTCCACACTCAGATTAATACCAATTTACTAACTCGTACCATTCATACCGCCCCACAAACGTCTCTCTCGCGTACAGCGCGCTTAACAAACATACGAGGAGCATTTGCAGTTACTGAGAAAAATCTAAACTGTTTGCATGGCATTGAGAGAATCATTATTTGTGACGATGTACTGACTACTGGAGCAACACTCGTGGCGGCAAAGGAGACACTCCTACCGTATATTTCAAATAAAATTGAGGTTATTTGTATGTCGTGGACACATTAGGTGGAAGATGTGAGATTCGGTCACCAGTCACTAACTATAATTTATCGCTAAGCTCAAATTCTAGTAAGTACTGTCGACCCGAGAAACAGTGTCTATACACTGTTTCTCCGTCTGTCGCTAAAGCGACATGACTCCGACCTTCGAATCTCAACGTAAAGCGCGCAGGCGCTTTACTCATCTTCCGCCCAATAAAATAACCGCCTTTAAGGGCGGTATTTTATACGGGCGGAAGATGTGAGATTCGAACTCACGGGCCACTTTCGCAGCCGACAGTTTAGTAAACTGTTGATTTAAACCACTCATCCAATCTTCCATACAGTTCGTTTTACTCACATGGAAGCCGCTTGCGCGGTTCATTGGAGTCGTGGTCGGTACTTTGTACCAGTACAGTCTGCAACTGTGCAGACTGTACCCATTTCATCCAATCTTCCAGAAGTCACTCTTCTGTGTTCGACAGTATAGACTAAAGAAGCTTTGTTTTCAAATAATTGTCTGGCATGAGATAATGTGACATCTCACACTCCCTATGCACGCAACTTTAAAACAGTATTTCGGCTACGATACCTTTCGTCCACTCCAAGAAGACATCATTAAAAATGTGCTCGAAAAAAAAGATTGTGTGGTACTGATGCCTACCGGCGGAGGTAAATCGCTTTGTTTTCAATTACCAGCATTACTTCAAGACGGAATTACGATCGTGATTTCACCACTGATTTCATTAATGAAAGATCAAGTAGACGCCCTATTAGGCGTCGGCATCAATGCCGCTATGATCAATAGCAGTATGACCGCGAGTGAAATTACCACCATTATCGAACAAACCCAAACCGGGTACATTAAAATTTTATACATCGCACCAGAACGCCTGGCCCTTAGTTCATTTGAAAGCTTACTGCACACCCTACCAATCAGTTTATTTGCTATTGACGAAGCGCACTGTATTTCTGAATGGGGGCATGATTTTAGACCGGAGTATCGTAATCTAAAATTCTTACGCAACAAGTTCCCCACTATTCCCATTATTGCCCTTACCGCCACCGCAACCGCTAAAGTGCGAGCGGACATTGTCCGCCTACTCGATTTGCCCGCTCCTCAAATTTTTACATCAAGTTTTAATCGTCCAAATCTGAGCTACGAAGTATTACCTAAAAAAGATTCCTTTAAAACAATTGTTTCTCTCCTTGATTCATACACACAAGAAAGTGTAATTATTTATTGCTTTTCCCGCAAAGATACCGAGAGTCTGGCGGAAAAACTAAATAGCTACGGACATAAAGCAGCTACGTACCATGCCGGACTATCAGCCGACCGCAGACGAGAGAATCAAGAGAAATTTATTCGTGATGAAGTACATATTATGGTCGCTACCATTGCCTTTGGTATGGGCATTGATAAGCCAGATGTCAGACTAGTCATTCATCACAGTCTCCCTAAATCAGTCGAGGGTTATTATCAGGAAACAGGTCGGGCTGGTCGCGACGGATTACCGTCACGGTGTGTACTGTTGTATTCAGCGGCCGATAAATTCAAACATGAATTCTTTATTCGCCAAATGGCCGAGAGTGACGAGAAAATGCACGTACAAAACAATCTTAATCAATCAGTTGAATATGGCACACTCGCGAGCTGTCGTCGAAAATTTTTACTCAAATATTTTAACGAAGACTACGAGGTTGCCAACTGTAGTGGCTGTGATCGCTGTGTTGCCCCACCCCCACTTCAATCGGTAAAATCAATCCCCAAAAACTTCACCAACCCATCACCTCAGTTAGCCGATACCATTAACTACAACACTGATTTGTTTGAAGTTTTGCGGCAAGTACGAACGGCAGAAGCAACCAGACTAGGTGTGCCCGCCTATATTGTCTTTGGCGACAAGACGCTGCGCGAACTTGCACTGTATCAACCACAAACTGACGCCGCGTTTCTGCGCATTAATGGCGTGGGTGAGAAAAAATTAACCCAGTTTGGTGCAGTGTTTATGGAAGCTATTAAAAATTACTCATCGTAACTATGAAAAAAATTATTCAAAAAACTAATCGGGCTTTTTCAGTACCATCACTCGATAAAAAATCTGCCAAATCTCGCACCAGCGCCAGTAACCGTTCCTCGTTCGCCATTGAAAACATTTTGTTTACCGAAGAAGATCTGCTAGAAAAAACCAAAAAAATTAATCCGAAAAAAACTGGTGGACGTACCTTTACCAAAGATGAACCCGGTAACTAACGCATCTTATTTACCGACCCACTTCGATCACCACGTTCCCTTTTTTCATGCCACTATCTACATACGTGTGTGCTGCTACCATTTCCTCAAGTGGGTATATTCGATCAATTACCGGTCGATATTTGCCCGCTTCATACAACTCACGAAGATACTGGAGCTGGGAAACTCTTTCCGCGGCCGTTTCCAACCCCCCGACTGTTTTATAAACACCACCCTCTTTTAGTAAATGTTTGCACTGCTTTTTGGTTGTTTTGCCTACCGCATCAAATACAATATCGAATTTTTCTGGCAGTTTTGTAAAATCATCCTTTGTATATACAAGAATTGAATCCGCTCCGAGAGAGGTGACTAAATCCACTCCAGCTTCACCACACACTGCCGTCACATTTGCACCATGTGATTTGGCTATTTGCACTGCTGCCGTACCAACCGCACCAGAAGCACCGTAGATAAGAATCTGTGGTTGCGAACAACTTTTAATTCCGGCCGCTTCCAAAAAATAAATTGCCGTAGCTCCCCCAAATACAATGGCGGCCGCTTCATTAAACGAAGCATTTTTTGGCTTGAGCTCCATCGTGCTATTTTCTTTTAAGACTGCATATTCAGCGTGTCCACCAAACCGAAACCCGGTGAGCGCAAACACTTCATCGCCCACCTTCCATTTTGCAACCTTACTCCCTACTGACTCGATTACTCCTGATAGCACCACTCCTAATATCGGCTGGCGTGGTTTTCTAAAACCCAACACCATACGCATCACAATACGCAAAAACCCTGGTACTACGAGTCCGCGAGTACGGACATCACCTGAGTTAACGGCACTGGCCATTACTTTTATTAAAACTTGAGTATCAGTAATAGTGGGTTTCGGAACATCAACTAGTTTTAAAACCTCAGGACCGCCATAGTTTGTACAAATGATTGCTTTCATGTCAAAAAAAATATAGAAATATTGTAGCACGGGCGGAGAAGAGAGGATTCGAAACTTACAGTTTCGGTACACCCTTCATATCGTACTCGCTATCGCTCCGTGCGATATATTCAGGGTTTTCGAATCCCTACACAAGAGACGTTTAGTCTCTTGCTCCTTTTCCGCCCAATAAAATAACCGCCCGTAAGGCGGTATTTTATACGGGCGGAAAAGGAGGGATTCGAACCCTCGAGGGATTTTACTCCCTACTTCCTTAGCAAGGAAGGACGATCAACCACTCTGACACTTTTCCTGTCACTTCAATACTGAAGTAAAATGAGCATACCAGAAAAATCAAAATCTTCAAAAATATGATACGATGCTCGTCATATATATGAACAAACAAACTACTTTTTATCATATCCTCGGGAACAACCTGCTCGCGGGTATCACCAACAACCTCGTCTGGTTTGCGCTCACATTCTGGGTCTATATTGAGACACAATCGGTACTGGCAACGTCCTGGATAGCGGGCACGTTCGCCATTGCGGGGGTATTTGGTGGTTTTATCTTTGGACCGATCGTCGACCGCGAACGAAAAAAGTCAGCCCTGATACAATCGAGCATCATGTCACTTATTGCCTATAGTATTGGTGCTCTCATTTATTTTTCATACCCAGAAACCACCTGGCAGGAACCATTTTCACCAATCTTATGGACACTCATTGTGGTCCTGATGCTGGGAGTGGTAGCAAACAATCTACGGATGATTGCCCAATCAACAATTGTCACTATGCTCTTTGACGATAATCGTGACAAGGCCAATGGACTGGTTGGTGCCTCTATGGGTCTTTCATTTGCGATTACCTCAGTTTTTAGTGGGCTCATCATCGGATTTTTCGGGATGGGAACGGCAATTGTCGTCGCAATAATCGCCACCCTCGTTGCCCTCCTGCACCTTGTATTCATTGCGTTGCCCGAGAAAGAAATTGTGCATTTAGAAGACAAGCCAAAACGCATCGACATCAAAGGTTCGTATATTCTGGCGGCGGCTGTTCCGGGACTAATCGGTATCATTATTTTTAATACCTTTAATAACTTCCTCGGTGGGGTCTTTATGGCTCTCATGGACCCCTACGGACTATCGCTCGTATCTGTTCAAACCTGGGGACTCTTGTGGGGAGCAGTGAGTGTAGCCAGTATCGGTGGGAGTATTTATGTCAGTATGCGTGGTGTGGGTAAACACCCCATGCGACTGATTATGATACTCAATATCGTCATGTGGGCAGTATGTCTCATCTTCCCCCTGCAACCACTAGTATCGCTACTACTTATTGGAATGCTCACGTGGATGATTTTCTTTCCCGTTATTGAAGCAGCTGAACAAACAGTGATGCAGTCGGTAGTTCCCTTTGAACAGCAGGGGCGAGTATTCGGTTTTGCCCAAAGCATCGAAAATATGGCCACACCAGTTACCACCTTTATGATTGGACCAATTGCTTCATTCATATTTATACCATTTATGACCACCGGAAGTGGCGCTGCCTTAATCGGTAACTGGTTTGGTGCAGGGGCTGACCGAGGAATGGCCCTCGTATTTATCCTCGCTGGGTTCTTGGGTATCATCGCGACACTGATAGCCTGGGGATCACGTTCATACAAACTGCTATCGGGACACTACCAAAAAGCGTAACTCTCACTACAAATCGTGCCAACTTCCTGATTACTCCAAAAGACTTCATAAATTGGATGAGGTTCGAGGCGCGGCAAGCGTATAAGAGGAGACGTACTTATTGTACGTTGACGAATATAGGCGCTGACGCAACAAAGAAACTCGCCGATTTTGGAGTCTTTATCTAATGACGCTGGCTACTGCTTTCACTAATCCCGGAGTCATCACCGGTGGAATAACATTTTCAGCTGTTGGATTTTTAACTAAACTGGCAATTTTCTTGGCAGCAGCTAATTTCATATCAACGGTAATGGCTCGGACATTAAGATCAAGCGCACCCCGGAACACACCCGGGAAAGCGAGCGAGTTATTTACCTGATTAGCATAATCACTACGTCCAGTAGCGACCACTGCTGCCCCAGCCCGTTTAGCATCTTCGGGCATTATTTCTGGAATCGGGTTGGCAAGCGCAAACACAATTGCGGCGCCCGCCATTTTTTCAATATGAGCGGGGGCAATTGTTCCCGGTCCTGAGACACCCACAATTACATCAGCACCTGTCACCACACTCATCACATCGCCCATTAATTTTTCTGGGTTAGTCGTGCTTGCAAGTTCTTTTTTATAGCCTGTGAGATCCGGACGTCCAGCATAAATTGCGCCTTTGCTGTCGGTCACAATAATCTGACTGATGCCCGCTTTTTGTAACATCAGGGTCACTGCTCGTCCGGCGGCACCAGCCCCCACAATCACCACCTTGAGCGATTCAAGTTTTTTACCAACTACTTTGCTCGCATTAATGAGTCCTGCTAACACCACAATCGCTGTCCCGTGCTGATCATCATGCATCACCGGAATGTCGAGTTCTTTTTTCAAACGTTCTTCGATGATAAAACAATTGGGCGCTGAGATATCTTCGAGATTAACCCCCCCGAATGTTGGTGCAATAGCTTTTACAATTTTAATGATCTCTTCTGGGTCTTGGGTATCAAGCACGATTGGAAACGCATCAACCCCCGCCATTTCTTTAAAAATGGCACACTTCCCCTCCATGACTGGCAGTGCTGCCAGTGCGCCGAGATTACCCAAACCAAGCACCGCTGAGCCGTCAGAGATTACCGCTACGGTATTTTTCTTAATAGTATATTCTCGCGCTTCTTTTGGATGCTTTGCAATATAAGAAGACACGGCACCTACACCCGGACTGTACATCGTACTCCAATCATCACGGGTTTCGAGTTTGCCTTTACTGACCACTGACAATTTCCCTTTAAGTTTTTTATGCAGTGCGAGCGCCAATTTGTTATAGTCTTTTTTCTTAGCGGCTGGTGTCACTTTTTTTGCCGGGACTTTAGATAAAGTTTTTTTAGGCACCGCCTTGGTAACTTTTTCTTTTTTTACAACTTTTTTAGCGACTGTTTTTTTCTGATTTGGCATGACAATAAAATTTATACCAAATTATAGCAGATATGAAAAAACTCGCTTAAAGCGAGAATTGGAGTTTACATAAAAATATAAGTCAGGTAGCAGTGCAAAGGTTTTCACCTTTGCACTGCCGACTGAGACTGGTCTTGCGGACTTACACAGACGTATTCGTCCGCTGCCAATTCATCCACCTCAAAAGCAAGGGTTTCGGGTGGTGTGAATTGGCAGAAAGAACAGTCGAATACTTCATTCTGTACCTCTTTGAGTGTTTCGTTTCAACGTGGATTTTACTCCACCGATGACCTGGCCACGCCCCTTGCGTGCCAAATTTATAGTACGCCTGGTTTTTTAAATTGTCAAAATAATTTAGGTGCAAACTAACATTGGCAAAAGAAAAGACTCGAGTGTCATTTCTTTTTTTAAGAAAGACAAACGAGTCTATGAATGGAGGGGCACCGGGGCGCCCCTCCCCTGTATTGTCACGACGGCAACGGTTGTGCCGACATGTTGTTCGGAGTCAGCGCGTGGCCGGCCGAGGTCGCCAGCTTCGAAACGGCATGACTGGCGCGACTCGAGATAGACATGATGAGCGCCCAGACAGCCAGCAGCATCACAACAATGGTCGAGGGCGAGCCATGGCGACCCCCAGCGCCCAGGCCATCGGCCCGCGAGACGTGTCCATGTCCGGTCACGCGATGATCAGTGGCGTCCGCGACGGATGCCAGCATCAGTTTCAGCCTGGGTACGGTGTCTGATGCGACAACCAGCACGATGGCCAGCACTGCGAGCAGAATCGCCAACCCTGGCGAGAACGCGACGGCGCATAGGGCGGTTGCCCCCAGCGCCCCAACAAGCAGAATCTTCTTCATCGGAATAATCCCCCTCAAGAACATGGACCGCATCATCGCGACCAATCCTGTAAATATATAAAAAAGTCTTTTGCTTGTAAAGCAGCCAGAACGAAAAAGACCACCACGCCAATACAGCAGCCGTACTGTATAATCTATATACCTCTACCGTTATGAAACCCACCGACCTCCTCACTGCCCATTTTCGGGTTGATGCCCCGCACCAAAAAGCACTCAAGAAACTTGGTATCGCTACGGTAGCTGATTTGCTAATGCACCTCCCCGCCCGGTACGAAGATGTGTCGGATATTCAGTCAGTCGGCGGTCTACAAAAAGACCAAGAGGCCATAGTGTTCGGACAACTGTCAGGACTAAAGTTACGCAAAGCCTGGAAAAGTAAACGGCCCATAGCCGAAGGGTATATCGAAGACGGTTCCGCCAAAATTAAAATCATGTGGTTTAACCAGCCCTACCTCGCAAAAATGTATAGCGACGGGATGTACGTAAAATTGGTGGGAAAAGTAACCGGCAGCGACGGCAAACTGTATATCGCTAATCCCGAGGTCGAAAAATTGGATGCCCTACCGATTGACCGGCACGATAGTATTTTCAAAGGGACTGACGCGAACATGGACGAGACCATTTATCCGGTGTATCGCGAAACCAAGGGAGTAACGAGTAAGTGGTTTTACCACACGGCCCTGAAATGTTTTGAAGCGGGTGTGCTCGAGACCATGACTGACCCTATTCCCCTATCGATACTCGAGAAATACAAACTACCAGTTTTAAAAACAGCACTCGTCTGGATTCATTCCCCAAAAAAAGCAGAGCATGCGCAAAGTGCACGAAAGCGATTTGCCTTTGAAGAAGTATTTTATATCCAAACCCAAAAAGCGATTGACCGAGCTATGGTATCGGCTGCTTCAACGTATCAAGTAAACACTGATCCAAAGCATCTCAAACAGTTCACTGACCGTTTTCCGTTTGAATTAACCGAGGCGCAAACGACCTCAATTGCCTCCATCATTGATAGCTTTACCAAAAACCACGCCATGTCGCGGTTGCTCGAAGGTGATGTAGGCAGTGGTAAGACCGCCGTAGCTGCGACCACTGCCTACGCGGTAGCTACCAGTCGTCCACCCGAAGGGATAAAAAGTGAGAGCGGTAAAGTAAGCGACCTTGCATTCGGTAACCTCCAGGTAGCGTACATGGCACCCACTGAAATTCTAGCCAAACAACACTTTGAATCGTTTATTGAATATTTCAAACACCTACCGATTAACATCGGACTCATTACTGGTTCCGGCTGTCAAAAGTTCCCTAGCAAAAGCAACCCAAATAAGCCGACCCCAATTTCACGGGCTCAGTTACTAAAATGGGTGAAAAATGGCGAGGTACCGATTTTGATTGGGACCCATGCCCTCATTTATAAGAGTGTAGAATTTAAACATCTTGCCTACGTCATTATCGACGAACAACACCGCTTTGGAACCAATCAGCGTAAACAGCTGGCCAAAAAAGATGCCCGGATGCCGCACCTACTGTCGATGACCGCCACCCCTATTCCTCGTACGCTCGCACTCACTATTTATGGAGATCTTGATATCACCTTGCTCGATCAAATGCCAGCCGGACGAAAACCAATTATTACGGAAATCATCGGACCGGGACAATCAGCCAAAATGTATGAACATGTACGCAGCGAACTACAATCGGGTCGCCAAGCGTACGTCATCTGCCCACGCATCGAAGAACCTGACCCCGACAAACAAACTGCCCTGCAGCTAAAGTCTGTGGTGGCGGAAGCCAAACGATTAGCCACTACTGAATTTCGTGATTACACCATCGGCGTGATGCACGGCAAAATGACGCCAGCTGATAAAGACAAAGTAATGAAGGAATTTGCCGAACACCAACTGGATATTCTCGTGGCTACTTCGGTGGTGGAAGTTGGGGTAAATGTACCGAACGCCACAAACATTATTATTGAAGGTGCTGAACGGTTTGGATTGTCGCAACTTCACCAACTCCGCGGACGCGTCGTGCGCGGTACCCACCAACCATACTGCTTTGCGGTTACCGATAGTAAAGGTGACAAAACCAAAGAACGGCTCAAAGCGCTCGTGACTGCTAAAAATGGATTTGAACTCGCCGAACACGATTTGAATTTCCGTGGCTCGGGAGAACTCTATGGTCAAAAACAATCTGGACTATCGGACCTCGGAATGGAAGCAATAAAAAATTTAAAATTGGTTGAAGCCGCCCGAACTGAAGCTCAGCATCTGGTCGCAACTCCTCCTCATATCGCTAAAGACTTCCCACTGATTGCCGAGCGAGTGGCGAAACTGGGCGAGAGTTTACATATGGAATAACTATACTAGCGCTTTACGATATAAGATTGAAGTACAAAATATAAGCGCTGTGATGATCATTGCAAAAATGCAGACACCTAAAAGTGGGTGCGTGGTTGGTTGCTCCAAATTAAAAGTATCTACCACCGTTAGTAACGAAATTACTGTAATGCCGAAGCTGTAGAGAGAGTCTAAAATTATAATTACCAAACCCCGAGCGCTCCACAGATACACCCTGGATACTTCGGTACGCAACCTTTTACCTCTTTCTAAAAAATTAATTACTTGATATGGAATAAACACTAGAAAAATCGCAATAAATACAAAGTAACTTACGTAGGCGGATATCATATAGATCACATAATAACATTACCTCTTAATCTAGATTAATCACCACCCCACAGAAAACGACCCCTCATATGGAGGGGTCGGAGCATATGCTCAAAAGAGTTGGGGCGAGTGTCTGCCTATTAAATAGCAAAAAGGCCAACTCAGGGAGCTGGCCTTTTAAGGTTCTTGGTAGACTCAGCACCAAAAGAGCGAAGGGCTGCTACCGAGATACTGGATCACCTCCTTTCGACCGGACAATGGCCAGAATATGACGATTGCGCGGCAGTCCTCACAAATCAAAACGTGGTGGATGTCCGTCAGAATTGGACGGATTCACGCACTCGAAGGCGACGGAACGTTTGACTGAAGTTTTTGAAGATGACCTCCTGCAAAGGACTGGAGCAAACGCTGCTTCCAGTTACTAGTAAACACCCAAACTAATATCTTGGCAAGACAACCGAGGTGACATTGACGCGTTGGGCGTTTTTTATATCGTTAGAGAAACAAGTTCATTTCTAAACCAGGGGGACCAGATGCATCAACAAGTCGCTGAACTTCGAGAAGTCAAACCACAGAACATGGTACATGGTTTTGATATCGAAGTGATTCGCCATGACGAGAACTTGCTACAGGGCCAGGTACACGCTGAATTTTTTGTAACTGTTTTGTGCAAATTAATGTACTGTGCGATGGCACAAACCCAGATTACCCACAACCAAATGCTCTAACGTTGCTAGTGACCCGATATGCTTACGCGCATGAATAAGTAGGTATCTCCCTCAATTCTAATATCGCGATGATCATTCTAAAATGGTACGAGATACTACACGCGGTGGGTGTATTTGAAATCAAAGAAGATGACGTCACTAGCCCGGTGTTAATCATCTGGATAAAAAACACCCGAACAGATACTACGTTCACGGCTGTGTATAGACTGGCCACAAAAGTGAATCGGATACATTGAAGCAAACGCGGGCTAAGTAAGCCCGCGTTTTCATATTTAAAACATAAAATCCATTAATTCGACAGTACCTGCATATCGACTTATACTACAGTCCTATGACAACAATAATTGAAAATTTGAAATGGCGATACGCCACCAAAGGGTTTGATACGAGCAAAGAATTACCCGCTGCGGATTTAGACTATATCTTAGAAGCAGGACGAATGAGCGCGACCTCATTTGGATTGCAACCGTTTAAAATTGTAATGGTAACAGATGAAGCAAAGAAGCAAACTCTCATGGGTCATGCCTGGAACCAGGCACATGTCGGTGAAAATAGTGCCTTGATTATTCTCGCTGCGCGCACTGATGTGGATGAAGCGATGATCGCAGACTACACCGCTCGCATTGAAGCCACTCGCGGACTACCTGCTGGAGCGGTTGATGGATACAAGGACATGATGGTAGGTAGTCTCACGAGTCGACCGATTGAACACCGCACCATCTGGGCACAAAAGCAATGTTATATCGCCCTTGGTACCATGATGATGGCCGCGGCTGAACGTGGTGTTGACAGTTGCCCAATGGAAGGCTTTTCAAGTGAAGGTTTTGACGAAGTACTAGGACTCACAGCACACAACCTGACAGCGAGTGTTATTCTACCTGTTGGCTATCACGCCGAAAGTGACGCGACGCAACATTACGCTAAAGTTCGTCGCACTGCTGAAGACATGATTGTGCGGATGTAAGTTAAAATACAGTAATTGAGAAACGGGCGGAGCAATTAATTGCCCCGCCCGTTTTATGCAATTTCGCTTAGGTCATACACGGTGTACCCTGCCCAGCGCAGTTCTTTTACCAAAAGTGGCAAGCTATCTGAGATGGCAAGCACCACCTCCCCATACACCGCCGCGAACCACGGCACTTGTACATCTCCGCTAAACTGGGATTTCCAAAATGCTTTTTCAGAATTAAAGAGTGTTCGAACCTCAACTCTTTTTTGCGATCTTTCAGACGGACTTTTTGGCAACGCCTGCTGCCGCCAAGATTCGATGATTGCTGTCACAGAAGTCGTAGAAAGACGATCTTTCATAATGTGCTCCCGCTGGTTACTAACTGTTTCTAGTACCAGTATGACACAACTACCAGAAAAAACCTCGCGTTGTACAGAGAGGTCCAAATACTGTATACCCTGCCCTAAATTATTGGGTGTCTTGTAGATACATTACGTATTAAAAAACCATGTATCGTAATCCGTATTTTGCAAAATGAGTTAGGGCGGGGTATAGTTTTAGCCTATCCATCCATAGCTCAGTTGGTAGAGCGTTCGTCTTATACACGGATGGTCCTTGGTTCGAATCCAAGTGGATGGACATTTATACTGAATATTTAGTTCTTAAATATTTAATACCCTCTAGGACATATTCATACGTATCTCGTTCATGGTAAATAACCGAACATGTACCATGCGAAAACATTCCTTTGTAACTTTTGCTTTTTGAAGAAGTTGTTTTTTGATACGATTTATAATAATTTGTCATTGGAACACCGGTGATTTTTGACCAATATTTTTTGAGCTCTGCTTCATTTTGATCAGTGTATAAATGTAATTTAATCTTTAGACTATTAGGTGTAATTTTAAATTTGTATAACCAATCCACAAAGCATTTAATTATTGCAGGATCAGTATTTGTTAACGCAATAGAATATTCTGCACTTTTAGTACCTTCGCCCCAATACAAGTAAAATCCAGCTACAAATTCTGGGTCTTTTGAATTTTCTATATCGAAAGCTACTTTTTGGTAAACTGATTTTCTGCGAGCGTCTTTTTTATTTTGTTTCGTAATTCTATTTTTTTCTATTCGTATCTCACTGTTACTTTGTAATTCAGAAATTCTTTTATCTGAAAGCGGTAAATCTTTGAGCCATCCACTTAAGGTACTTTTACTAATACCTAATTCAGCTTTAATCATCGAATAACTATGACCTTTAGATCTCAAATTACGAGCTTTTTCTTTTTCAATTGAACGTGCCATATTAATTATATACTTGGCGTTCCCTGGTTCAGTTAATTATACACCTAACTATGAGATTTGTTTGTTTCTATCCCCGTAATAGAACCCTAACCAATCCGGCCTGAGTGATACAATGAATAAAATGTTTAGTTTTGTTCGTCAACATCATGTACTCACGGGAGGCATTGTTATAGCTATGTTAGCTGGAAGTTATTTTGTATACGAGAGAATTAATCGCGACCCACTTGAAGGGCTAGTCACTACGACTATAGAACGTGGGACCGTTGAGAAATTGGTTTCGGTCTCAGGTATAACAAAAGCTCGAAATACGGCCGAGCTGGGATTTCCATCCCCAGGTACGGTCTCAAAAGTGTACGTACGCGAAGGCGACACTGTTGTGGGAGGAACAATACTAGCAACCTTGGGAGCAGATGAACTTGTAGCGGCGCGGGCGAGCGCACTTGCGGACCTTGCAGTGGCACAAGCAGATAGAGCTGAATTAGTCACCGGTGACACAATTACAGAACGAGATATCACCGAGACCAAAGTAGCCATCGCAGAAGCAGAACTAAAACGTATTGAAGAGACGCAGGCAGTTCTGATTGCTAATGCCAAACGGGCCCTACGTTCCGGAACACCAATTGCTCGCAGTGAGGATGCAGACGAGTCGGCTCCTGCCCCGACTATTTCTGGAACCTATCGCTGCGAGAAAGAAGGTTCGTACATCCTCACGGTGTACCGTTCTGGAGCAGATTCAGGTTACTCAATGCGCATTACCGGACTGGAAACTGGCAGTGCAAGCGTATCGACTGACCAACCAACTCCCTTTGGAACTTGTGGTTTATTTGCACTATTCACTGATGGTGCACAGTATAGTAACTCGGTTTGGACCGTAACAATTCCCAATACCACCGGGGAAAGCTACACCATTAACAAAAATGCCTTGGCGGCAGCTGAAAATACAGCCCGCACCAGTATTGCCGCAGCCAAACAAGCACTTACTCTAGCGCAACAAGAACAAGCTTCGATCAATGCTGCACCTCGGAGCGAAGCCCTAGCGAGAGCTAACGCCCGCATCAATAAAGCCAGCGCCACCATCGCCCAAATTGATGCTCAAATTGGCGACCGAGCAATTATCGCACCATTTAGCGGCACTGTGACTAAAGTTGACATTGTCGCAGGAGAAACTACCGGCACCCTTCCCCTCTTTACATTACTCTCTACCGACGATATCGAATTGAAGGCCCGTATTCCTGAAATTGACATTACAACAATCACCACAGGGCAATCTGCCCGCATCATATTTGACGCTGAGCCATCCACACCACTTTCGGGCGTTGTAACCTATATTTCGCCACTGCCAACTGAAATTGATGGAGTGAGCTATTTTGAAATTACCATCATCTTAAACACCAGACCAGACTGGCTCCGTTCTGGATTAAATGCTGATATTGATATCATTACTGAGTTTACCGAAAATTTGTTACGTATACCAAAACGGTATCTTGTCGAAAATAGCGAGGGAGCGTTTATTCGAGTGTTGCAAGACTCACAAATTGCCACATCTTCTGTACTCAAAGAATACGAAGGGAACGACGGTTGGGTAGGTATTACCGGTGTTGGCGTTACCGAAGGAATGGTAATTGTAAATCCGTAGAACTATGAACATATTTCGGATTGGATTATTGCTTGGAATTCGACAAATACAACGAGCCAGTATTTGGACAAACATCTTAATTGTGTTTGTTATGGCATTAACATTCCTTAATCTTATTGCCGTATCCGGAATTCTCGTGGGACTGATTGTAGGATCTGAGCGCGCTCTCCAAGAAAAATCACTTGGCGATATCATTGTAACTACCAAAGATAACGAGACCACTATCATTGACACTCCCGCCTTTACACGAGTGCTCGACAGCATCCCCGAAATACAAGACTATACCGTTCGCTTTAAAGAAGGGGCTCAAGTTGAAGCAAACTACAAAACACGACGTGATTTAAGTCAGGATAAAAATGTTATTTCAGGGAGCATTGTAGGTATTGACCCCATCAAAGAAGATGCAGTAACTGGGCTATCAACCACGGTTGTTGAGGGTGAGTATCTCGACACTAGTGAAGATGGCTATCTGCTACTAGGAGCACTTACCCTAGATAGATACACCGCGGGATTTGCTGATATCACCGGTTCACTTGAAAATATCTATCCAGGCGACACAGTTCGAGTAACGATTGGACAAAATACGAAAGAGTTTTTTGTTAAAGGAATCATTAATGCTAAGGCAGGTGAAGTGTCTCGCTCGATATATATACCTGAGCGTGAATTGCGACGTCTCGGTAATCGCGTGACGCAAGATGCTGAAGAAATAGCCATTCGCCTGCAAGCAAATACTGACGCAACGATGGTAAAAAATGCCCTGATTAATTCAGGACTGGCTGAACAAGCTAAAATCAGAACTTTTAACGAGGCTTTACCTAAATTCTTAGTAGATATCAAAAACACCTTTAATGTACTGGGCACCTTTATCGGTTCTATTGGAATTATTGTTGCTTCTATCACCATATTCATTATTATCTTCATTAACGCGCTAGCTCGCCGGCGGTTCATTGGTATTTTAAAAGGTATCGGAATTGACCGGACCGCTATTGAAATTGCGTATGTAATTCAAGCTGGTGTCTATGCACTTGCTGGCTCACTAATTGGAGTAGTTATCACCTACGCTATTCTCATTCCCTACTTTGATGCTAACCCGATTAATTTTCCGTTTAGTGATGGTATTTTAGTCGCTGAACCAATTGGCACTCTTGTTCGCTTCATCACACTATTTATCATTACCCTGCTTGCTGGATACATCCCCGCCTGGATGATTGCGCGCGGGAATACGCTTAATGCTATTTTAGGAAGAAAATAATCACCATGTCACAAACATCAACACCTATCATCACCGCAGTCGGGATTACCAAATCATTTGGTTCGGGTGATTTGTTTACGACTATCCTCAAGGGTATCGATGTGACAATTATGCAGGGAGAATTTGTCGCCATTATGGGTAAATCAGGCGCTGGTAAATCTACACTCATGTACCAACTCTCGGTCCTCGATGAACCAACAAGTGGAACTCTCACCATTGCAGGTGAATCAATTGAGCGCAAAAATGAACAAGAGCGAACACAGTTTCGCTTGCAAACTCTCGGGTACGTGTTCCAGGACTATGCGCTCGTACCAGATCTCAACGCCGAAGAAAATGTAATGATACCGCTCGTGATGCGGGGCATGAATTGGACTGAGGCAAAAACAGTCGCTCAAGCCGCTATTGCTGCAGTCGGGTTACCGACCAAATACAAAAATCTCCCGAGCGAACTCTCAGGTGGAGAACAGCAACGAATTGCGGTCGCACGCGCCGTAGCTGGCAAGCCAAAAATTCTGTTTGCAGATGAACCCACCGCTAACCTTGATAGTTTTTCAAGTCAGCAGGTTATTGATTTAATTACGTCCTTGAATCGTGATTTTGGCCAAACCATTGTGATGGTAACGCACGAACGAGAATACGCCCTCGGCTGTAACCGTATCATTCACATGGAAGACGGGCTAATCATTCGTGAGGAAATACTGAAACCAATGTAACATCACTAATGCAATCAAAAAATCGTCGGCACTAAGCCGACGATTTTTACTGTTGTGTAGTTCTATTTTGAAGCGTGTAGTACCGCAGTTGGATCCGCGACTGCCTCATCGAGGTCACGCTGTTTCTTGTACGCGTCGTTAATCATCACTCCCTCTTGTTTGAGTAATGCTTCATACTCTTCCCGTTCAAGTGTCTCCACTTCAGCTAAACGAATAGAAATGTTATCGAGGGCGGTGCGGTATTTGGTCAAAATCTCACGTGCTTTCTCCATTCCGTCGTGAATAATTTTATTTACTTCATCATCAATGGCTTTGGCGATTTGTGGTGAGAATCCACGGTCTTCACTCATACCACCACCAAGCATCCGACCCCCCGTTCCCTCGTACGCGATTGGACCGAGCGTATCGCTCATTCCCCATTTCGTTACCATATCGCGTGCTAGGTTGGCGACTACCTGCAAGTCATTACTTGGACCAGTTGTCAGGTCGTCAAACACCATTTGTTCAGTGACATACCCCCCGAGTGTCATCGCGATGTCATCGAGGAATTCTTTTTTCGAATGCATCTTGCGGTCTTCATCTGGAAGTTTCAGAGTATATCCGGCTGCCCGACCACGAGAAATAACAGAAATCTTTTGGACTGGGTCAGCGTACGGCAGGACTGAGGCCACAAGAGCGTGCCCTACTTCGTGGTAGGCAGTAACTAATTTCTCGCGCTTACTGAGTACATGACTCTTGCGTTCTGGACCGAGCATTACTTTTTCAATCGAGCGAATCAAATCAAATTGACCAACTTTTTTGCGCAATTCACGGGCAGCCAAAATTGCTCCTTCGTTCATCAGTGAATACAAATCTGCTCCTGAAAATCCTGGGGTTCGTTGCGCAATAATGTCGAGATTTACATCCTCTTGGAGTGGCTTCTTGCGAGCATGTACTTCGAGAATTGCCTTGCGGTCATGACGGTCTGGCAAATCAATCGTCACTCGCCGATCAAACCGCCCCGGACGAAGCAACGCAGGATCTAGCACATCAGGACGGTTGGTCGCCGCCATCACAATTACCTTGGCATTAGGTTCAAACCCATCCATCTCAACGAGAATTTGGTTAAGGGTTTGTTCTCGTTCGTCGTTTCCGCCACCGACACCGGTGCCACGCACCCGACCCACGGCATCAATTTCATCGACGAAAATAATAGACGGCGCTGACTTCTTGGCCATTTGGAATAAATCACGCACTCGTGACGCACCCACACCCACAAACATTTCCACGAACTCAGAACCAGAAATACTGAAAAATGGAACACCGGCTTCCCCGGCTACGGCACGGGCGAGCAAGGTCTTCCCCGTTCCGGGTGCGCCCATCATCATCACACCCTTTGGAATCTCTGCTCCGATATCGAGAAACTTTTTCGGATTCTTAAGGAAGTCGACGATTTCTTCGAGCTCTTGTTTTGCTTCTTTGGCACCAGCTACGTCTTTAAAGGTGACCTTTTTGCTGGAATCATTTGGATCAATCATCCGTGCTTTACTACTGCCAAACGACAGAGCCTGCATCCCCGCTCCTTTTACTGAACGAGTTAAAAACCAAATGATAATACCCAGGAACAAAAGCGGGAACAGAAACGGTGCAAACTGTGATAACCAGTACCCAAAACCAGTTTCGCGCTGCACATCAATGGTGATTGAAGCGAGCTGTTCCGCTGATACACCGAGATTTGTCAGGGAGTCAGAGACTGAGGCGTCGGTTTCGCGTTTTGCTTCACCTTTGTTGCGCGTTTCATCACGATACGACACTTCAAGCATCGCTCCGCGAACGATAATTTCTTTGACTTCGTTATTCTTTACCTGCCCCACTACATCCGAGATAGTGAGTTCTTCTGGAGGAACACTGGTATCAGTGAGATACGAAAACGCCATGGTAATAAATACCAACAGGAGTACTGTCGACAACATATTGTTCCAAAAATTGCCTGGACCAACCGGCATGTTTTTACCAACCTTGCGTAGCTTCTCACCGGCTGAGTCTTTCTTTTTTGTGTTTTGGTCAACTGGCTTTTCCTCAGGAACTTTTGGAGCTTCCACCCCTGGCATCACCTCATTTTGGGAGGTATTTTCTTCGGGTAATTTGTTTTTTTCTGTTTCTGACATAGTACGGTCATTATACAGAAAACGAGTCATTTTGCTAATTATTTGACTTGCCCAGCCCTTGTTACATTTGCAGTAAAATTACAATTATCTGTTTACGGAGTAGCTAGGGCGGGGTATGATGAGCCACACAGACATGAGTAACTACGCCCAAAACAAAAAAGCCCATTTTGACTACGAAATTCTCGAAACCTTCGAGGCGGGATTAGTATTGCTCGGAACCGAGGTTAAATCCATCCGAGCCGGCCGGGTCAAGCTCGACGGAGCACACATTGTAGTTCGAGGCGGTGAAGCCTATTTGGTAAATAGCAGTATTGCCGCCTTCCAGCCCATTAACACCCCCAAAAGCTATGACCCGGAACGAGTCCGCAAGCTACTCCTTTCCCAAAAACAACTGACCCTGCTCCACCGTCAGACCGAGCAGTCTCATTTGACAGCTATTCCTTTATCGTTGTATAGTAAAGGAAGCAAAATTAAGCTCAGTTTAGCAATTGCGCGCGGCAAAAAGAAAGCCGATAAACGCGAAAGTCTAAAGGAGCGCGATGTCAAACGTGACATCGACCGTACCTTAAAATCACAATAAACTTAGTTACAGGAAGGTGGTTCAATGAGGGACCCCATAAAAGAAACAGCGTGCAATGTCACGCAAACGAACGAGGAAAAAGATGACAGGTATTTATGATGCGCTTCAGGAAGCGGTACCGCAGCTACAGAATATCGGTTCATTCAATCCGAAAAAACTCGATCCGGAATGGAAGGACTGGCTCATGCGAGCTGAACGTGTCTACATCGACACGTTCGCAGGGGACTTCAAGCTTTTTTTCGGGGCCGTCGCCACAGTGTACAAAAACGCACTGGACGAAGAGACCGATCCTGAACAAGACATCCAAGACTGGATAATGGCCGAGATTGCAGTGCTCGAAGCAAAAAGCCTCAAAGCTCGGATCCAGACACAATGACAAAAATAGTGCGGACGACTTATCGTCCGCACCACCTTTCTGTAACTAAGTTGGAAAAGTTGTAAATCAATCAACAAACGAGGGAAAATACATGGCTGATTATGGCATGGGTGGCTGCTTTACTGCAGTTGACTGGATAAAGGTGACGGGAAAAGAAGGTCTCAAAACTCTTAAGTCAGAGGACCTGGCTCTGCTTCGCGAACAAGGCATCATCAACCAAGACGGTGAGATCGAACCCGATCGATTGACACTTGCTCTGATGGAGAACAATCATGTTCCCCAGTAACTGGTTCGAGACCATTCTTTCACTACTCCTTGTCTTGGCTACGGGTATTTTGATCAGATATCTCCGCCGTCAAGACGAAAAAGTTGTAGTCGATGAGGAAATCAACTACAGTTCAGGTACCGAACTTGGACCGGCCAAGGCCGAGTCCAGACCCAAAGACTTTGGCACTGCCAAAGACCATCCGCACCACCGGTCGTAAAAATCGTAACGGCGCGTCAGCGCGCCGTTACCTCCCCTATCGTTTATTGAAAGAATCACCCCTAACGTGCGTCATACTATATGACGCCGTTCCCAATTAGGATTTGATGACGTATCGAATCATAATTGGGGATGCTAGGCATCGACGGTTAGTCTATCCCGGATGTGCAGTGTCGAACATGGCAACCAATTCGTTAAAAGGTTCCATCTGTATTTGCAAACAAAGCAATACCAAGTCCTTACGCTAACGCGTTTGGATTCGCTCCCGCCCTCGCGTAACCGCGATTCGTGCCGGAGTGATGCAGCAGTGTTAAACGCCTCATACGGCACTGTTGTAAAATAGCCACGGGGCTGTGGGTAGGTGTGCCGTTGTCGCACCGACTCAAGCTTGTAACAACTCGAGTCACTATTGTTTTGTCTATTCTATAGATAGTGATTTTAAACCAAAGGATAAACTACGCACTGTAGAAGCATCCGGTATACCTAATTCGGACTCGGGTTCAATTCTCGACATCTCCACTGATATAGAAATATATGGAACTTTAGAACTGCTTTATAGCAGTTCTTTTGTTAGTACAACTTCACCCTCCCTAATAGCCATCATTTACATTTTGAGACTTATGTAATAGTATAAGTTACATGAAAATAAATAGCGGCCATGGGGGCGGGCATGCTTCTCGAGATGTGTTTAATAATCCAGAAATTTTTGTAGATAAATTTGATGGTCCAGATCGCGATGAATGGCAGAAGCCGGACGAAGTCATCAGATCATTTAAACTCCGAGATGACTCTATCGTCGTTGATATTGGTGCTGGTACGGGATACTTCTCTGTTCGCTTAGCTGAGCAGGTAAGAAACGGCAAAGTTATTTGCTTCGAGCAGGCTTCGAAGATGGCCGAACACCTTCAGAACCGTGTCCGTGACTTAGGACTTACGAATGTTGAAGTGCGTTCTGATGGAACAGACGGGGTCTTTCTCCTGGAAAAACAGGCGGATGTAATCTTCTCCGTCGACGTGTATCACCATATCCAGGATCCAAAGCGTTTTTTTGCAGAAGTTGCACAGAACCTTTCAACTGGCGGAGTGCTCGTTGTTATTGATCGTACGGAAGAGAAAATAGAAGGTCAGCCCACAGGCCATCGAGTTCCAGCAGAAAAAGTAATTGAGGAGATGAGAGTGGCAGGTTTTGAACTTGTAGAAAAATTAGACTTCTTACTACCTGTTCAGTACTATTTATCCTTTAAGCGTACACAGTAAGTATCATGAAAAAGAGCAGTAAGTTTTCCGATGTCCTCCACATACTTTTACATATAGCTGACTCTCCGACAACGGTGACGTCAGAGAAGTTAGCGAAAGCCATGCAGACCAATCCTGTAGTGGTGCGAAGAATGATGGCCGGACTAAGGGAAAACGGCCTGGTACGCTCCGACAAGGGACACAGTGGCGGCTGGTTTCTTTCTTGTGACCTGGATAAAGTAACTCTGTTTGATGTATATGAGGCCGTAGAGTCACCGACTCTTCTTGCCATCGGCAATCGTAATGAAAATTCTGTCTGTCAGTTGGAAAAAGCAGTTACCGCAACAACTCAGAAGGCATTCATAGATGCTGAGACGCTACTTTTGAAAAAATTCAAAGACATCACCCTCGCAAAACTCCACATGAGTATTAAGAAAGATGCTCACAATCATACGCACTAGAGAGGAGATTGTAAATTGGTATTTTAATTTCGCACATTCGGTTTAAGTCCGCTAACTTTTGTATAGTTATTCTGGCTACCACAAATCAACAACCTTAAGGAAATTCGAACACTCCATTTCTATCAAACAGTGTTTAACTTGAGTCAAACTGCTTCACTGGTAAAAACAGTAACGCCCTCAGGGGTGTATTTTTCGGTGGAGATGTGAGTGAAGTACCTACATACTAACGATAAGAGTTGCTGCCAGTAGACGGATTATTATATGTAATTTTACAGATATAACCTCGACCGCTATACTATACCCATGAATGAACAAGCCCCCAAATTAAGCAGCCCGACGTGTTTAAGTCACTCACCAGACTTACCCATCCCGACCGATGGATGAACGAAGGCTTGAGTGACACCACACTGAAAATGATAACCAATACCAGCTCGGCCTTTAATCTTATTAAAGCTTACCAGCAGAAGTACAGCCAACTCCCCCAGGAATGGGGTAGCGACGATTATCGCCTGGCACAATTTGCCTTCATCAAAGATACGGATGGTATGATCACTAAAAAAGAGGGTTTGGTATTTGCAAACCCGAGTGACTTTATTGCGGAACTACGAAAGTTCTATGACCTAGCTGATGTTCAGACCGCTGCAGAAAAAAGAAAAGCTGAACTGCAAGCACTCATCGCCAGTCGTATGCCCACTACCCCACCACCCGAACCACCACCAAAACCATCTTCATCACCGTTTAAATTTAGAAAATAAGGAAACCGGCAACAAGATGTTGCCGGTTTTGTCTTCTGGGGATTGGTCGATCAGTAATATTCTTCCAACCACCAATCCGCGACCCCGTAGGTGGAACAGGCTTCTCGTCCATTGCCGCCCGTCACACAGACCCGGGCGTAGTTGTCATTGCCGCAGACGGAATCCACCCTCCAGTTGACAGGATTGTCGCCGTTGCTCGCAATCACCTGACGCATCGTGGCGTACGAAGCACCCTTGCGATCACACCAGCCCCCGACACCGTAGAACTCCACGGTGAATCCTTCGTCGTAGTCATTGAGGACCAGAAATTCTGACCCTCCTTCATTGTTGTCAAAAGCCCAGTCGCCATAGTACCACTCATCGTGGTCCGCCGAAGCGGCAGTGGCACAAAGTGCCAGGGAAAGTGCCGTAGCAAGAAACGTTTTCAACTTCATGGTTACCTCTCCTCGGTTGAACCTTTCAAATGCTACTATCATACTATTTTTTGTCAATAGACGTAGAAAGTCGCGACCAGGGGGGTCGCGACTGAAGTATCTTTTGGGTTTGGGAACTAGCGCAAATTTTGTACGAGCCAGGTGAGCATCTCGAGCTGGACTTTTTTCTTGCCATGCTCAGCTTCGACGTTGACGTACGGCTGTCCCCGTCTCAAGCTGTACACCGACAACGATCCGTCATCGGTAACCACACCTGACTGCAAAACTACATTGAACCCGTCTTTTTTTGCCTCCAAAAACACGGATTCTTCAGTTGTGAAGAAGAAGTCATCAGGATCTAACGTTGGTACCTGATGAACCTCCGCTGCATCACTACTGTATTGACTTCCCGGCAGGTAACTCACAAGCGAGTAGTTGCCGTTAGTGTTATTGTGCAACGCAACGATTGGTCGACGGCCGATTTCGACCAAAATGATTTTGGCCAACGCACGAACCGCGGCAGCTGCTTCGGGTGCCGAACCACCACGCAGGGTTTTCTTGATTCCCTGCGGGGTAAAAATGCGGTTAGGGTCGAATTGGTAGGTCTGCCCTTTGAGCATGAATTTCACATTCCGCTCACCGCTATGCCGCAAAATGATGAGCATGCCGCCGCTGGTCGGCAAAAGCTTTTTGGCAGTGGCTATCGCAGTCGCCTCGTTTTCGTGAAGTACAACGAACACCGGACCACGACCACTGCTGATGACTTCGAGCTCAACCTTCGTTTCGCCGAGATACATCTCTTTGATTGAAGGCTTGACCGTATCTGATACAGCGGTAGAGCTGATAGCGACCAAGGCCATCAGTAGAATGATTGCTTTGCGAAACATATCTCGTCTCCAGGTGCTTTTGTGCGGCTTTTTGCAACACAATTCTGGTTTGGAAAATACCACACAAATGTATAAAAATCAATAGTACCCAAAACTACCCCGTTTACACCTTACTTATAAATCGGTCACTTGTTTTATATACATAAAACTACCGGCACGAATGTGCCGGTAGTTTGTAGTTTCATTTTCTGCGGCGTATTAGAGTCCTAGGTTTACCCCACTACTAACTGAGGCGTCGGTCGATGCATCAATTGCTTCTCCATCAACTGAACCGTTTACGTTGGTGTCGATATTTACACTGGCCCCAGATGCTGAACCATTACTGTCAGAAGTACCATTTCCGTCTCCCCGATCGATAATCATTGGATCGATTGAGAAATCTATGTCGGTAATCATGCCGGTGTTACTGTCAATTTCAACTTGTCCTAGGGTAGATAATTTTGATTCTACCTCACCAACAAGTTCAGCTGCTTGGTCAAGGGTGGCGCGGGCATCAGCTTCGGCCTGGGCGTAGGCTTCGACAGTTAATTTTGTCGCCGTTTCAAGTTTGGTATTGAGATCGGCTAGCACTTTCGCCTCAATCTCAGTTTTATTTTCGACCATCACTTTTGCAAGTGCTTCGGTACGAGCAGTCATATCAGCCCGGTAAGCGTTGATATCGTAGAGACCGGTTGCTAAATCTGACGCCATCATTTTGGCGGCTACTTCTGTTGGCATTTCGGCAGCGAGCTTGGTATCAAGACTTGTGGTGCCTACAAAATTCTGGAGAGCAAGGGCAATTTTTGCCTTCGTTTCAAGTTTTACGTCTGCACTACTGTTTTCGGCAGCAGCTTCCGCGCGTTTTGCCTGGGCTGTAATGTTGGCCACTACTGTTGATTCAGTGTCGGCAGTTAGTCGTCCTTTTGCTTGTAACTTTTGAGCTTCTTCGAGACGTTCTTCAAGCAGGTTGGCTTGGAGTTTGGCTTCACTATCTACACTCACGGCTAATGCTTCACGGACATTTTCGTTAACACCAGTTTTCACAGGATAGAGAAAATCACCCGGCATTGAACCTTGAGCAGCGAGGGATGTTCCCCCACCTATCATCACTGCGAGTAAAATTACTAATGGCATAGAGGCAAATTTAAATGAGAATAATGAAGTACCATTTGGTACTACACCTATAGAACGACTGGCTTCATCTGTTCTTACACTATGAAACGCCGCGTACTCGTGAAGATTATTTTGAATCCGCGCACGCGAAGCATCAGACAGTTTTATGTCTTTGAGTTTCGCTACGTATTCTGTTGTTTTTATTTCAGGATTCATAAATGTAAAATTGTCTGCAAACGTTTGGTAGCCCGATTGAGGCGAACCGATATCACGTTGGCCGATTCATTGAGTATAACGGCAATATCTCGCGGGTCGAGACCATCTACATAGCGCATAACCATTACCTCCCGATCATTTTCTTCGAGTTGCGTCAGCGCGTCAATAACTTCAGCCTGCTCAGCTAACATTTGTGGTCCAGCACTTTTTTCAACCGGATCATAACCAAGTGCAATCTGATCGTCGAGCGAATCTGATTTTTTCTTTTTATACCAATCCTTTGCCAAATTGTTTGCAATGGTATACAGGAGTGCCCGCGGATTCTGTATCTCCTTTCCGTCTTTGAGATACCCCCAGTACCGCATAAAGACTTCCTGGGTTAAATCTTCAGCCAATTCAACATTAGAAACTTTTACGATACAAAAACGAAAAATAGCGTCGCCATATTTGGCAAAATCTTCGTCAAACACTGTTACTTGGGTGTTCTGATTCATAAAACGACCGATACGTATTACTCTTACATCTAAACGCTCTCTATGCAACATATGGTATACCCATCGATTCAATAGCCACAGATTATCTGCTAAAATAGTCACAGAACAGCGAATGTTGGTTTAATTATACTAATTCTTATTACTACCTAAAAAATCCATATCATGGAAGAAACAAAAAAGTGTAAAGCGTGTTTACAAGACATCCCTAAGGGTGCAAAAAAGTGCCCCCATTGTACTGCTGATCAACGTTCCTGGTTTGCTCGTCACCCTATCCTTACTGTACTCATTGTAATATTCGGCCTACCAATTGTCTTGGCGAGTATTGGCAGCAGTACCTCAGACACAGAAACTCCAACTAACAATACGAGCACATCAAATCCAACGCCTAACGAACCGGGAGCCACAATCCCAACCAACGCCTGGAAGTACGAAACAAAAACTGACGAATTCTCTGGAGATACACAATCTTTTGCGACACTTATTTCAAGTAACGAACTGGAGTTTGAATTTCCGTATAACGATGGGTCACGATTTGTACTGATTATCAGAAATCAAAATGATGGCAAAGGTGAAGAAGTTATTCTCAAAGCTGACAAAGGTCAATTTCTCACCTACGATGAAAGTATCAAAGTCCGATTTGACGAAGGTGAACCGGTCACATACAACATCACGGGTACAGACGACGGGAGTGCCGATGTGGCTTTTATCAAAAATCCAGCCGGATTTATTGCCAATCTAAAAACTAGCTCTGCTATTAAAATCGAGGCTCCATTTTACCAAGCTGGCAGAAAAGTAATATACTTTGATACTCTCGGGTACAAGGGTCTAGAATAACTTTTTAGTTTCAAGCCAAACAAAAACCATTGCAGGAAACTGCCATGGTTTTTGTTTTTGCTACATTTTTTGACATCTGTACTCAGACTCACGGCCATACACTTAGACATTCACGGCAGTATGAATGAGCGACTCAGTCAGGACCTTGCTATAGGCATCAAGATCTAACGCCACCTCCGACATTGAAGCATACTGACTGTCTGATTCAATAAATTCAGCAATCGCATCTTGGATGACGTCACGAGATCGCTCCGTAGTCTGTAGACCTTCTTGTGTTTCGAGCGGAATGAGCGTCGCGAAATATTCGTCAAACGCATCACGCAGTTTAACCCGAACAGTCATTTCTTCAGTAATTGAGAAATTACTTGAATCGTAGTGCGAAGTTGCTTCATCGATGGCATCCAAGAAATTAACCGTTACTATATCAAGGTTCTTAAAATTAGTATCACGCATAGTTTTTTGATTAGGGGACGCAGGCAATTGGCCATGCTCAGAACTAAACACCTGTGGTGTAACGTACGTCATACCAAGGATGAGCACAACTACGCCAATACGCATCAGTAATGTAAGAGATTGAATCATACATGTTCATAAGTAATTACTTCGAATATATACTGCTCCAACCATCTGTACCTTCTAGCTATAAACTTCAACTACCGAAATCGACTGTCCACGAGAAAGTGAAATGCGCCCTTGGTATACATACATTGACGAATTACCGCCACTTAGCTTTGAACCATAGCCATTTGCACCTTGAGAAAAAGTTTCCATATATGTTAGGTAAAGTTACGTTGTCTGATAAATCAATGTTGTACAAACATCATCGTTCTACACTTTGAGACTTTTGTTAGCTGGCACCACGGAGCATTTGCACTGCCCAAATAGCAATGACGGACCCTACTATCGCTACGGCAAAACTATAAAAGTTAAAACCTGTAACGGGAGCAGCACCAAAGAAACTGAATACCAATCCCCCAATTATTGCTCCGATAATACCGATAACAATATTGAGGAATACGCCTTGTGAAGCGTCAGTTCCCATAATCATTGATCCAGTCCAACCTGCGAGTCCTCCCAGTATAATCCATGAAATTATTCCCATATGATTTTTATTACAATTTAATAAAAGAACTAATAATTTTTGTACTTGGCAGCGCGCGACGACAAAACTGATTTCACTGCAGCAGCGAACCCCGCTACTATTTATATAATAAGAATTATAAAATAATTTGTCAAAAGATAATAACAAATATTTTTGTACGTACCCTTCCTAACTTTTTATATGTGGTGCTATACAAGCGTCTACGAGGAGATTTGACATGACCACAAAATTGTCTATTAACATTTTTGTTATTAATTCTTTACAAAAGTAATTTCAGATGATATCTTTAATGAGGAGAGTCTAGTTCGTTATCTCCAGTTTCTATTAAAGAGGGGGACAAAAAATGGGCGCTTAAGCACCACACATGCCGATACCTAGTTTGATGACTTTCCTACTTTGAAAATACCTTGCGGTCCCGTTGGGACAGACCGAGGTTGTAGGGGTTAGCAGTCTATGTATTGGGAAAGGGCGCGAGATTCTCGCGCCCTTTTGTCTTTTTAGTAGTTAGGAGAGGGTTTTCCAGACTGTGTCGTACATCAGCCGCATCGTTTTAGCAATATCAGCATTTGTTATACTCACACCCACAATTTGATCCTTAGTAGAAGCAAATGAAACGGTATCGTTATAAATATACATATCTGCTCCAAACGGATATTCTTCTTCTTTAACTCGACGAATTTGCTGTGGTGGAACTGAGGGGATATCGTCACCACTCTTTTTGTACAATAACCGAGATTCAATTTTTTTACTTGCTCGTTTGTTACTAAAAGCCATCATTTCATCCTCGGAGAAAATTTTTGCCATACTATCAAAAGAAAAAGCCGCCAGCATACTTTTTGCTCCTGAATCCAAAATGCTGTTGCGCATTGAAACCAACCCTGCTTTACCCTCAAATACGCGAACAACTGGCCTGTCAATGGAACTACCAAAAATCTTAAGTAATTCCGGTACTAGTTGACTGACTTCTGCTTCTTGAATAACGATCTGTTGTTTTCGCTGTTCTAAAATACGAGAAAGGTTGTTGGGCGATTCGGCGGCAAAAAAAGTTTTTTTACCTCGTTTAAAGGTTGAGACCAGACCATATTCAGACAAAGACTTAATTTGCACGTAGGTGGTTGAACGATTGAGTTTTGATGATTTCGCTAGTTGGTCGGCAGTCGCTTCGCCACCTTGCAAGAGAGTGAGGTACACTTCGGCTTCTTTTTGTGTGAGTCCAAATTCAACGAGTTTTTTAGTCATAGAGAAAAATTATATCGTTATAGTACCACGACATTGTGCAATTTCAAGGAATATTCACGTCCACATAACTTATGGTGAGCATGCCAAAATAATTACCGAGCACTTGCACTTTGTGGCCATTCAATGAAAACGTAAGTATAAAAAAGCCGCATGACCAAAAATAGTCATGCGGCACAGTCATCACAAAGAACTGAAGTTCACGCCACCATATGGAGGCGTTTGGTACTCCGTTTGTCGGCAGCAGTCTTGCCGTACGAAGTAATTGTTACCGGAAGGTCAAGCATCATGCCAACAAACTCGGCATATGCCTCGCCCGTGTGCGACACCGATTGGTAGACCGGAGTAGCTTTGGTGACAATTTCCCCGAGAAGTTCCTGGTAGGTGAGATCCTCGAGGTCGGTTTTTGGCTTGAATGATTTGATGAAGACAAAGCCCGGTTCACGGACAGTCTCATCAAGCACCACAGCCAACCGAGCCCGGAGCGAGAGCTCTCCCTCCCCCAAGCGATAGTGGGTCACGACTTTTTTCTCTGGTAGCGTCGCCCACCGATCGAGGTGCGTGAGCACCACCGCGTCAGTGCCTGCTGAGACCGTCAGTGCGTACCGGGTTAGTGGCAGATCGAGCCAGCCAACCCGGAATTCACGTTGCCAAACTCCGAAGTGATTGTGGGAATCAGGCAAAGCAGTCGTGAGCGCCGAGCTTTCGCTCGGGAACGGTCCCGGACCATGCCGGGTACTGTACGCCCGGACGACACCGTACCGGGTAACGGACCCCTGGTACATCAGTTCACGCAGGAGCGTGTTGGCATTGTCATTGGTAGTCGTGCTCCAGGTGGTGTAGGGATGGAAACCATGCCACTCGTCAATCAAGATACCCTGTGCCCCTTCGAAAATGAGGGGAGACGTCGCCGATAGGCGTCGCAAGGTAGCCATGGTTCCCAGGGTGCACGAACGCATCAAGGTCACCATCGTTTGGGCAATCAGACGCGGCATCGCCGGATCAGTAATCACGCGCAGTTCGTCACGAAGCAAGTTGTTGTGTGACAGAACTGCAAAGTAAGGAGCGAACTCAGCGTACTTCAGAGCCTGCTGCTTGTGTAGTTTCTGCGTCAAGACAGCAACGTCACGCAGGTCAACCGCATACACAGCCTGCTCCGGAAATGCAAGCATGTCAGCCATTGTTTCACCGATGCCCATGCCCACACTTCCGTGGCGACCATCTCCACGCAATGCTTCGCGCAGGCGGTTGGCGGCCTTCTGAAACGGCGTAACGGTGAGAGCTGCCTCATCGACCGTCACCAGTGACAGAGGACTCCCAACCCCGAGTCGCATCAGACCTTCGGCTTCACGCATCAAAGCGTAAGGATCGAAGAGTACGAAGCGTGAGAGGTAGGTGCGGGTTCCCGGAACCAGCGTGCCACTGCCGAATTGAGAAAACGTGTGGTGACGACCATCGGTTGTGTGCACATTGTGCGCCGCTTGGGCCCCGCCGTTGAAGCGAACCACAGTGGCACCATTGATCTGCCGTGCCAAGAAGTCGACCGTGGTCCCCTTCCCCGCATCACCAAACCCCAGGTCAGTTACGATTGAAGCGAACATGTTCATACTCCTTGGTAGATGGTTGAATTAAGAAAACGGCGGCATCACTTCGTGATGCCGCCGTTATGAGTATGTGCCCGTGGGTCGAGTCAGACTCGAGACACCCCACCGGTACCGCCTGACCGTCGGGAAAGTTTCCCGCCAGACTGGCCAGCTTTCGGCACGATGGATGAACCACCGACCGGCACCAGCGCGTTGCGAACCGTTGCAGCAGCGGACCCAGAGAGTCCGATATCAGCCACGACCCGGTCAGCGTCGTAGGCGTTTTCCATCATGTGCACGATGCCTGCGATGACTTCGCACACCAGACTGGAATCTTCGACCGAGATCAGGCGTTCACCGAGAAGCTTCCGCCACCGTTCATGGATGGCGGCGTCGTTCCGGTAGCTGCCATCCTCGGCAAAGAGGTGGAAGATTTCCCAGCGCTCGCTTGCACGAGCGATGAGACTTTCGACGGTCTCGTCTTCGGCACCCTTGATACCAAAGATGGCCGAGACCTCAGCGGCCGACACCGTAGGCCAGGGAGCTTCGTCACCCATGGTGAAGAAGTAGCCCTTCTTGCCCCGGCGCTCGAAGGCGTCGGTCGCGGTGTGGTCAGCGGCAAAGCGGTACGCCAAGGCGTACGACTCCTTCGACTGACCGCCGCCACCACCTTCGAGGATGATGCTCCGCAAGTGTTCGTCGAACGCGTTGCTCGATTCGAACTGACCAACCTGAAACGGGTACCGGTCAGTGTTCGCGTCGCCCACCGCACCAACGAGAACCTGCGGGTC
>JAIELQ010000008.1 GCA_019752815.1 Patescibacteria group bacterium
GACCGTTCCATAAAATGGTAGCGGCGTCTTTAATATATGGTGCAAGTTTTGCAATGGTGAGTGGCCCCATATCAGTAATTTTTTCATCAGGCTGAACACCCTGAATACTAACCGTGCGAGTACCGCGTTCGTTTTGAACAACCACATCAACTGCCGCGATTAATTTTGGACTTGAAAGGAACGAGGCCCCTGCAAGCGAAATCTCCGACACTAGTGATTGCCCAACTTCACGACCTTCAGCTTTTAAAATATCATTTAACAGTGCACCCGTTACAAACACATTGTCGTATAAATCCAGATACTTTTCTACCAACGGCATTTTGGTTTCGAATTTGGCTCCACCTAAAATAAGTAATGATGGTGACGTTGGCTCCATGGCTTTTTGCAGTTCCGACACTTCTTCTGCCAAGGTAATACCCGCATAGGCAGGAAGTAGTGTGGGTACTATTACCATCGATGCATGATCACGATGAATGTTATCAAATGCATCGTTAACATAGATTTCAGCTTGTAGAGCGAGCAGCTTCGCAAACTCTGCATCATTATCACCTTCGCCGGCAAACTGTCGCAGATTCTCAGCCAAAATAATATCGCCGTCCTGCATCGCGGTACGGGCTGACGCAAATTCTGGACTGCCTATTACCCCACCCCACTCCATCGGAATAAGTGATTGAAACGCTGACAACACCGGACGTAGCGTGTCGTGCTCATCACGTCCGATGTGTGCCACTACGATTACTTTGGCACCAGCTTCTTTGAGGAATTTTAGTGTTTGCACTGCCCGATTTAAACGGTACGCGTTTTGCACCACTCCATCTTTTAACGGCACGTTGCATGATGATCGGACCAGTACGTATTTCCCCGTTAATTCAGCACATTCAGTAATTTTTTTCATAAAATAATTTATTTTGTAGCGCTCACAATTTTTCCAAAATCTACCGGCTTTAAACTTGCTCCACCAACTAAAAATCCGTCAACGCCACTACCCGTAAATAATTCCCTAGCGTTGTCTGCATTGACTGAGCCACCATAGACAATTCGGACATGACGGGCAATTGTTCTGTCAAATTGTTTAGTTAGAACTTTTTTGATAAACATCTGCATCTCCTCCACATCAGCTACAGTTGCCGTAGCACCGGTACCGATTGCCCATATCGGTTCATACGCTATAATCACATCCTTTAATCGAGATTTTGGCAAAGCTGACAGAGCAGTCACAACCTGGGTTTCAATCATGGTTAAAAAATTACCCTGCGTATCTCGCACCTCTTCACCCACACAGAGAATTGGGCTTAGTTTTGCGACTGTGGCAGCTAACATTTTTTTAGCAATCAGTTCATTGCCCTCACCCATTTTGCGTCGTTCTGAGTGGCCAACAATAACGTAATTACCCCCGGCGTCTTTTATTTGCATGGCTGCATGTTCTCCGGTGTAGGCTCCTTTAACATCAACATGACAATTCTGGGCACCAACCAAAAGTGGACCCTGCCCAGTAGTTTTTTTGACTTCAGCAATATAGATGTGTGGCACGCAGGCAACAACTGTGGCGTGGGTATTTTTCTTGGCGATGGCAACGGTGGCTTTGGCAATAGTTTTTGCCTCGTTCTGGGTAGCTGGATTCATTTTCCAGTTAGCAATGACTACCGGATGTTTCGTTTGTGACATATACGTATATTGTAACACGAGCAAAAAGAGCGGACTTTAGTCCGCTCTTTTTTGTTAGTTGGCATCTTGCCAATCAGAGAATTCATAGTCGTCTGAAGTAGAAGGTATGAGTGGTGGTGGATTAGTCACTAGGTTTCGGTCGTAGGTATTAAAGCGATTTGCAAAGCCCGAACCATTCGTCCATTGTGTCCCTACTCGACCATTACTGACGATAGTGCCATTGAAGTTTTCTGAGTTTAAGGCGGCTGAAGATAGAAAAGCTGTCGGCAAATTATTTCCGGAACAACTACCAGTAACACCGGTACCACAATATAAGTTACGACCATATTTTCCATTTTTAGCGATAAATATGCCATTGATATACATATCTTCAGGAACATTGACACCAATTAAAACGTCCTGTTCAGCGATGGCAAGTAGTGCTGAACCGGTAGCAGAGGTGTAGGTGATATTGCCTTGCAATATCATTGATGGATCTGTAGCGGTGTCGCTCGCCGCTGCGATAGCCACTCTACTAGCGACTGTTCCTTCGAGCCAAACTTTATCTTCGACGTAGATAAGCGGACAACTCGCGGGGATAACGTAGGTATTAACGAGCGTGGAGTTATTTATAATATTTCGCTCATCTACCCAGTCACCAGGTGCGCCTGTAGCATTACCACGATGTGAAATGGTGCTCGTGACACGACGTACTGTGACGGTGTTATTACTGTTAAAGGTAATGCGATACCCGGCATTAGTTCCCCCCGCTGGTGGGATATATAGACCTCCGTTGTTCTGAGCCCGGGTTTTCATTTGTGAAAGATCAACCGTTATACCATTGAAATCAATATTAGAAGCCGGAAAATCAAAGAGCGCAGTGTTAGGGTTTCCAGTCGTAGTAAATACCCCGTTGCGATTTCCCGTTGGTGAGCATCCAAATCCGCTATCACACGTCCATGTTGTCTGCCCACTAGTAACTGACCCATTATTTGTTCCATCGAATCGAATACCGCCGTTTGAGTGATAGGGTCCATTCACTATCCGGTCAGCTCCTGCCCAGACATTACTATTGAGAATAAACGCATAGTCAGCCACGGTTGGTTTGGTGTAACGAGCCGTCATCGTTCGTTTAATGTTTGGCATCGCGTACGTACTTCCGACAGAAGTTACCCGGATTGACGCCACATCACCACAGTAGGTAGTACTCGCAATTGATAGTGAGTACTCCCCTATCGGACCCCCCTCGGGATCATTGTAGACGCCAACATACGGGCCGGGCAATCCCGTACCATTGGTTACATCGTTCGGGTAGTGTGCAAGATACCATTTATAATAATTAAGTCCGGCCTCTGCAATTTGTCCGGCAGTTTCTAGCTCGACTCGTTGTGCAATTAGCCGACTTTGGGTCACAATAAATACGGTAAATGAACTAATGATAGTGAAAAAAATTGCCCCGAATACCAAAACTAGGATCATCAAATATCCACCTGAATACTTTTTTTGTTTGGCACTGTGCGTATTCATAATTATAAGTTGGTTTTAAGATTCCGCGGAGCCGCACTACCTTGGAGCATAAACTCACCCGGCGACCGCACTGGATCAATATTTACAATCAAGTTCATCGTAATGTATGAGATATCGGAAATCATTGCCTGTGGTGAAGCCACGAGTGAACCATTACTATCATAGTAGCGGAAGATAACCACATTTTGCCTACCGTTTTGCACATATTCAGACATTACTTCGATCGAGCTTGGGGTGGTGGTACTGTAGGTCGAGGAGGCAGTTGGGTTGTAGGTAAATTTCCTCAACGTTGTTGAAGTCCCCAATACGTACTCGATGTATTCGATACTATTATCTTTATCAATATCACTGTAAAAACCAATAGTACTCGTGCCCGCACGCACCAATGCAAACGCACCATTTGCGCCCGTTGTCATTTCACGAGCATCGCGCACCCATGTTCCCAGACCTTTGCGCGCAACTTCTATTTCATTTGACTGTTCAAAGGTATACCCATGATTTTTATACATCTGGGTAATGGTATTCGTGATCACAAACAGCAAAACGGTATTAAGGGCCACCACCATTACAGCTTCAATCAAGGTAAAGCCATGTTGCGCA
This sequence comes from Patescibacteria group bacterium, assembly GCA_019752815.1. Lineage (GTDB taxonomy): Bacteria > Patescibacteriota > Minisyncoccia > Phycocordibacterales > UBA918 > OLB19. Next base: position 3,772 of record JAIELQ010000008.1, read on the forward strand.
TTTTGTTTTTTAGAGAAAAATACAGTATTCATATTAAAATGTGACGTTCTGAAGTTCATCCCCACTGATATCAATATTTACTAAATTTTGGCTCGTATATCCAGCAGCTTGTACATCTAGTGTGTAGTCAATTGCGGGCGTTAAACTGTTAAAAAATACTTGCCCGCAACTGCCCGTCACTTGCGTCTCTGAAAAAGCGCCTCGTTCTAATTCAACCACTGCACCTATCACAGGAGAACCGCCCGCAGTTGTTACGGCGACCCGTAACGAGTTGGCGGTATCCGGAGCGAATAGCAATTCTAAATCTGTGTTGGTTCCCGGAACTACAGTTAACCCCGTAGGCACACACACCGCTGCTACATCGTAACCAGCAGAACTGACGGTGTATGTGTCCGCCTCAATATTTCGTAACGTGACTTGGCCCGAAGCATTCGTTGTTGTACTGATTACCGTTTTGTAAACTATTGACGCATCCGCTCGGGTGCCAATGCTTTTTGCTCCAGTAAATATTAATGATTCACTCGCAAACGGAGACTGGCTTTCAGTGTACCCTAACACTACTGCATCAACCTGCGGTGTCTCATTTGCATTTGTAGTGGTAAGTGTCAGTCCGATGGTCACTTCGGGATACAACACAGCATCGAGTTGAGTGATATCAAATGCTCCTATAGAAAACCCCACTGCATTCCCGGGAAGCTCACTGTCAGGAATAAGAGCATACGCCGTACTGCTACCGGTATAGAAACGCACTAGCACATTGGTGTTACTAGTTTCAGTTCCTTCAACAAGCAGATAATCCCAACCGGCAAGCGGACTGGGAATTGAAGCAGACAAATACGCCACGCCACTGCCGCTATACGAACCAGGGGCTCCTTGCAATTGTAACCGACCTCCCGTCACCGCCGTGTCTGTTGAGGTAGCAATACCACCAGTACCCGTAAATGGCTCAGTAATTACCGCTGGCACTTTATTTGCAAGCGCCGCTATCGAAACATCACTTAATTCATCGATGAACATATTCAGTGTCGATACACTAGCTTCAACAACTGCAATAGGTAACCGTGTCGGGTTTGGCAGCGTCGTGGTAGCTTTAATAGTTCTATCAGTTGAGTAGCCCGGAGCGGTAACAATTACTTCATAATCCGATCCCGCTGGTGCGCCGCCAAAAAGGGCTATTCCTGAGGCGTCAGACGAGCGAGTCACGTCAATATTTGGTACCAGGGTGGTATTTATCAACCTCACATCTGCTCCGGGTAGTGGTACGGTGTCGTCATTGAATACATTTACGCGCACGGTGCCACCGCCCACATCTGTTTCAATAGAACGTGGAATAATGTTCGATACTAAAAACACTTCTTTAGTTACGCCCCGTAGTGTCCACGAAAGCGTCACCTTGGCTTGTTTGTAATCTGTTGTAATACCATTACTATCAGCAACCCCGAGTCCGTCTGCATCATCATCTACATAATCAATCAACACCCGCTTCGTAAACATGATGCCGTTTAACGTCGTAGTACTAACCTGAGGGATTAAACCGGACGGAATACCTGATACCGTTCCGACCGCGTTATATGACAACGAGCGAATATACTCCATGTTGTCGTTTGCAAGTGTCAGTGCGGTTAATTTTGCTCGGCTATGTGAAATCAGTTCAAGAGAATACCGAAAACTAATCAGTAGTCCGCCAAAAACCACCAGCATTACCGCTGACACAATCAAAATCTCTACTAGCGAAAAACCCGACTGCGGTTGTTTTTTATTTAATACCATCGCCAATTGAATAAATCGGTGCAATCAACGCGAGCGCAAAGAACCCTACCCCGCCACCAATGACCACCATCAAGAGTGGTTCAATAATCGTTGAAAGGTCTTTGGTTTTTCGCTCTACTTCGGTTTCGTAAAAAATAGCCAGTTCGCCTAACATGCCGGCAATTTGTCCGGTCTCTTCACCTACCAAAATCATTTCCCCAACGAGTACGGGATACAAATCCGTTCGCTCTACGAATGACTCCGACAGTGGTGTTCCCTTTTCTACCCGGTCTCGTGCACTGCGAATAATTTGTTTATAAAAATAGTTTTGCACCACCTCTTCGGTAATCTCTAACGCCTGCATCACATCAACTCCTGAATTAAGTAACGATGACAGTGTACGCGCTGTACGCGCTGAGTTTGTTTCTTTGGCCAATGTTCCAATCACCGGTAGTTTTGGCACCAGCCACGAGGTGGCAATTTTGCCGTATTTAGTTCGGAGTCCATAGAGCAACAGAATAACAAACCCAATCATTCCACCGACTGCAAGCACAGTGTACTCAACAAAGAAATCGCTAGCAGAAATTAAAAATTGAGTCGTTACCGGCAAATCGGTTCCCATTTCTTTGAACACACCGGTAATTTGCGGCATCACAAAAATCATCATCAGCACCCCAATAATAACCATGGCCATTAATACAATCGACGGGTACATCATCGCCCCTTTAATTTTCTTTTTTAGGTTCGCTGAGCGCTCCATTTGCACTGCGAGCGTCTGGAGTGAATCAGCCAAATTTCCACTCTCTTCTCCAGCCTTAATCATCGCTACATACAAATCACTAAATACTTCGGGGAAAGCAGCCAGGGCTTCAAAAAATTGCCCACCCTTATTGATGTTATCAATAATTTGTTTTACGACGCCTTTGAGTTTCGCATTAGTACTTTGTCGTTCAATTACTGACAAGGCTCGAGTAATAGTGAGCCCAGCCGTAAGCATCGAACCGAGGTTGCGGGTCATCATCACGAGCTCATCTTGTTTTACCTTGCCTAACTTATAGTTAATGGCGTCCATATTGATCAAGTTCTTCAGCGCGAAGCCACTTGATTCTTCAATACTTTCAACCGTATGGTTGTTACTGCGCGCAATATCGTAGACCGCATACCGATCATCGGCCGTCACAGTTTCTTTGACTTTTTTCCCTTCGGTATCGAGACCGGTATAGGTAAATTTAGCCATGATGTTACTCACTAATTACTCGAAGTACTTCTTCAATTGAGGTTAGTCCTCGGGCAGCCTTGTAGATACCATCTTCCATCATCGTGAGCATCCCTTCTTTACGGGCTTGAATTTCAATCTCATCACCGGTTTTATGCGCCATCACCATATCTTTAATAGTTGGAGACATTTCGAGTACTTCATGAATACCCATGCGACCAACATAGCCATCTTCGGTCTGGCCTTTTTCTTTTGGATGATAAAACGTTATATCGTTCCAGGTGGCATCGTCTTTAACAATTTTTTCTTCCTTTAATGTATTCAACACGAGATCCATATTGACATGATTGGCGAGTTCATCCCGTTCCGCCTTTGACAGCACATAGCCGATTTTGTCATCAGCGAGTTTACGAACGAGTCGTTGTCCAATCGCTACCCGTAATGTAGACACGAGTAAAAACGACTCAATTCCCATATCAATCAACCGGGCCACGGTTCCTGATGATGAATTTGTGTGCACTGTAGCCAATACCAAGTGCCCGGTAAGCGCCGCGTTAATAGCCAAACTGGCAGTTTCCTGGTCACGGATTTCCCCTACCATAATAATGTCTGGATCCTGACGCATGAGTGACCGCAAACCAGCCGCAAAGGTAAAGCCAATATCTGGTTTCACCTGTGTTTGATTAACCCGCGCCATCTGGTATTCAATTGGGTCTTCAACGGTAGAAATGTTTACTTCAGGAGTATTAAGCAAATCGAGCACCGTATAGAGGGTGGTCGATTTACCAGACCCGGTCGGACCAGTCACCAAAATAATACCGGTAGTTGCCCGCGTCGCTTTATGAATACGTTCAAGCGTACTCCCGTGAAAACCAATACCTTCGAGTGAAAACCCCGTACGATTCTCACGCAACAAACGCATCACCACTTTTTCACCAAAATACACGGGAAGCATCGACACACGAAAGGCCACTTTTTGTCCATCCATTTCCATTTTAAAGCGACCATCTTGCGGTAATCGTTTTTGGTCGAGTTTTAGGTTTGAGAGCACCTTTAATCGTGCCACAATCGTGCCGGCAGCAATTTTAGGCAACTTCATGGCATCATTTAAAATACCGTCGATGCGGTACCGCACGAGTACTTCATTCTCCATTGGTTCAATATGAATATCGGACGCACCTTGGATAATGGCGTGTCGAAGCAAGGTATCAACAATCCGCACCACCGGTAGGTCTTCGGCCATTTTTTTAAGATCCGCTTCTGAGGCTTCTTCCCCGTCAGCTTCTGCCACAATCTTGAGGGCACTAGCATCACGCATAATGATGTCGCCGAACTCATCTTTGAGATTCTTTTGGTACTGACGCAGTGCACCGCGCATTGATTCGGTATCAGTCAATCGAGGTAAGATTTTCAAGCCTACTTTTTTCTTAATAAAGTCAATCGCTGGCAAATCAGCCGTATCAAGCATCGCTACTTCAAGCGTAAATTCATTTTTCTTAAACGCAATAATATTGTGTGTCCGGGCTACAGGTTCAGGAATAAGCGACAATATTTCAAACTCAATTTTGATATCTTTGAGAGATACAAATGGGATACCCAGCACATACGATTCGACACGCCGCATATCGTCTTCGGTGAGGTACCCGCCCGCAATTAATGCTTCGGCTAGGGTACGTTTTTCTTCAGTCGCTACTTTTTCGGCACTGCTTATATCAGCCTTGGTCACAAGGTTTGAATCAAGGATGAATTTTTTTAATTGATCATCAGCGATACGCATAGCACTCCAAAAAATTAACGAACAAAAGAACTTGTTGCCCAAACAGTATACCAAACAATCACAAATATAATGACGTCACACTGTTTGCAAATCAAGAATATTTACTAAAATTTTTCTTCAAAGATTTGAGAGATTTGTGAAGTAGTTCATATTTTGACAATGCCCTTACTTTTAGCTATAGTACTATTATGACTGATACGCGCGGGCACAAGCTCGCGCGTTCTCTGTCTAGAAGACAATTGTTGGTCCTAACTACAAAAAATTATTACAACCAAAGGGGCATACCCCTCACATATTAAGAAAACCAATTATGTTCGATTTAAAAGTTATTCATGCGGTACTGACCGAGATGGAAGAAGAACGCGGTATACCCCGCGCCAAGATGATTGATGCGATTGAGCAATCACTCGCTACTGCCTATAAAAAAGAATTCGGAAAACGAGGGCAAATTATCACCGCCCACTTTGATTTTGCTACCGGTGACACTACCTTTAACCAAATCAAAATTGTGGTTGATGAGAGCATGCTCAAGGCACCACTAGAAGATGGTGAAGAAGAAATTGAAGAAGAAGACGTAATTCCGGACGCTGAAGGTATCAAAAAAGTGCGTTTCGACGAAGAAAAGCACATTATGTTATCAACGGCCCAAATGATTAAAAAAGGTGCCCAACTCGGAGAGCAGCTCGTGTTCCCGCTTGAACCAAAAGATGATTTCGGTCGGATTGCTGCCCAAACTGCGAAACAAGTTATCGTACAAAAGATCCGTGAAGCTGAAAAAGAATCAGCGCTCGCAGAATTTGGACAAAAAGCCGGTGATATTGTGATCGGTCACGTACAGCGATTTGAACGGGGAAATCTCTATGTAGACCTCGGTCGCGTAACGGCCATCATGCCGTACGATGAACAAATTCCGGGTGAACGATACAAACCGGGTGAACGAATTCGCGCTATTTTGCTCGCGGTAGAAGAAACACCACGTGGTATTTTCCTTAAACTATCTCGTGCCCATGGTGATTTCCTCGCGGGACTATTTGCAATTGAGGCACCAGAACTCCAAACGGGTGCTGTGGAAGTAAAATCAGTGGCTCGTGAAGCCGGCGCTCGTTCAAAAATCGCTGTATTTGCAACGGATTCTCACATTGATCCGGTTGGTTCAATGGTTGGTCAACGTGGCGTTCGTGTTTCAACCGTCATGTCGGAACTTGGTGGTGAAAAAATCGATATTATCGAATGGTCAGCCACTCCAAGTGAGTTTATCGAAGATGCGCTATCTCCAGCACAAGTGTTGTCAGTGAAAATTGTGTCTGAACCTAATGCTGAATTGGTTGAACGTGGACACGCGGTGGCTGAAGTTGCTCCTGACCAACAATCACTAGCTATCGGTCGCGGCGGACAAAATGTTCGTTTGGCTGCTAAGCTCACTGGTTGGAAAATTGACATTGTATCAGCGCAAACAGGTGATGCGCTAGCAGAAGCAGACGCCAGTGGCGAAACCGTTATTGATGCACCAGTTGATTCTCCTGCGGGGACAGAAATTGATGATTTAGAAGATGAATCTGGTACAACGGTAGAACCAGTCGGTGTTGAAGATGATGCCGCCACCGCAGACCGCGACGCCGTCAATCCAGATGACGAAGAAATGGATGAAATTGATACTCCCGAAGAAGCAGAGGCACTTGTAGCAAAGGAGGAAGAAAACAAGGCCTAACTATAAAATTAAACGTTTAAAGGCGCGAGCTAGCTCGCGCCTTTTTCGTTGCTGTCAGTAACATCACAATACGTCTGCCATACCCGCAACCATTGTGTAGCCACCGTCCTCGTATCGCTCTCACCCATGCAAGATTCACGATATGGGAGTAACCGATGTAATACTCCCCAATCACAACATTCGGCCACGCAACAAATTTCCAAAGAAAACATTGATTGGTACGGATCGATACTAAACATATCAGCCAGCAACCGTTGCTTGGTACTTTCATCTAGTTTTTTAAATTGATGTAAGAACTGACTCTGTGAACTGAACAGTACGTCTCGGACTTGTCCTCGAACATGAACACTCTTAAACTTCTGGTATGTTTGAAGGTAAAAACTTAGCAAACCTTCAGTTGTTGAGACAGGAGATACACAGATTGTACGTAGTAAAGGTTGACATCTAATCTGACTGGAACGATCTGAAACTTCTAGATTCGCTAACCAGTGCAGGATTTTCTGATCATGATTTGTTGAACGTCCTACCTGCCACTCAATTGATTGTGTACGCTGTGTATCAGAAGTATTTGAAGAAACAGCTACCTGCATATCACTCTGGAACTCTGCTTCTGAAATTTGGTCCATGACTATCCTCCACTATGTCTATGAAGCACTATAATCATTTGTTGCCAGGAGTCAATGTTACAACCTATCTTGCAACGACCGCACTCCTGTTCTACACTACAATCCTTAGTAATCTAACTATAATATTTTTATGGTAAAAGTTTTTGGACATATTTCCCCTGACACTGATGCAACTACCGCCGCAATTGTCTACGCGTGGTATTTAAACGAACACACAGCGCATGACGCTACTCCGTACGTACTCGGAGACCTCAATAGTGAAACAAGCTTTGTGTTGCAACGTTTTGGTTTTGCGGTACCAGAATTACTGCCCGAGCTCACTGCTGGAGAATCAGTAGTGGTGGTAGACACCAACAACCCCCAGGAGCTACCTGCCAATATTAACGAGATGAATATTGTGGCACTGATTGACCACCATAAACTAGTCGGTGGATTAACGACCGAAACACCAACTGACATCGTCATTAAACCGGTAGCGTGTACTGCCACTATCATGCACGACCATTTTGTAGCTTCGAGTATTTCTATTCCAGAAAATATTGCTGGTTTAATGTTGTCAGCGATTCTCTCTGACACTCTTGGATTTAGATCACCAACTACCACCCCACACGATAAAGACGTAGCTGAAAAGCTAGCTGGTAGACTGAACATCGAAATTACGTCATATGCTGACGAAATGTTTGCGGCCAAATCAGATATCTCAAGCTTTAGTGACAGTGGACTCATCAAACTCGATAGTAAAAAATACGAAGTTGGTGACAAAAACTTCCGCGTGTCGGTCATTGAAACCACCAACACCGATACCGTACTCGCGCGCAAAGCTGGAATTGTCGAGGCTATCAAAACCTGTGTCACAGAAGAAAATGACATTGATGATGTTCTATTCTTTGTGGTTGATATCTTCAAAGAACACGCGACCGTATTTACGTACAATGAACTGACAAAACAAGTTATCACTAGTTCATTTGGTGTGACCGTCGAAAATGACACCGAGATACTCCCGGGGATTTTGTCTCGCAAAAAACAAATTCTGCCCGCATTAAAACTGTAAGTTTCTTTTAAACACTGATGAGATATAACCCACCGTCATGGTGGGTTATACTATTTAGTATGAAAAGATATTGTTTATTATTTCCTGTTATTCTCTGTAGCTTACTGCTACAGATTCCGTCTGCTACCGCCCAAACAACCACCGCAAGCACAACAGTAACGGCTCCGGGAACTACCACCGTTACTCCCCCTCGCCGCCCATTTATCGCAGAACCAACCCTCCAACGAATCGCCCAAACCAGACTCACTAACCTGGCAGCTAATATGAGCAACCGGATGGACAGTGCCGTCGCCAGACTACAAAACGTCACAGACCGACTCAGCTCACGGCTCACTAAAATGGAAGCAGAAGGCAAAGATGTTTCTGCCGCTCGCACTGAGCTGGCACTCGCGCAGACCAAGCTCGATGAAGCCAAACGACGACTGGCAACAATTGATACTGAAGTCAATGCTTTTGTTGGCTCAGCTACCCCTCGGGAAAATTGGGTTAATTTAAGAAACACCTACCTCACTACCCGCGAGGTTATTGTTGCTGCTCACCAGAGTATTCTGGCAACTATTAATCTAGCTCAAAATACAACAGTACCAGCACCAGAAACAGTCAGCACTTCTAGTCCAGCAACTAATAATTAATATATGGAAAAAAGACACACAATCATTGAACCGAATTTTGAAGGTGAGGAAATGCACATTCCCGCACCAAAGGTCAATCAACCGCTGGAAGACAACGCTGCACCAAAACTCCTGACTGCTCCAATCATTGTATTACTGTTTTTAATTCTCGTGGCAATTTTAGCGGGATTTTATTATTGGTACACCATCGTCATGAGTGAACAAGTGGTAACCGAAACCATTACCCGCCCAACAGCCGAACAAAACAACGAACCTGAGAGCACTACTGCCGAAGCCCGCACCGGACTCATGGATGTCGTCAGCACCTCAGACGAACTTGATGCTATTGCCGCTGATGCACAGAGCACTAACCTCGAAGATCTTGTGAATGAGACCACTGCTATTGAAGCAGAGCTGGATGCTGCTATTGCAGCTGGGCAATAGTTTAGTTGCATATTTACCAGAATCCTCTACTATAAATACACTCCCTTTGTTTGAGGGAGAAAAGAAACGCCTTTCATGAAAGGATTGCTGATGCAGGGTCATTCCGCATTTCATTTCGGCCACTGAAGCGCCACGCAGGTCCAAGGCCGGACATCCACCAGTGCAGTGCACTAAATTAAAACCGCGGTCATAGACCGCCTCAACCGAGGGATTCCACGCTGGCATATGTTGTCAGCCCAGGAATCCCTCTTCTTTTTTATCTTCAATTTTCCATATCCTATTTTCAATATTTTTGCCTTGCATTTTACTCACTTATCGGTACACTAGCCCGTACTATGTCACAATCACATCATCACCACGATATCGACTTTAAGAAAGCCTTTACCGTTGAAAAACAAGAGGGTTCACAGGTTAAAATTACCGGCGAAATTCCCTATTCTGAACTGCTCGAAGAACGAGCTGGTGCCATTAAAGCGCTCGGAAAAAACGTTAAAATAGATGGTTTCCGTGCAGGGCATGTTCCAGAAGCAGTCATCGTTAAAACCATTGGCGAAATGGCTATTTTGGCTGAAATGGCCGAGCGAGCCATTGCCCATATGTACCCTCATATATTAGAAGAACATGATATTGATGCTATCGGGTACCCACAAATTTCTATTACTAAAATTGCGCCTGAAAACCCACTCGGATTTACTGCTACGGTGGCTGTTCTCCCTACCATTACCCTCCCTGACTACAAGGCGCTTGCTAAAACCGTAAATGCCGCCAAAGAATCAACAGAAGTCACTGACGCTGACGTTGATAAACAAATTAATGACATTCTCCGCCAAAAAGCCGCCTACGAACGACTCCAGAAAAAGGCCGCTGCCAAAGCTGAGTCAACTGACAGTAATGAAGTAATTGAAGAACCGCTAGAAACCGAAGCTGACCTCGCGAAACTACCGATTCCAGAATTAACTAACGAAGTAGTAGCGACATTGGGACAACCGGGGCAATTTGCAACCGTTGAAGATTTCAAGTCAAAAATCCGTGAACACCTGGCGATTGAAAAGAAACAAATGGTAGAGAGTGCTCACCGTGCCAAAATTACCGACACTATTATTGAAGCTAGTGTCATGGATATACCCCAAGTATTAATTGATTCAGAACTCAATCAAATGTTTGCGCAGATGAATGAGGACTTGGAACAATCAAACCTCAAAATGGAGGACTACCTCAAACACATCAACAAAACTCAAGATGATTTAAAAAAAGATTGGACACCTGCTGCCGATAAACGAGCAAAACTCCAATTGGTACTAAATGAAATTGCCAAAAAAGAAGAGGTCAAGCCAGACCAAGCTCAACTTGATGCCCAAGTAGCTCAATTACTTGAACAATACAAAGATGCTGATAAACATCGAGTGGAGATTTATGTTGCTTCAGTCATGACTAATGAAGCCGTAATGAAGCTATTGGAGAACGAGTAAAAGCAACTAATCTACTTTGTTGAAAAACAAAAAATGACCCTCAATGTACGCTCGGTACACCTCGGGTCATTTTTTGTTTTTTTTCTTACAGAAACTGTCCACTCATTGGCTCTACAGCACAATGAGTCTTGCAAAAGCGTCCCACGCTTTTTCACCTCGTATCTCAGTCACTTTAACGCGTCCATAAAGCTAGCTGAGTAATAACAGCTTTCACTTTTCAATATTCAATATTCAATATTCTCTTTTCTAACATGCTTGACCCAAGACTTATATCTCTATATGATTTGATGACATGACCAATTCCGGTCATGAGAGGGGAGTTGCAATGTCGAAACCCATTTGCGGACATGTCTTTCCATTTGGTTGGGAAGATGATCCGACCATGCGCTCAATCGATACCATCATCTGAACTGGCTGTGGTTCAAGATGGAAGGGGAATGCGTTCTTCGCCTTCCCCTTTTCTTTTTTCCAACTATTGCTACACTACCGGGGTCCACTGTCATATGCCCATAGTAGTGTTGCAGCGAATTGGGGTGATCGGATGCGATTTGATGAGGAGGGCTTAGGCTCAGACTCACGTCGGGACTGCCCGTTAGTAATCCTTTTCCCAAGAGGGGGTGAATACGGGCACACGGATATTGCACTACAGACGTGCAATTGAAGTGACCAAGATGGCGTTTGGTTCGAGCTGGTACAGCACCAGTAACAACGGCCGTAACTACCACGGTCCACGTCATCAGTGGCAGGGCGCGAAACATCGCCCTGCCATTTTATTTATATAGCAACCAGGACAGGTTCCAGTAATTTTCCTTACAGGAACAGTACACCGTTTGGATATTTTGAAAAAATTCAAAATATCTCAAACGGTTCTGCACAGTGACATTTGGTCACTGTGCAGCCCTAGGAAGGGGCAAATCGGGAACTAAATTCGCCATTGTCACTACTTCTTACAGAAGCTGTTTAGGTTATCGCTCTTTTTCCAAAAGAGCTGGCAACCTCTTGCGAAAGTCTCCCAGACTTTCTCACTCTGTGGCTCATTTAATTTTCTTTTTCCTGACCAATTTGCTAGGATAGGTACGTCTGGTACAACCTCATTCTCTTACCCCAGACCCTAACAATACATCTTATATATGAAACACACTCAACCAGAAACTGCTCAGCTCGTGCCGATGGTGATTGAAAAAACCCAAGGTGGTGAACGCGCGTATGATATTTACTCACGACTCCTCAAAGAACGTATCATCTTCATTACCGGTGGTATCGAAGACCACATGGCCAACCTCGTAGTAGCGCAATTACTCTTCCTCGAAGCCGAGGACCCGAAAAAAGACATCTACCTGTACATCAACTCACCGGGTGGTAGCGTCACTGCAGGACTATCAATTATTGATACCATGCACCACATCAAACCAGATGTAGCGACCGTATGTGTAGGAATGGCAGCGTCAATGGGATCACTCATTTTGTCACAAGGGCAAAAAAATAAGCGCTTTATCCTACCAAACGCCGAAGTCATGATTCACCAACCGTCAGGGGGCGCGTACGGACAGGCGTCAGATATCGACATTACTGCCAAGCACATCATTAAAACCCGCGACCGATTGAACAAAATGCTCGCCAAAGCCACCGGCCAAAAGCTAACAAAAATTGAAGCCGACGTTGACCGAGATTTATTCATGGATGCAGACGAGGCGTTGAAGTATGGCCTCGTAGATAAGATTTATTCTTAATAAAAAGAAGGCCTGCTGGGATTAACCAGCAGGCTTTTTTCATGTTTGTCTGGACTGCCACCATTTACGCCATTGCCGACACTCATCATAAAACACGAGGCTACCAAGAATTCCCAGTAAAACCAGGAACACAATGTGGTGCGGTGTAATATACCAAAAACACAGCATAATCAGAACTCCCGCAAACGATTCGTACATTCTGTTTAGCACACCACTTTGTGCCAGGCGAACTATACATTTCATCTGATACCCTTTCTATTTCTTATACTGGTTCAAATGTATCAAATTTTATACTCATGTACAAATATTAAGTTATCTGGTACAGTGCGGATGTCTGACCTCTATCAATGCTGACCGTCCGACTTTCTGTTTAATAAATTAGTTGAAACACCTATGCCGTTACTATTCCCACTGGCAATACTGATTGCTGGACTCGGGGTGGGATTGGCTCTTGGCTACTACCTGCGCTATCTGCACGCGCTTTCAAATAAATCTTCAATCGAAATTACCATCAAAGAAAAGATGGTTGAAGCCGAAGAACGTGCAATCAAAATTGTCGAACGCGCCGAAGAAAAAGCTGAGAACATCCTACTTGAAGCCAAAACTGAAACCAAAGCGACCGAAGAAAAGCTAAGTCAAAAAGAATCCCGTCTCGATAAACGAGAGGAGTTGCTTGATACTCGTCAAATTGATATTGATTCCCAAAAAGAATCACTACAAAGTAAAATCGATGAAGTAAAAAGCCTAAAAGCTCGTTTGGATGAACGCAAAAACGAACTTGATGAAAAACTACAAACCCTTGCCGGCATCACTCCTGAACAAGCGTTTGAACGCATCATTGCCAAAGTAGAAAAAGAACGAACCGAAGACCTGACCGCTCGACTGCAAAAAATCGAAATCTTCAATAACGAACAAATTGAAGCCAGGGCCACTAATATCCTACTCGCCGCTATTCACCGCGTTGGCAACCAAATGCCAACCAACATCATGACGAGTAACGTTGAAATTCCTAGTGACGACTTAAAGGGCAAGGTCATCGGAAAAGAAGGTCGTAACGTTCGCGCCTTTGAACGCGCCACCGGAGTAGACGTGTTAATTGATGAAACACCAGGCTATATCGTACTGTCATCATTTGATCCAATCCGCCGAGAAATTGCCCGTGTGGCACTTGAGGCATTAATGAAGGACGGGCGCATTCAGCCAGCAAAAATCGAAGAAGCAGTGGAATTAGCCCGAGTTGAAGTCGCCAAGACCGTGCGCGCGTTTGGTGAAAAAGCCTGTTACGAAGCTAACGTGCCAAACCTCCATCCTGATTTAGTATCAATTGTAGGTCGCCTCCACTTCCGTACCAGTTATGGTCAAAACGTACTCTGGCACTCTGTTGAAATGGCCAATATGGCCGCCATTATTGCTGAGGAAGTTGGGGCCGATGTAGCAGTAGCGCGCGCCGGTGCCCTCCTCCATGACATTGGTAAAACCGTTAGTCACGAAGTAGCTGGTACACACGTGGAAATTGGGATTCGCATCTTGCAGAAATACGGCGTCGATGAAAAAGTCATACTCGCCATGCGTGCCCACCACGAGGAATATCCGTACGAAACTCCAGAATCACTTATTGTCCAAGTCTGTGACTCACTCTCTGGTTCACGCCCTGGCGCCCGCCGTGATTCTATTGAAAACTATATTAAACGTCTGTCGGACCTCGAAGCCATTGCTACTACATTACATGGTGTAGAAAAAGCGTTTGCGATTGCTGCCGGTCGTGAAATTCGTGTGATTGTAAACCCGACCAACATGACCGAATTTGAAACGCATACGCTCGCGCGTACCATCGCCACCAATATCGAAGCTCAGTTGCGGTACCCTGGTGAAATCAAAGTCCACGTGATTCGCGAAACGAGAGTTGTCAGTTACGCACGTTAGCGACGTTAAAACCAGCACATCACGTGCTGGTTTTAATAAAATTACAACACACATTTTTCGCCCCGCTAGGCATTGCACCCAAATTACCTTGCTATATAATGTTGTTAGGCCAAAAATATTTGGGCGCAGCGTCGGGAACACCTCGGCACAAAATTTTAATCACTCTTTAAAAAGAATAATAACTTCTGAATATGAATAAAGCAGATATCATCGCCAAAGTACACGAAGTACTTGGAACTACAAAGGCAGATGCAGAACGAGCAGTTGAAGCAGTGTTTGGTAACATCGAAGCTGCTATGAAAGACGGCGACGCTGTATCAATTGCTGGATTTGGTATTTTCGAAGCTAAAATGCGTGCTGCTCGCGAAGCTCGTAATCCACGAACTGGTGAAACTGTAAAGGTTCCAGCAATGCGCGCTCCAAAGTTCCGCGCTGCGAAAGGACTTAAAGACTCAGTTAAATAATTGCAACTGTAATTAAAGTAAAAACCATCACGCACTGCTTGATGGTTTTTACTTTTCCCCAACTACATTTCAAATCGTCGTGATATACTATGAAGGTAGCGGAGGTAAATACGCTATGTGGAAAAGAAAGAGCAATCTTCGCTATTTCCCATCACAAAAAACAAAGAGCACCCTCAGCCGGGTGTTTTTTGTTTTCTTTAAACAGTCTACTAGACTAGTTAAACCCGAAAGTTAGGGCATTTTACTTTTCTCAAAACTCTAATACATCAACTTAAGAAACTTGTCGTAAGTTCCGTCTATATCATTTTGTATTACCGAAAGAAACTTTACTGCTGTGAGAGAACCCATACTGCTTTCCATCTTGGCATAAAGCTCTTCAATTTCAGGTAAATCAGCTTCCGTTAATTGTTCTGACCCTTCTTCACCCCACACACCTCTTTTTAACAGCCTATCGATTGCTTCATTACGGTCAAGTGTGATGTATATTTCAAAGAAATTTGCATCTGTGTGCTTTGCAATTTCTCTCAACAATTCCGCATCTTCAGTGTTTGTAAGTAAATAAGGAATGATAACATCAAAACCCTTTTTTAAATGCTCTTCTGCTAATTTCTGAGTATATTCCAAAACAATTGCCCTGGCTTCAGTTTCGCTCGACCGCCAGTTGCCAATCATACTAATAATTTGATCACCTTCTATGTTAAGTGCTAATGGGTTGTCCGCAATATACATTTTAGCCAATGTTGTTTTACCACTGGCAGCAAAGCCATACAAAATAATAAGTTTAGGTTTAACCATGTAAAAAGTATAGCAAATGTGCAAGTAAAGAATCGATCATGGTAACGAGTATGATTGTTAACCACAACTATCATTCGTACTGCTCTATGTTATTCATCAAGCTTTTAAATACCTTACTTGGCTTTACGTGGCCTATTTCTAAAGCTTCAGCAACAACGTCATCAGTGAAGTCGAAATTATGGGTAGCATCAGTCATCACATTTTCAACCTGCGGCCCACACAGATCTTGTACTTCAACAGTGGCTGGTGTAAAGGGTATACCATGCTTCATAAAAACCTGAATTCGGTGATTACCTGATTCCAAGCGAAATTTTCTATTCTTCCTCCCAACCCGAATAATCAACGGATCATACAAACCATTAGATTGAATATCGTCCCAAAGTTGATCCAAGTTTACCAAACTTCCATCTCTTAGATCAGCGGCCGGCGTGACATCGACTCCCCGATATTGGTAGAGCCAGCTGGTGGGTACAAGTTCAACGTGTCCAGCGAGGGTCAAGGGGTGGTTTTTCCATTTTGGGTTTGGGTGCATGGGGGTAGTATAGCAAATTAGGGCGAGAAGAATCGAAACTTACAGTTTCAGTACCCCAATTGGCTGGATTGTTTCGCAAGCTCGCAATCCAGCTCAATCGGGCTTCGATTCTTCACGGAAGTGCGTCAAAGCACTTCCTTCGCTCCGCACAGCAACAACAGAAAAACCGCCCCAAAGGGCGGCTTTTCATGTTGGCTGTGCGGGCGAGAAGAATCGAACTCCCATCTACTGCTTGGAAGGCAGTCGTTTTACCACTAAACTACGCCCGCAAGTGAAGAAAAATAAGGAAATTTATTTACTTATTTGTTCTGAACGCCGCGGGCGAAAGATTTTCTTACGCCCGCAAGTGACATCTACTGCTGTTCTACACTCGCGGGCTAGTATAGCTAATAAACGTAATAATATCAACCGGGCTTTACTCACGAGTAAATATCAGGGGTGTATTACCTAGTGCTATACTAGTAGTACTATGCAATTTTTATTTGAAATACTGACAGCGGGATTGATGGGGTATTTGGCGTTTACGAACATGTTAGCGAGCCAAATTAACTTTGTTTTGGGAACTACACCCGAGACTGTCGAAATGGAAACTGAGGAATCTGAGGATATGCCCGCTACCCTCTCACGATTGCCATCTGACTACATGCAGCCGTCATTTATTCCTGATGTATTGCTTCAAAGTGCTGACTACCAACAAGCATCAGTTATCAGCAGTATTGAAACTGATTTCATAGCAACGAATAATCCACTTGAGGCCATTGTGAACATTTACTGCACCTCGGTAACCAGCCGTCAAATTCGCACCACAACTGGAACAGGATTCTTTGTACATCCATCTGGAGTAATTATGACCAACGCCCACGTTGCCCAATTTTTATTACTCGAAAAAACTGGAGTATTTGGTGACACTGATTGTGTCATTCGAAATGGCAGTCCAGCAAGCGCCCGCTACAAGGCAGAACTGCTATATATTCCTCCTGCCTGGGTCAAAGCCAATGCGTCATTGGTGGATGACAAAGCACCAAGTGGTACTGGGGAACGAGATTATGCCCTCTTGTACATCATCTCAGATATGGATAACGAACCAATCGAGAAGGAAGTCACCTTCCCTGCTTTAGCCCTCAACACTGACCTCCTGCCACGCAGCATGACTGAGGCTCGAGTTGTAGCGGCCGGCTATCCTGCCGGATCACTCTTTACCGAAGGCAGTGATAGCGAGCTCCTCGCCCGCAGTGCCGAAACCACCATTTCAGAACTGTATACCTTTGATTCTAATTACGCTGACGTGTTTGGTATGCGTGGCAGTATCATGGGCGAGCAAGGAGCCTCGGGCGGACCGGTTGTTGCAGATGATGGGCGAGTAATTGGTATGGTGACAACGCGCGGTGATGATGCCCGTGATGGTGCTGGTAGTCTGCGGGCGATTACGATCTCCCACGTAAACCGCACCATCACTGAAGAAACGGGCTTCTCCCTCTCGAGCAACCTCTCAGGTGATATCCCCTTCAAAGCTAATGTATTCACGACTACCATGGCCCCATTCTTGACCGAACTGTTAGTCGCTGAAATCAGACGGTAGATAACACGAGAACTAGAAATAAAAGTCCCTGACCGTAATCAGGGACTTTTATGTTTATCACAGTGATAATTAATTTTAATCTTCAGCTACTTTTGATTGCACTAATGTACCGAAGTTTTTAAGGATTGTATTGGAGGAACTGACGCTTACAAACAACTCTTCAATAGCAACGTCTTCAGGCAAATACCCCGGGGTAGCTTCCACACGCAACCGCAAATCATCAATAGTGAGTTCCGGGTGAAATTGAGTGGTGAAGATATTCTTCTTATAACATAACGCCGATACTTTACATGCCTCCCCACCCTTCATGAGCAGCACAGCCCCCTCAGGTACTCGATCGAGGCTGTCCTTATGTCCGTAGTGGGCATAGAACGTATCTGGTACATCAGCACAAATACAGTACGCATCTTTATTTACTACTACAGCTACTTCATGGGAACGACTTTTCTTTTGTATTTCATCATTTACTACCTCTGCACCCGCATACGCTCCAATAATTTGGTGTCCGTAACAAATACCGAGCGTCGGGATGTCATGAGTAAAAATATAATCCAGCAGTGGTCGCAATTTAGTAAGTAACGCATACGAAGTAGCCTTGGCTTCATCATCATCGGTTCGTCCTCCATCAAAATCATAATCCCCTGAACCACCAAATATCACCCCATCTACGTTTTGCAACATAATACTTGGCTCAAACCATGTCACAGAATCATTGAGTGCTGACAAACAAGAAACAGTAACACCTTCACCTAATTCACGAACAATACTCGCCCGCTCGAGGTCGGCAGTGACTTCCCGGGCTCTAAATTGAATGATAAGAATACGAGCCTGCTTCATAGTTTGGTATTGTATCGCATGGTTAATTTTGAAACAAATAAAACTAGGTTTCCCTAGTTTTATTTGTTTCAAGTGTTCATTTTTATTCCGTTGTTTCTGTGGAGGTACTAGCTGTAGTAGAACCCTCTGTATCATCTACTGGAATTGTTGTGGTTGCTGCAACCTCATCAGTACGCGGCATTTCTACTAATTCAGGGAATTGGTAGAGCGTTAACATTGATTCAGTCAGCGCTAATGCTTCATCCACTGCCACTTTTGCCTCATCAATATTAACGTACATGCTAGTGGTAGCGATGGTGAGTAAATCTGCCACTTTTGGAATTGTCGGTTCGATTTTAGCTACTATATCTTGCTCAGTAATTAATGGTGCACCAAATTTAATTCGTTGCAACTGAGTGTTTGCAAGTTCATATTTTTGGATTGATTGCGCTAGCTTTTCCGCATCTGAAAGCACTGCCGGGACCAGCTTCTCTACCGTTAATGAATTTCTCACATCAATATCTGTCATGTATGAAATAAGCTTTTGAATATCAGTCCAGGCATTTCGCAACTCCTTTTTAACCAATTCTGTATCAGCACTCGTATCATCAGTAGCGGTTTTAATCTTACTCTCTAAATCAGCCAAGCGACGTCGGACATCAGTTTGTTCTTGTTCAGTGGCTGAATCCGAAATACTCGACAACAGTTCGTAACTACGGGTTGTTTCTACTTCGAGTTGTGCCAACAAGCGTACTACTGACACGGCATCTACACTACTATCACTACTTGCTTCTGTATATCCCGCATCAAGCACAGATGCGAGAGCCACCGTTGATTTACCTTCAGTTGTGCTGGCACTATCATCTGACTTCAAAACAGAAGACTGCACATCAAGCATGGTCGCAAATGTCATCTGAGCAAGCGCTGCTCCATCAGCATCAGTCGTCCGTAGTGATTCAATTTGTTGCTTAGCCTTATCTGAGTGTACTTGCACAGCAGCCAATACTTCTGCTTCAGTCGCACCAGTTAATTTTCCAGCTTGTGCCAGTAATCGGGCTTCGGAGATACGACGCTCCAAGCGAGTTGTTTCCCAAACTACTTTTTCATATGAATTGGTACTTAACGTACTACGGATTTCCTCAGTAAAGTTTACCTTGACGGGGTATAAAATATCACCCGGAATGGCACTTTCTGCCATGGTAGGGATGACTACTATAAATAATAGTGCTGTAACGCCAACGAAACTTCGTACGTATGCCCTCGGGATAGCAATCAAACGGTATGGTTCGAGCACAACCTTGCTCTTTGGTACCGGCACTGACTTAACGGTCGCTGGCAACGGGTGGTACTCCATAAAAGCTACAATTCGAGATTGTAGTTCCGCTTTTTCAGACGCCCGTAAACGGATAGTTTCTGATTTTTTCTTAAGTTGTTCGCTAAAGCGTTTCATTATAAAAATTATTTGCCTTTGAGGCGGTTTTCTTCCATGTTGCGGGCAGAAGATTCGATTTTGTCGCGCAGTATTTTTAATCCACGATGGATACGTACTGAAATAACATTCTCAGACTCCTCTACCAACTCACTGATTTCCCTCGGACCTAGACCATCAACAAACCGCATAATCAAAACTTCACGGTAGGCATCAGGCAGGAGAGCGATCAAATCAAAAGCCTGCTTTCCATCAATCGTTGCAGCAAGCGCCTCAACGGTACTCTCAGAGAGCTCTGGAAATGACCCTTCATCTACCCCGTCTCGTTCAAACAAAGCATCGAGTGATGCTTCTTTTTGCTTGCGGTACTCATCAATTATCAAATTGTTAAGCACTTTATACAAAAATGGACGATAGTTTTCGACAACATGTCCGTTTCGGACATACGTCCATACTTTAGTGAACGTATCGTGCACTAAATCAATAGATTTTTCACGATCACTGATGCGCATACTGGCATGGCGAAAGAGGGCATCGCTATACTCAGTGAATGCTTCCAAAAAACGGCTTTCATGGCTACCACCCTGGGCGCCTGTGTTATCAGGGTCCTTCATGTGGAGACCATTATATATGTAGACGGCGATTGAGCCTAATACTTACGGCCATCTGTGGATAACTATCTTTGTTGGTTTAAAACATGTAAAAGGCCGGCGGAATGCATTCCGCCGGCCAATTTTCACAACTCAACCGCGGCAAACTGTCGTTCCACCACCTCAACCTCTACTTGAATCCGCAACATCAGATCAATAAGCGGATACCGCCCCGGATTACGGGAAATTTCCCGTGCAAAGTCACGCGACAAGTAATTGATAAAATGCATTCGCATTTCCTTTGTCATCCAAAAGGACGACTGGTTGTGCATTTTTGATTGGTAATAGGCGTAAACAGCCAATGGCCTGCTTTGTTCGTCAATGAAGAACTCTTCCCCATCAAGAATCAATTTCAGTACCATTTGACCAAATGCTGCTTCTGCCTGGGCTATACCTTCACGATGATGTACCGAAAATAAACCAAGTTCCTGGAGTAAATCCTGGTAGTGACTCAGAAACATTTTGTGAGAAAACGAAGGCACCGCAAAATCAGTCATGTCAGTCCTCTTTGGATGTGAAAGGCAACAGTCTGTCGAGACTATACCATCATTAGCAAATGATACAAGTCCTAAAACCAGTTCTTTTTATTAAAAATGTACCCAAGCAACCCCAAAATCACAATATTGGCAGCGATAATACCCGCAAACGCATACTTGCTCTCTTGATACGGTAGAGTAATATTCATTCCATAAAATGAAGCAATAACGAGCGGCACCGTGAGCAAAATTGTTAAAACCGTCAGAATACTGAGGGAGTTGTTCAATCGACTGGTCATAATCGCCTCGACTCCCCCGCGAATGTTCTGAATGGTCTTCAAAATTGACCGAGCAGAGTTAACCACCTGACTATTGGCAATCACCAAGTCCTCCATCATCTCAATATCATCTGCATAGAGCTGCATGTAGTTCCCTTTAGGCACTTGTTGAAGCCACGTATTGGTTGGTATCAGGGCGTCAACCATGTTATTGAGCTTATTTTCGTACTGAACTAAACGTTCGATTTCACGCGGACCAATTTTTCGCAGTCGCGCTCGATCTTTCTGAACCGCCTTACGCAACCGCACTAGCTCTAAATCATAGGCATGCGTAATAATATCCATCATTTGGATGAATAATTTAGCTTTTTGGGTGGTTACCACCGCCTCTTTCCCTTCCAAAATCTTCTTAAAGGCTGGCACCTCGCGCATGGCAATCGTTAATACAAACGATTCCCCCATCACAATAAGTAGTGGCGCTGTTTCACTATCTTCTTTTTGTTCGTTGTAGGGATACCGGGTAAAAAAATAGTTCGCTCCTTCCGACCGTTCCAAACGAGGCACCTCATAAAAGTCCTGCGCGTCCTCCAAAATATCCTCATCGAGAACAAAATCCTTAATTAATTGGCTAATTTCATCAGTAGTTGGCGCCACCGCATGCACCCAGACACCAGTCCGAATAGATTCGACAGTTTTCAGGGCTTCATCTTTAACTGTTCGAAAATAGTAGGTGATCATATGGCCTCTATTGTGCCTTACTAACCTTGATTTGCAAAATAATAGTCGAGCGCGCTTTTAAATTCAGGAAATAAAGGGTATTTCGACAATTCTTTAGCTGACACCCAAGCAATTTCACACACTTCTGCTTGACTCATGTGTATTTCAGCATGAACATCTTGCATCTGACATTCATACACAATCACAAATGCTCGCCTCCCTTCATTACCTTGTGTAAACTGTTCCATGTGTAACACTGGGCCAACTACTATCTCAATTCCCAGCTCTTCCCTAATTTCACGCACCACCGCTTCTCGTGGTTCTTCATCAATATTCATGCGCTCACCCGGAATTTCCCAAATAACTTCATCCATCTGGGGATCACGCACCAGCAAAACCTTATTTTCCTTAATAATAGCCTTCTGTGCAATCTTCCCCTCAAAGTGAACTTCAGTAGATACCGACATTTTACAATATTACCAAATTGTAAAATACCTCGCGCTTTTTTAAGACGTATGGTAGTATTCTGCGTACAAATCATGAGTTATTCTGGTTTGTAAGTGGGAGTATTGGTTGTAAGCAAAGCTTTCAGCCTTTCCTCATTCGGTTATGCTTAGGCGCAAGTAAAACTTGCTACATCTTGCAAAACTATAAAAAATGAAAGCGAGCTTTAATTTTTTATAGTTTTGCAAGATGTTCAGCACAACGCTCATTTCCTCGGGGTGTAGCATAGTGGTAGTGTATCCGGTTTGGGACCGGATGGTCAGGGTTCGATTCCCTGCTCCCCGACAAAAAC
The DNA here is from genome assembly GCA_019752815.1 of Patescibacteria group bacterium. Lineage (GTDB taxonomy): Bacteria > Patescibacteriota > Minisyncoccia > Phycocordibacterales > UBA918 > OLB19. The sequence continues at coordinate 26,608 of JAIELQ010000008.1, forward strand.
AAAGAGTCTTAGCTTCTTGCTAAGGCTTTTTGTTTTATGTGGCTTGAGAATCGAAGCCCGATTGAGCTAAATAGTGAGTGAAAAAGTGTATGGACACTTTTGCAAGACCTTGCCTGCTATTTTGAAAAATAGTGACAAGGTGTACAGCCTCTGTAAAATGGTACGAACAAATTAGCCAATTGGGGTACTGAAACGGTACGTTTCGATTCCCTGCTCCCCGACAAAAAACAAAAACTCTAGTTTCATATGAAACTAGAGTTTTTGTTTGTTCAGAATAAAAAAGTTCCATATGAAACAAAAATTCATGTTTCTCAAACGTATTTCACATGAAACACTAATCAATAACGATATTACTGATAATATTCATCGTAGCATACGTTTCACGTGATACAGTTCTCACTGCTGCTACGTCTATTTGCCAATTCCCTTGCCAATTATGTTCCGCCAGCCAGGTTTCTATCGCTCGGGCTAGTTTCTTAATCTTATATTTATGAACATTCTCTTCTGGGCGGTAGGTGCCACGTAGAACAGCGAGTTCTAGATCCGGCTTTGTTTCATATGAAACTGTTTTAACCTCGACAAAATGAACTTTGTCATCTTTTTGAGCAATTACATCTATTTCACCCCATTGTTTCCGATAATTCATGCCAATAATTGCATAACCTTGTTTTCTTAGATAATCAGCAATTAATAACTCTCCCTGGTTACCTGTTTCTTTATTTTTAAGCTTTTTGGATGCCAAACGTTCCATATGAAACAGTATAGCACCTCTAAACTGGCTAAATTCATCAATTCTGGTAACTTTTAATGTTTCATATGTAACATATTGGTATATGTTTCACGTGATACATATACTTATTATTTAAAAAGTAATAATAGATAATTAGTTAAAACCTGTATTTTAAGAAAATTATATAAAAAATGATGTCTTAAAGACATTGTCCTTTATACACAGGAAAGTAGTTTTTACAAAGTTTTTTGTTGGGATTGTTATATAATTTACGTTATAAGTAACATTTTAATATCTTTTATGTCATTTGAATCAGAAAAAAACGCAGAAGGAATGGAACGTGAGCCAGCCCGATTAAGTCTAGAAGAATTTACGGAAGTATTCTTCACCTCTGGTTCAGATAGAGAAGCGCCAGCGTTTCAAGAAAGATGTGCTGATTTGAATGTTCCGAATGCTGGAGAAGCGACGCTAATTGTTGAAGGCTACAAAATTAATGTCAATGTCAACAAGGAGAACGGTATCACAATTATGGATGACGCCGAGTCACAAGCTAGTTTAGCTGCTATCCGCGAACTAGGATTTTATGGCGGCGTAACTAATGAAACTACGGGACAATGGTTGTCGGGGGCAAGTTTCAACCCTGAGGATATTGCAGCAGAACAAAGAGCTCAACATACAATTGATCGTGTTAAAGGTTTTGCAAATCGTATGATTGGGCGTAAATAGATAAAAACAATGGATCTTGTTTAAAGTAAAATTTTACACAAAAAAACTGTTTCACATGACACAAATATCAATTTTTTATCAACAGTTTTTGAATGAAAATATATATTTTAAGCCATATCTATATAGGAAAGGTGTCTTTTGCTAATGTCTCTTATCCACCTGTTAGACAAGTTATCCACTGTTGACGACTGATAGGGACAGTCTATGACAATCACTAAGTTGAAATGGGTTCAGGGACAGCAATTCAAAGATACCCATGTTAAAATTATGATGTTATTAAGATAATTTGTTTCATATGCAATTAGTAGATCGGATCAATCGAACCAATCGTTTAACTGAGGACCATGCTAAGTTAATTCTGCGTCTATCAGTAGGTTTTCTTGTTTTATTACACGGTATTTATAAATTACAAAATCCTGGTGCTATGGATTTTGTGGGGGGAGCGTTTGCTAGCGTTGGACTACCGTCCGCACTCGCATATTTGGTATACATTGGGGAAGTAATCGCACCAATTATGTTGCTTGTCGGATACCAAACTCGGATTGCCTCATTACTTGTTGCCATCACTATGGTTGTAGCTATTTTATTGGTGCATACGGGCGATCTCTTTGCATTATCAGAGATGGGAGGTGGGTACGCCCTTGAACTCCAGGTAATGTTCCTCGCCGGAGCAGTGGCCATATTTGGACTAGGTGCAGGGAAGTATAAGCTGGTCAAGTAGAAGTTAAAGAATGCCGTAAAAACAGCCCGCAAGGGCTGTTTTTGGTTGAGGGGGTGGGAGAATCGGTCACGAATCACTAAGTACATTATTTCGCTACGCTCATAATCTCCAAAGTGTTCGCGACCCCGACTCGACTGTTGCTAAAGCAACATGTCTCCGTCTTTCGATTCTCCACGTAAAGCGCGCAGGCGCTTTACTCTGGCCGCAAAAAAGACCCTTTCGGGTCTTTCTTTGTGCGGCCAGGGAGAATCGAACTCCCGACCTATCGTTGGCAACGATACGTTATACCACTTAACCATGGCCGCAAATATGGAATTGTTACTTTTCTAACTCCTTAGTAGCTAACTCTATCCAACGCATCAGCTTTTTCTTCAAAAGAGTACTGCCGATTATAGTATTACCAACGCCAAAATGCAATGTTCGCTTGGTGCTGCGCCCGGTAATAACTTGGTTTTTATAGAACTGACCGGCATTAAGTCCAGTTTTCTTGCACCAGTGCTTCATACAGGTGACTTCATCGAGATCAGGGTAGAGGAGTAGCCAGAACCGAATAGAACTCTTCTGAACGCCTAAATACGTCGTCAGGAAGCGGATAAAGATACGATGTAGATCAGTGCGACTGTTAGCCATTCGGATCAAACGCTCGTTTTGATTATCACCCTCGCTCACATACAACATTAGGCCAGCAATAAACAATTGGGAGGTGCGGTAGTTTTTGTATTCAATTTCGGCCAACCGTACCACTTCAGCATATTGCCCCTTACGTTCTGTATTGCGAGCCTTATTTATCAAGGCTAAACGTTTGGTATTTTGCAGTGTGGCTTTTTCAGCATTATCAGTTGCTATCTTTTTTGAAAATGGTTCATGCGCAAGCCAGTTACTTAATGTACTCACTGAAACGTCACAAATTTTTGCAATTTCGTTATAGGTAAAGCCCCGTTTGCGAAACGCGAGGGCTTGCTCATACGCATCTTGTTTGTAGTGGCGAACTTTTGTCATTGCAAAGTGTGTATATTATATACTGACACGACGTTTCATTTTGATGTTAAAAAAGTAACCGGGGATATCCGGTTACTTTTACGTACGCTATTCAACTGTGCTTAAACGGCTGGCGCTTGAGACACCACATCAATAGTGGCCTGATACTGCATCCCAACATAGAAGGAAAGAGCAGGGATGACACCTAAAAAGAAAACAATAGCTAATAATTTTGAATACCACGTGACTTTGTTAAATGTAATCATATGTATAAGTATATCGTAGGTTGCTACCTATTGTAGGTGGGCGCGGTGAATTAATTTGCGTTAATTAAAATCTATTACCTCGTTTGATTGCATTGGCACAAAATCGATACCCTTGGCTGCCAACTGAGTTTTAAAGATTCCATGGGTGAGCTTGAGTCCTTCTTCATTAAGAACAGCATCATGAACAGGGAAGGCTTTCTGGGGATTGACCGCAATAGCATATTTGATGGCATCAGCGGCTTTACACCATGGTCCAGCTACAGGCAGGGCCAGGACTGGCACCAATTTGTGGGGTTGAATATATGCGTCGCCGGGGTAAAACAACTGCTCTGCCACGAAGAAACCGATATTTTGCACTTGTCCTACTTCTTCAAAAATTTCAACATGTTTACCAGGAAACGCTTCAACCATAACGCCACAACATTCAGTCGGTGTTGTGTCCGGCAAGACTTCATACACCACCCCAAGTTCAGTTAGTATTTTTCCTACGCTTTCATTAGTAATCACCTTGGCCTGGGGGTTATTTTTAATAATTTCAGTCAGTGATTCACTGTGAAGATGATCAGCGTGTTCATGTGTAATCAAAATAATATCCAAATCCCGTACTTCATTTTGAGCAACACTAAAGCGCCCCGGGTCAGTGAGTATTCGTTTGCCCGAAACTTCAATAAGTAAACAGCATTGTCCAAATTTTGTGATTTGCATGGAGTAATTGTAGCAAATTCAGGGGAGGGGAACGAAAAACAGCACCGAGAGAGAGACGGGACTGTCTCTCCAGCGATGCTGGTATTTGGTACCCCAACTTTTGCACTCAGATGGCATTAACAATCATCATAAACGAAACATCTTCTTCTCGGAATAAATCCAATTCAAAGTTGTGACGTTTAAGAGCTTCGTCCAGTCTCTCAGGAACGTAATAACTCATGGTGAGACTCTTCGCAGCATCGTTGATGTATTCGGCCATTGCGGGTTTATTAGCATTCAACAATCCCGATGCACCGGGAAGCAAGCTCTTCCGAAGCGAACTGAGCACAACATCAAGATCTTTTTCCGGTGTATGCATCAGCACATTCAAGAGCAAAAATCCGCCGAAGTACATTGGGTAAAGCTCTCCGAGCAACCGTACATCGCTGATCATGAATTTCAAACCAGGGAATGTTGCTTGGCAGTACGTCACGCTTGCTTCTGATGGATCAACCCCAAGATAGTCCCGGACACCGTAGGCTTCGAGTGCTGGAATTGCCCGACCAATTCCGCACCCAATATCGACTACAGGGCCATCAGGGTGGTCGCGAAACATGCCATAGGTAAAATCGTCAGCCCAGAGCGGTTTATCGACAGTATCGCCGGCGCGAATGCGTCGATCATAGAATGAGACTGCCTCACGTTCTTGAGGGGAGAGCGTAGTGAGCATATTATAACCTCCAATGGGCTCAAAATCTTTTCATACAGTACAACTATCTTATAGTAATGTCTAGTGAAAGGATTTGATTCACCTGCGAAAGGGATTGGGACTCGGTCCTTACAGGACCAGTACCCCAAATTGGCTGGATTGTTTCGCAAGCTCATAATCCAGCTCAATCGGGCTTCGAGTCCCTCCCAGGGACTCGAACTCTACGAGTTCAGTACACCTTGTCGCCATTTTGTTTCCTTGCAGTCACAAAATTGCTGGCAAGGTCTTCGAGTCCCTCCCGCGAGTGACATTTAGTCACTCGCTCGAGTGCACACATGAAAAAGACCCCAAATGGGGTCTTTTTCATGTGTGCACTCGGAGGGACTCGAACCCCCGACGACTGTTCCGAAGACAGTAATGATATCCACTTCACCACGAGTGCGTACGACAGGCATTGCTTTCTGTAGTTTGGAAATAATACGCGTCTAAACAAGAAAAAGCAATGTTGTTCTGCTACAATAGTCTGTAATGATTGCTCACTCGTCGATTCCGCTTGAGGTTAAAAAAGTATCAGACGCGCTTGAGATGGCGGGGTTTGAAGCGTATTTGGTGGGGGGATGTGTACGGGATTTGGTGACCGGTCGGGCACCAAAAGACTGGGATATCACCACCAACGCCCACCCTGACCAGATCATGGCGTTGTTTCCTGATAGTTTTTGCAACAACGACTATGGTACTGTCGGGGTAAAGAACGAAGAAACCGAGGATCTGCGGTTAAAGGTGGTTGAAGTGACGCCGTACCGGAGCGAAGGCACCTATACTGACGCCCGTCGGCCGGATTCAGTTACATTTGGTGTAAGTTTGGAGGAAGACCTGGCTCGCCGGGACTTTACCATCAACGCTATTGCGTACCGGATTAAAACAAATGAGACTGTCGATTTATATGATGGAGTAGGGGATATTCGTAAAAAACGGATTAAAACTGTCGGTAATGCCGAGGAACGATTTGGCGAGGATGCGCTGCGGTTAATGCGCGCGGTACGCCTGGCAGCTGAGCTTAACTTTATGATTGAGAGCGAGACTATGGCTGGAATTATAGCTAAATCGTCACTGCTTGAGAAAATTGCTATCGAACGGGTTAGTCAGGAATTTGTAAAATTGATTAACTCGAACGCTCCAATGCAGGGAATTGCCCTACTTGAGAAGCTCGGACTACTACCATACGTACTCCCAGAAATTATTCCGGCTATTGGCTGTGAACAGGGCGGAATTCATGCCTACGATGTGTTTGAACACAGTTTACGCACACTGCAGGCAGCAGCCGATAAAGAATTCAGCACCAACCTGCGTTTGGCGGCGTTACTCCACGATATTGGTAAACCAGCGACGCGGGGCACAGGTGGTAAAAACAAACACTATACGTTTTTTGGGCACGAGGTGGTAGGAGCCCGCATGGCTAAAAAGATACTGCAGCGCCTGAAAATGTCCCGCGATACTATCGAAGCAGTAGAAAAACTAGTCCGTTGGCACATGTTTTTTAGTGATCCAGATGAAATCACCCTGGCGGCCGTACGCCGAACCATTGTGCGCATTGGTGAAGACAACATCTCCAATCTACTTAATCTCCGGGTTTGTGATCGCATTGGTACCGGCAGACCAAAAGAGCAGCCATTTCGCTTCCGTAAATACAAAGCCATGGTAGACGAGGCTCTGCGCGACCCAATTTCCGTTAAAATGCTCAAAATAAACGGCGAAACAATCATGAATATCACTGGGGAAAAGCCGGGGAAAAAGCTGGGATATATCCTAAATACCTTGTTGGAGGAGGTGTTGACAGACAGTGGAAAAAACACCGCCGACTACTTAGAATCCCGTGTTGTAGAGCTCAATCAAATGTCTGAGGCAGTACTCGCCACCCTCGCTGAAGCTGGTAAAAAGAAACAAGCCGAGGAAGAAGCTGCTGAACTAAAGAAAATCGCCAAAGAACACAACGTTTGATAAAGAATATTGAATAGGGAACATTGAAAATAGGAACTTATTATTGAGCATGATAGTATAAATTTTTAGAAGCTCTATTAGGAAGGAACTGTGATGAAAAGTCTTGAAGCTGCAGGACTGTCGATTGAAAAAACTGGAGTTGGGACGGACGGCGAACTACACACAATACGCTTAAAAAGTAACTATGTGGCTAGTATCTGCTACAGAGCCCAAACCGATCAAACGGCAGTGCACAAAGCCGGAGTCTGGAGCAATATTGTCATGCGTCCCGAACTCAACAAGTCGCAGTTGGCAGCAATCCGGTTACATCTGAGACAGGAAACAAAGCGATTTGAGGAAAAAATGTTTGACGGTCAGAAATGACCGTCATTTTCATTTATTTATAGAAATATACAGTTTAGGACTAGAAATCGTTTGATTTCTAGTCCTTTTCTTCATCTGGTACATAATCCTGTGGGTACGGACCTCCTGGTTGCCAGTCTTTTTTCTTGCCGGTACCACCGCAATAGTCACATGAACCACCACAGCCCGCACAATTACAGTTAACGCAACCCAAGTAGGCACACACCGCCCGCTCTACTTCAGTGACACATTGGCACCCGCAACCATCAGGCTCACTGCCCGAGCCCCGGCAAACGGGGCAAGCTTCATTGCTCATGGTACACCCTCCGTTTCTTGAAATACTATAAACAAATTTACAAAAAATACTACGTAACCAGAGATTCTCAGACTTATTTTCAAAACAGAGCGAAGGAAATCGCCTAAATTATGACTAAAACGTATCTGGATATACGTTGCAGGAATAATTTAGGCGATTTACACAGCTATGTGCTGAAAATATGGTCGAGAAAATAAAAAGGCCTGAGAGAATCGGGAGCTGATTGTTAGATAATCCGCTTGCGATGCCCTCAGGCCTTTATTTTTAGAGCGTTACTTATTATGAGAGACAATGGTCTCTATGTGGCGCCAAACTAATTGA
>JAIELQ010000011.1 GCA_019752815.1 Patescibacteria group bacterium
ACTTGCCGCCGATTTGCGTTTTTTTGCCAGTGATGTCGCAGGTTTTTGCCATATAAAAAGTATTAAGTTGTGCCATACTACCAGCATCATCCATATTTTGCAACCCCTTGTCGTCCATCCACTAACCCATCATCTACGTTGTGGAATGAAGAAACGAGCGTAGCGACTATTCTGAATTTCTTTCCCGATTTTTTCTTTCCTTGGGAAAATCGCTGGATGCTACGAACTTTTAAGCCATCACCGTGAGAAAGTGCCCAATGGCACTTTTGCAAGAGGTTGCCAGCTCTTTTGTTAAAAAGAGCGACAACCTGAACAGCTTCTGTAAGAAGCAAAAAGTATGGCTCGAACATTAAAATCCTAGACTTCTTACAGAAGCTGTCCACTCATTGGGTATTTTTGCAAAATCTCTCAATGAGTCTTGCGGAAGCTAAACGCTTCCTCACCTAGTATCTGACGGATTATTGGACGGACTCTATTGAGGTAATAGCGTGTTGATTTTTACGGACTCGCCCCGGTAATGTATACTAGTAAAATATGGAACCACTTCAAATTGCGCTGATACTTGCCCTCATTATTTCAGTTATTATTCACGAAATGGCGCATGGGTATGCGGCTAACTACCTCGGTGACCCAACAGCGCGGTTGCAGGGACGGCTTTCTCCTAATCCAATCGTCCACATTGACCCAATGATGTCGGTCATTTTGCCGGCGATTCTTATACTATCTGGTTCTAGTTTCGTCTTTGGTGCCGCCAAGCCTGTGCCCTATAACCCGTACAATTTCCGCAACCAAAAGTGGGGTGAGGCGTTTGTGGCGTTTGCTGGACCACTGTCTAATATATGTCTCGCGATTATTTTTGCGGGGTTAATTCGTTTTTCGGACGTACTGAATTTATCTGAAACCTTTGTGTATTTGGCGTTTCAAATTGTTGCCCTCAATATCTTTTTGGCGGTGTTTAACCTCGTACCGTTGCCGCCACTTGATGGGTCAAAGATATTCCCAAAGTTCCTGCCATTTTCACTCCAAATGAAATACGAACGATTTCGGGAGTTTATGGAACAAAACGTCGCTTTGGCGTTTGGGCTCGTAATTGTGGTATTTATTCTATTCTTGGGCGGCCCACTGTCTGATTTGACCCGCACTATCTCGTTTTGGCTGGTTAGTTAACCTTCGATTAAAAATTGCCAGGTACTGCCCGGCGATTTTTGTCTACGAGCCTTGCAAATTATAGGTAATAGTAGTATCTTATGCGGGCTTTATGGCAACAATAAATCAATTAACAAAGAAGAAGCGTGTCGACCCAGCTACTAAGCGCAAGACTGGTGCGTTGTACATGGGCTTTAACTCAATCGAGAACAAGCCTAACTACTACAACTCTCCATTCAAGCGTGGTGTATGTACTCGTGTAACGACCAAGACTCCGCGTAAGCCGAACTCAGCGATTCGAAAGATTGCTCGTGTACGTCTCTCAAATGGAATGGAAATTACTGCGTACATCCCAGGTATTAAACACACTTTGCAGGAACACTCTGTAGTACTCGTACGCGGAGGTCGTGTGAAGGACATCGGCGTGAACTACACTATCGTTCGTGGTAAATACGATGCGACTGGAGTAGCAGAACGACGAATGGGACGATCTCGATACGGAGCAAAAAAGCCAAAGGCAAAATAGCAATTTCCAAAATAAGCGATAGGCAGTGTTGAACTTCGGCAAAATGAAGTTCACCGTACTCAGGTATGGCTCACTCCATTTTCCTCGTTCGCCTCGCCTCTCATCTTATTTTGAAAATCGCACAGTGCTGATGGAGAACCTTGGAACATAATGTATTCCAAGTAAAAATTACAAATAGTCTATATTCGCTACAGATAATGAAAGAGCTCAACTAGTAATAGTACGGAGCAGAATATGCGAAGAATGAAACAGGAGGCTTTGCCATACTATTCATTCTTAATTATCAAAACAATTAAGAAACTAATCCATGCGACGTCCAATCAAAAAACGACCAGTCGTCAAGCCAGACATCCAATTCGGATCGGTTGACATTGAACGCTTGATTAACTACATCATGCTTCGTGGTCAGAAGGAAACAGCTCGAAAGATTGTGTACGCAGCTTTCGCTGAAATCAAAGAACGAAAAGACGGAGGAGACCCAATCGAAGTATTTAATACTGCAATTCGTAACGCTGGTCCAATGATGGAAGTTCGCTCACGCCGCGTTGGTGGAGCTAACTACCAGGTGCCGCGTGAAGTTCGTCCAGAACGACGTTTGGCACTTGCCCTCCGTTGGATTATTACCGGAGCACGCAACCAAAAAGGTGTCCCAATGCACAAGGCCCTCGCTCAAGAGCTAATCTTGGCAGCCAAGGAAGAAGGAAATGCGGTGAAGAAGAAGGAAGATACGCATAAGATGGCTGAGGCTAACCGAGCTTTCGCCCACTTCGCTTGGTAAACCACATTCTCGGAAGATAACTTTGTCGAAAGCCCCAAAATTTTGTTCACCGTACAATCAGTACGGCTCACAAAATTTTGGGGCTTTCTTCGCGTTCTCTCCTCGAGAATCTGGTTTACCAACATCGTCCTATCTAGACTAATGTCCCGGTCGGGATTTCGAGTTTTTAAAGACGGATAACATCTTTGTGGTATATTGCTAATCAACGTCAACCAGTTAGAAGGGAAGAATGATGAGTTCTCCAGAAGAAGATTTCTCACGGGCGCTTAAATCTGGCTCGTGGACGAGCTTGCTCGGCAAGTATGAACACGACCAGATCTTGGGCTGGATCATGGATGACAGTTTCTGCACTGATGCGAAAAGGCGCCCTTCAGAAGAATCACTTGCCAAGCTCCTGAAGGGTATGAATTTGGAGCGGCTCAGTTACCTGTTTGTCTGCTATAAACCTGAGCCACTCTTGCTTTTTGATTGGTACCATAATGTCACTGGTATTGCCTGCGATGTTTTGGTGCGTAAGTTCGCCCGATTGTCGGCATCGTTTAGGGTTTCGATTTTCCGAAAAAAGTGTTTCGAAAACTATAAGGACAATTCCCCCCAAAAAAGCTCGCAGGCTATCCTCCTGCAGTATTTGGCGGAGAATATGTGGTGGCCTGCTCTGGTGAGGCCGGTGTTCCGGCTTGTTACTGGTTTGCAGCTGGGGCAAGACTCAGTTGCAAATGCAGAGGATATTGTTGACTCCTATCGTCACCTCTGTCACTATCTGTCTCCAGCCGTCTAACATGAAAAGGGTACGCCCGACTCAATGTTGGGCGGCTTTTTTTATAAAGCTCTGTCCGGGACTCTTTTAGTCTAGATGTGTCTCAGATGCAGATTTTTTATACTGACATTTGTTTCACCCATTTATCCCCTTAAATATAACTAAAATTTGCAAATTCATTATATTATAAGTGTATGCAAAAAAGTGCCATCACTATACTCGTCAGTTTTGGTATTGTAGCGTCAGTTTTAACTGCATACATATTGTATGGCATGGCGGTTGCAAAAAAGGAAAGTGCCAGTGTTCCTGTGGTAGATACTCCAGTTATGATTGACGCTACATCTGCCCAGCGCGCACTGCTTGAAGCTGTACCACCAATGTCAGAAGACGAGTACCAAGACTTGCATACTCGTTTGGAAGCTGCCAATTAATTACTAATACATTTTCTATGTTTAAATCAATTGAACTCAGTAGTCTCGTCACGTTAGTTCTGGTTGTTCTGGGTCTGTTTGCCTACTCTTTTTCAGGTGCTCAAAATTGGGCAGCACCATCGGCCACTCCACCTGGGGGTAATACCTTGGCACCAATTAATGTTGGAACTGATGTTCAGGTAAAGCAGGGTAATTTAGGAGTGAATGTACTTGCTACCGCACCGACCACTGGTCAGGTCTGGTCTAGGCAGTATTGTGATGAAAATGGTGCTAACTGCTTTACAGCGAGTCAGGTTGCAGGAGGTGGAGGTACTGCCACCACTACACTCGATCTTGTTAATGGTCTTCACTCATCACAGCAGTGTCGAAATCTCGGGGGGCAAGTAGTTACTTCAAGCGGCGCCAGTTTTTGTAGGTTTGATGGTGCGTCTTGTCCGACTGGTTGGATACAGTATGAAAATTGGCGGACAACTGCTGCAAATACTTGCAGACACACTTTTAATGATCCGCTCAGCGGTTCTCGCTCATGCGCACCCTGTACAACTGGCTCAAACCCATGGAGTAATACAGCTGTGGCAACCTGTAATTACCAGGGTTCCAGTTATTATAGAAACGCGGATGGTGATCGTTACCTAATCTGTGGTGGTTTAGGGGGAGGAAGTTTTACATGTAATGCCACAATTAATCAGGTTGGATGTTACTAGATTTGCCTCCCACTTCTTCATTAAAGCCTCGTTAAGGACTCACCTAAGCAAGGTGCTAGTAAGTTGTACCAGGTTTTAATGTAAATGCTGATGTACGACATATTTTAATTCGTGATGGGGGAGAGACCCATTGTCTCGATGTTATCGGCACTCATGCACAGTTGTACTAGTGAACTAAGCAAATTCTGATTGGTCTGATGGTTTGCTATACTACACACCTGTGGCTCATAACAATTATTATCTCGACTTGTGTGTTGATACGTATGTGGTGTGTGGGGATCGGGTGTTGATTCGGATGCATGAAAAATATCATAACTGGGGTTCAGTGGGTGGTCATATTGATGCGGGGCAAGATGCGAACGAAGCGGCGATTCGTGAGAAGAAGCCGGCTTAAAGGTGGAGCTCGTCGGTCCAATTGGTTGGACCAAGATTGATACCGAAACTAATACAGATCTCGTGCCGCCGATGTTTGTGAATCGTCATACGATTAAGGGTGATCATGACCACTCGGCTTTTGTGTTTGCAGCCAAATCAGATAGTATGGAAATTAACCCGCAAGCAGATGAGGATCAGGGGGCGGAATGCCGCTGGGTTACTCAAGCCGAGCTCGATGAACTACTCGCTACCGACTCAAAGATGCGAAAAGAAATTCACCGCTATGCGAGTGAAGCGCTCCGAGTAGTTCAGGCACGCACGTAGATTTTTCTAATGTACTGATGATGATAGATGTGACAAGCTCGTTTAGTCTTGAGTTTTGAAAACGAATAGGGCATAGTACCTATAGATGTATCAGAGGAGGTGTAAGATGATTTGGGTATACCTATGGGCCCTTTCAATTTTGCCAGCTATCTACATTGGGCGTGAGTTAGACCATGCTCTGTCATGTGATGGTTGTAAGACAAAGTTTTGGCGGCGTTTGCGCCAGGATTTCTGGCTGTCGCGTCCAGGAGAAAAAGGGAACCTGGCCCGTATTACAAAGGTGCGTCAGTACGTGAGGCATTATGCTCGTATGGAACGAGGAGGTGGGATTGTGCAGGTTGGAAAACTCTGCACGCTATATCATCCTTTTCGACTGATTGTTTCTGAGGGGAACTTTCAAGCCTACGAAAAACACTTCATCCCTTCCAAAAAAGTATTTTGGATTGAGTTGGTAGCTTTTACATTCTGGCCAATATCTGTACCTCTGTTGGCTGGCTACGTACTTTTTAAAAGTCTATATAGAACATTCGCGTGGTGATAGTAGCAATGCTATCCCTCATGCAGACTCATTAAAAACTAAGACCAGTGGCAACACTGGTCTCTATTTTATTCATTTTACCTACCAAGCAATTAATCTTCCCTACCATTATTATCTTGATGCTAAAAGTAGGTAATCTTGTATTTGTAAAATGTTTAGGTATTGTAGTGGGTAGTAGACACACTGTTCTTGAAGGAGAACAAAATAATGCCAAATGACACGCTTGATGAAATTTGGATGGTGCGAGACATTACTCGAACCATGATTAAGAAGCTTGAATCTGGTGGCTTGCGCCCTGGTATCAAAGCTTTGTTCTACGACCCGGATAGAGGTGAGACGCTCCTAGGGACATTGCCTGAGGGTTATCCGCTCCGATTCAATTTACCTGGCGGTGGGATTGACGCGGATCAGACCGCAGCCATGGCTCTGTGTCGGGAGATTGAAGAAGAGCTTGATATATCTCTGTATCGGCCAAAGATGGTGATGTCGCTACCGGTAGTTGCTCATGGGGAGCTACCGTTCAAACGTGATGAATTTCGTGGCAAGTACGAATTTATTATAGCTGTACCTCACTTCAGTCTGGGATCTATCAAGGCTCTGCCTGACAGCAAGATGTTGTTCTGGCCGGCAATGGCTTGGCAGGAGGCTTTGGAAAAAATCCGTAGTCTGGCCTATGGTGGACCGGAAATGGTCGCGCTCTATGAAAAAGCCTTTAACCGCATTCCCGACCTAATGTATCGGTAGACCACAAAGAGTAAAGCGAGCCCCCCAGGGCTCGCTTTTTCATTGGTTATCAGTAGTTTCTTATGTCGATTTGCCGTCCGTGCGTTATACTACTGGTAATGGAAAAGCTACCAAAAAAGGAGAAGATGGAGACTGTGTCACTTGTTGAACAAAAGCGAGTTGAAGCGTTAGCTTCGGTCCTCGACGAGCTCGAGAGTCGGTTTCCGGTGGAGATGAAACGAACGTTTATTTCTAATGAGCGTGAGTATGCGCTGACCAGTCCGGCTGACTGTATGGTGGCGTTTGCACAACAGAATCGAGAAGCGGTGGAAGCATTGTATAAAGAAGTGCTAGGTAAAGATGACTACCGGGCAGAACAAGCGGCGGTTAAATTACTCAAACTATTTGAAGCCTACGAAAAAACCGTTGCGCTTTATGCGGAACTGCAAAGTTACTACCCAGCCGCCGCCGCTCGCGTTACCGAAAAATTACCGCCACTGTCTGAAATAACAGCACACGGGAAGGCGGTGTGGGATGATATTAAATAATGTTCTTTAGCTCCTTATAGTATGACAATTGATTTTGATGCTGAAATAATTGCCCACCTTGAACAAGTACGAAGACTGCAAAAGCCGTCTGGGGTATTTACTGCATCAGCTCATGATGTAGCAACCGGTTACGACAAGGCGTGGCTGCGTGATATCTATTTTATGACGCTGGGATTCCTCGAAACTGGAGAAATTGAAGTGGTACAAAAGGCCGCCCGCGCCTTGCTCGAAGTGTTTGTGAGGCACGAAGCAAAAATCAGTTGGGCCATAGAACACCGTCCACACGAAACCTGGCAGCGCATTCATGCCCGCTTTAATCCGGAAACTTTTGAAGAGTACTGGGAGGAGTGGGGGAATAGTCAAAATGATGCGGTGGGTGAAGTTTTAAATATTTTAGTCGAACTCGAGCTGCGAGGTGCGAGTGTGATTAAAACAGATGAAGAACGTGAGGTGGTACAGAAAATCATCAACTACCTGGTGGCGCTTGAGTATTGGCAAGATCCCGACAACGGCATCTGGGAAGAGAATATGGAAGTTCACGCCTCATCAATTGGTTCGTGTGTAGCTGCCTTGGAGAAGGCAACTCACGTAGCGTGGCTGTCGGTTCCGCCGGAAGTGATTGAAAAAGGAAAAGCTGCCTTGCGGACGCTGTTGCCGCGGGAATCAAAAACCAAGTTTGCAGATTTGGCACTGTTGTCACTCATTTATCCATTTGCAGTCACGACCGAAGATGAAACGTTGGAAATACTGCGTAATGTTGAATATCATCTCACCCGCGACAAAGGGGTGATTCGCTATAAACTTGATCGCTATTATAATCAAAATGAAGATGGCTATAGTGAAGAGGCTGAATGGTGTTTTGGACTCGCGTGGCTCGCTATAATCTATGCAGAACGGGGCGAAAAGGAAAAAGCCTACTACTATCTACGTCGTGCCAAAATGACGGTGACTCCAGCGGGACAGGTACCAGAGCTGTATTATTCGCATACCGACATTCCTAATGACAATACTCCGCTCGGGTGGGCCGAAAGTATGTATGTGGTGGCGTTGCATAAGGTAAAAGAGCTTGAAGCGAGAGGGTAGAAAACTAGTTGCTTGCAATAGCAACAATCGAGATATCAGTGGGTGGATGGCGGTGGTATACTGTATACATGATAAAAGCGATATACATTTTCCTTGCGATAGCCTTCTTGGCTGCACTTACTAGTTTGATTCTGGCGGGTCGAGCAGCTGCTCCCGTTACCACCCCGGCTCCAGCCCCAAAAGAACCAGTGGCTGTCATGTGTACGGCCGATGCGATGCAGTGTCCGGATGGAAGTTACGTGGGACGTACGGGGCCAAATTGTGAATTCGTTTGTCCTGAGGCATCAACTCCAGTGGAGCAAGATAACTCGAATATGATTGTGCTCACGTCTCCAGTTAGTGACGCTGTGGTAACGAACCCCCTTACCATCACTGGTCAGGCACGTGGAGGTTGGTATTTTGAGGCGTCGTTCCCGGTCACGTTGACTAATTGGGATGGGTTGATTATTGCTGAAGGTCCAGCCACAGCCCAAGGAGATTGGATGACGAGTGAGTTTGTGCCTTTTACAGCGACGCTTAATTTTACCAATCCATACAAAGCGGGAGACCCAGATTTTATGAAGCGGGGATCATTAATACTTCAGAACGATAA
Organism: Patescibacteria group bacterium; assembly: GCA_019752815.1. GTDB lineage: Bacteria > Patescibacteriota > Minisyncoccia > Phycocordibacterales > UBA918 > OLB19. The sequence goes on from JAIELQ010000011.1 coordinate 8,526, forward strand.
TCCTTCAGGATTACCAGAAAATGACCGAGCCATCGAAATTCCGGTGCGCTTTGCACCGTAGACCACTACTCGGTTTTAATTTCTTTGCTTATAATAGAAGTATTATCAACATTAAGGATACAATAACGTGTAATTCCTGCTTGAAAACCTAAACTCTCAGATTAGCAACTAACAATATTTGTATGGCAAAAGGAAATGACATGCGGAAAGAAAAAAAGAAACCAAAGAAAGACAAAATTAAAGACATTAAAATATAAATAATAAATACGAGTCGTGTGTCGCAATTGAACACATGACTCGTATTTAAATTGGTACCACTATGAAAAAAATAATTATTACTATTGTTGTTGGTCTCCTAGCTTCAGTTCTTGTTGGGTATGTGTATTTTAGTAATCTTGATACAAGTATGCAGGGTACAGATGAGGTTGCGGTGACCGAAGAGGGGGAGACGTTGACTCTGACCACCGATGAAACTATCAAGGGCAAAAACAGTATCATGTCGCTATTTAAATTAGGGAAAAGTATGGAATGTACCTTCTCATTTAGTAGTGATGGGATGCGTGGTGAAGGAACAGGATTTTTTGCCGATGGGAACGCCCGGGTGGATTCGCTCTACACCGGAACGACTGAGGCCCCAACAGCGTCATATATGATAAGTGATGCTAAAAACAAAGTCATGTACACGTGGACTCTGGTTGATGGTGTGGCCCAAGGTGTAAAAATGGCTATCCCTGATGAAGTGCCTGAGGATGAAGCCAATACTCCTGATGCAACCGCTATGACTCCATCGCCTGAAGGCGGAGTGACTCCAGAAACTGATGTTGAATACAACTGCAAACCGTGGAACGTAGACAATTCTGTCTTCGTGCCCCCGTCAGATGTTGAGTTTATGGATATGACCAACATGCAGGCACAAATGGAAGAGATGCAGCGTTCAATGGGTGGTATGACGATTCCAGGAATGTAACCAATTGATTAGATCGTAAAAAATACTCCTCATGAGGAGTATTTTTTTGTCACAATTTCACAAAATGTCAAAACTAGTGTATGGTATGGTCCTATGTCAAAAATGGAAGGACTCATAGTTTTTAATGAAGTGTCATACGAGTATGACGCTACACGGCCAATCCTTAAAGAGGCAAATTTTGTGGTACGCCGGGGATCTAAATTAACGTTGATGGGTCAAAACGGTGCCGGTAAAAGTACCTTGTTTGCGCTCATTACGGGTACGCTCAAAGTAGATGAGGGTGATATCAATATTCAGCCCCGTACGACTATCGCAATTTCACGACAGATAATTCCTCGCGATGAGCTCACTCTGACGGTGCGAGAATTTTTTGCCCAGTGTTTCCCAGAAAAAGTGTATGATATTGACCCAAAAATTGATGCGGTCTTGGAGATTGTGAACTTGGTTCCGACTGAAAAAATCAAAGATACTTTTAATGATCGCGTGATTGGTAGTTTTTCTGGTGGACAACAAGCGCGGTTGCTTTTGGCTTCGGCACTTATTCAAAACCCGGATGTATTGTTGCTCGACGAACCAACAAACAATTTAGATGTCGCCGGTATCGACCACCTGACACAATTTCTCAAAGAGTATAAAAAAACCGTACTGGTTATTTCCCACGATGCTGACTTCCTCAACTCATTTACTGATGGGGTGTTGTATCTCAATGTCCAAAACCGCCAAGTAGAGCAGTACAACGGTAACTACCATGCAGTACTCAAAGATATTGCTGCTCGTGTCGAAAAAGAACAACGTCAAAACGCCCAACTAGCCAAAGAAATTCAAGCGAACAAAGACAAAATCAACTACTTTTCTAACAAGGGAGGTAAGATGCGTTTAGTTGCTAAGCGGATGCGCGAAGAAGTCGAAGAGGCCGAAGAAAATAAAGTAGATGTGCGTCGTGAAGATAGAACTATTAGACCGTTTACGATTGAAGCCCAAACTGACATTCCGGTTGATGTGGTAAAACTCACGTCATATAAAGTCATCCGTAACCACCAACCAAAAGATGTGGAATGTAACTTGGTACTCAAACGAGGTAGTCATCTCCAAATCATTGGTCCAAACGGTATTGGTAAAACTACGCTTCTTGAATCGCTCGCCTCGGGACATGCAAAGGGGGAGCATATTGCCGATGGGGTTAAAATTGGCTACTATCGCCAAGATTTCTCGAACCTGGAGTTTGATAAAACAGTGTTTGAAACATTGATGGATTCAATGCCGCGTAAAATAGAAGAAGAAATGCGCTCAATTGCCTCAGGCTTCTTGCTCACAAACGACGTTATGAAAACACGCGTGGGGAATCTATCTGAAGGTCAAAAGGGGTTGGTCGCATTTGCAAAATTAACTATGGAACGACCGGGGCTACTCATTCTCGATGAGCCGACCAACCACATTAACTTCCGTCATATTCCCGTAATCGCCACTGCCCTCCATGAATACAAGGGAGCGATGATCCTCGTGTCACACGTTCCAGAGTTTGTTGAACAAATTCGTATTGATGAGGTGCTGGATTTAGGAAAAGAGAGGAAAAAGTAAAACAACAACCGTTAGGTTGTATGATTTTACTTTGTTCCGAGTTTGTCCCCTTCCTAGGACAAACTCCTGGAACTTGTAATCGTTGAGATTTGTTGATTGAAGTCAATGTATGCTGAGGAACTTGGTCAATTTACCAAGTTCTTTTGCTATTAAATACTCAGTTGTTATAATCAAGAAACTTATGAAAAAAATTATCATCGCAGTTGTAGCGCTCATTGTCTTGGCTCTTGCAGGGGGAGCGGGGTATTACTTTTTTGTCTACGATGATGGTAAAAGTGAACCTCGTCCGCCAAAGGATCTTACCGGTATTATTGTCCTGCCAGTAGAGTTTCCGATGAAAGGAAAAACGTTTGTCATACCAAACACCGCCACGAACACGGCAACGACCTCGCAAGTGATTCTTGATCTAGTTTTTCCAACGGCCAAACGGGATTACCCCATGGCCCGCTTTACCGGGAGCGATGGTATTACGGTGAGTCAGTTAGTGGCACTCGATGACTTCACTACGTCAGTACAAAACAATGTTCGCGCCGTACCAATAATGGTAAGCAGTAGCGAAATTGACCAAGCGTATTATCTAGCGATTCTTGAGGGTGACGAAATGAAGCATACGACCTCGCTCCCGATTGGTGACATGATTAAAATCCAATCAGTTACTCGTGAGGGTAATACGGTAACGGTAAACTATTTGGTGCACGACCGGTTACAAGAGGTGACGGAAATTCCTCGCGTACCAACGACCGCCATTTTTGATATTGCGGCTAAATCTATTGTGCAGGCCGGGCGTATTCCAAAAAATGAAACCTACGTTGAGACAAAATCGTTTGCTGGTGAGTACTTGTGGCAAGAAACATCAAATGCTGATGGTTCAACAGTTACCCCCGGCAAACCGGATACCTTCACCCTTTTGTTTGACGCTAACCGGATTAATTTAGGAACTGATTGTAATAGTGGTAGCGCGACATTTGTGGCCGAGAGTGGTTCATCAACCAAATTTACCATAGATACAATCGCGCAAACTAAAATGTTCTGTGAAAGTGCTCAAGAAGCTGACTACTTTGCCATGGTAGCCAAGATTTCTAATTACGACGAAGCAAGTGACGGCACACTAACCTTTGACCTCAGTGACGGCGGTAGTATGGTATTTGCACCCAAGGTAAAGAAACTTGAGTTTGCCGCCACCTCAACTGAGGCGTTGTAAGAAATTAGAAAAGAAAAAGCCACGCTCACAAGGTGTGAGTGCGGCCAGTTGGTCGAGGAACTTTTTTACATCGTCAGGTTAGATGATGACTAGACAGTGATGTTGATCGCTCGCACCTTGCGGTTCTCACGCAATTGGCGATTGAAACGTGCCTTACGTTGCTTGCGACCATCATCGTGTCCGCGGCGGCCAGGAGCTCCATAAAAGTCCAAGAGCTTGTAGGTCGTATGCTTCTTGCCCGAGCCGAAGCCAAAAGATCCAGAACACTTGGACTTGGTTGGAATCGACCACTTACCCTCATCGTTCTGGTAATTACCGTAGGTCTCTTCTACCCACTTCAGTCCGTCGAGACGGCGGAGGGTCATCAGATCTTTCGGCTTGTAGTACTCGGTCCCGTGCTTGAGGTTGAGCTTATCCATCTCAGCCTGCTCATCCGGTGACAGATACCAGTCGATATCGTTGTCGATTTCGAGGGCTACATCCTCGTCAGTTTCTAAGCTCTCCTCGCCAACGTCGGAGGTAACGGTTTCTGCTACCAGAGCGAAAATCGAACCGACGCAGTCATTGCAGTCTTCGTCATCGTCCACAAAGTTGCCGAGAAACCGCCCGAGCTGGTCCCGAGGAGGGATAGCAACGGAACTGAAGATGCCGTCATTGTCCAAGACGAAGTCAGCTGCATGTGCGAGCATATTTTAGTCTCCCTCGTTGTTGATTTAAATGTGCATTTGGGTTTGTACCCTTGCCGAATATATTAGCACACTTTACCTAAAAAGTCAATCTAAGGCTTTGAAATTCGTTTGGCTATTACGAGTGAAACAATAAATATTATTGCAGAAAGAGCGATGAATGAACCGTCAATTACATCTGCTGTAATACCATTTTTCATAAACTCTTCAACATCGAGTGATGCGCCGATACTGACAAAGGTGAATGTTCCTAAAATTGTTCCTACTAGTGTCGCGGCTGCATGTTTGAGAAATGGAGCTCGGAAGATTCCCGCAGCGTAATTTACGGCATCAAAGGGCATAAACGTTAGATGCATGGTAAGGATGGTCATAAACGGATTAGTCCGCAATGGTCCACTAATGTTTTGCAGTATTTTAGGTAGTTTGTGTTGCGCCACACTAAAAAATTGACCAATCCCGTGGGCCACCATAGCAGACAGGTTGGCACCTATGAGTGTGTATACAAACCCCCATAATCCAAAGAAAATTCCGGACAAAATGGTGAGTGCGCTCGCGGGGAAAAAGATAATTGGTCTAAACGTATAAATAAGAATATATATTACTGGCCCCCACATTGTGCCGGTGATAAAGTTAAAAATAGCTAGAGAGAGCTCACTAAATGTTTGACCCGAATCAACTTTTAATTGCCAAACGTACAGTAAGAGACTAATCCATATACCGGCAACAATTATCTTTGGTAGGATATTTTTTAGTATAGACAGAATATCTGATCGTAGATGTTTAATCTGAGTTGCAAAGAAAACGTCACCGGCCTTTTTGATAACGAGTGCATAGGTTGGATAGGCGTAGATAGTGCGGCGCAGTTTCCATAATGATAGTTTGTTATCAATAGCCACGGAGAAAACGGCGAGTATTTCTCCCGCCTGTTGCCCTACAATATGAGCTCCCAGGATCTGTCCTGACAGACGACGTACTAATACAACGAGTAAACCATCAGTTGTATTGTCTGTTACCGCCCGGTCGATGTTTGAAAAAGGGACTTCGATGCGAAATATAGATTGTTCACCAAACATTTCTTCTGCTTCAAACTGAGACAAACCTACCTGGGCAATTTCAGGAGCGGTATACGTTACTTTAGGGACGCTGCATTGTTTTACACGTAACAAACTACGACTTGTAATATGGGTTACAACACCGCGGGCAGCGTTATCTGCAGTGTGGGTGAATTTAAATTTATCGGCCACATCACCAAGTGCATATACTCGTCGATTGCTGGTGCGGTAATTCTGGTTTACTACGATACCAGATTCAGTTACAGCAATTTTTGCGGTGGCTAACCCTTGTGGCAGGTTCGGTACTCTGCCGATAGCGACTAACACTTTATCAAAGGGAATAGTGCGTTCCGTATCTGAATCGCGAGTAGAAACAATGGCGGTAGTTTCATCGAAGTGGGTGAGTGTTGCATTTTGAATGATGGTGATGCCTAAATCAGTAAATGATTTTTTAATGATCGGCTGCAGGGCCATATCTTCTAATTTGGCGAATGTTGGGCCATTATCCAAAATTGTCACCGTGCTCCCTAACATCGCGAGTGCCTGACCCATCTCTAGTCCAATTGGGCCGGCACCAACAATCAGCGTACGAGCTGGAATAGTATCTAACGTAAATAAGTTTTGGTTGGTGAGAATTTTGTCGGAATCAAGACCGGGCACATCAATCATTCGTGGGGAAGAACCAGTGGCGATCACTGCTTTTTTAAATGTGTAGGTGGTGTCATTAACGGTAACAGTGTTTTTGTTAACAAAGACCGCTTCACCCATCACGACATCAATGCCGATATCTTTGAAATGCTCAGGTGTTTCGTGTTTTAAAATGTCGGCAATTTTACTCCGTACATATAACAGTGCGTTACGACGAAAATTCTCCGTGTTTCCATTAGTGCCTGAGATAGACACAGCAGTATGGTAGGTTTTGGCATGATGGAGGAGGGCTTTACTCGGAATACAGCCGGAATTGGTGCATTCGCCACCCAGGTGTTCACGTTCAACGAGGAGAACAGATTTGCCAAGCTTTGATAACCCCACGGCAGCAGTGAGGCCGCCTGAGCCAGCTCCGATGACGACTACATCATAATTTGTTTTCATTATAGTTACTGTAGCGTACGAATATTGTCGTGTAAAGTAAACTGTACATGACAATTTTGGATAAAATTGCGACTGCTCTTGGCAGTTCGTGTTTTTTCAATGGTAGTAAAAGGGGTACAATAGTAACTGTTTAGTGCGTATAGATTGTTATATACGACAGACACTACCCATTAATCATACTTATATGTCACCTATCACCGCCATTAGTACGCAGATTCACGCTACCTATCCACACCAGCCAACGTTTCTCCAGGCTGTGGATGAGGTACTCGCTACCCTCGCGCCGGCCCTGGAAGCAAATAGCGCCAGCAACGCTGACTATGCGCGCGTAGCTCGCTTACTTTCACCTGAACGGGTGATTAGTTTCAAGGTTATTTGGAGTGATGATGCGGGGACCTTGCAACATAACATTGGATATCGTATTCAATTCAATTCCGCTCTGGGGCCGTATAAGGGTGGCCTCCGGTTTGATGCGTCTGTTACTGAAGACATTCTGAAATTTCTTGGTTTTGAACAAATTTTTAAAAACGCCTTAACGGGACTGCCACTCGGCGGCGGGAAAGGCGGGAGTGATTTTAATCCCAAAGGGAAATCAGAAAATGAGATTCGCAGTTTTTGTCGTGCGTTCATGACGGAATTGTATCGACATATTGGAATTGATGTTGATGTGCCAGCGGGCGATATGGGGGTTGGTGGTCGTGAGATTGGGTACATGATGGGGATGTATAAACAGATAGTAAATCGTTCAGAAGGTGTGATGACGGGCAAAGATCCTTTGATTGGTGGTAGTCTCGGTCGAACTGAAGCCACCGGCCACGGCGTGGTGTATTTTGCCGAAGCGATGTTGCGCGAGGCTGGTAAAAATCTCGTAGGTATGACCGCCGTGGTGTCTGGTTCAGGTAATGTTGCCGAGCATACGGTCCGGATGCTGATTGCAAAAGGGGCGGTGGTACTGACTATGTCGGATCGTGGTGGCTATATCCATAAACCGGAAGGACTAACTGAGTCTGACGTTAACGCCATTATGAGTCATAAAAATACCGGCAGTGATCTGGCGACGCTTACACATGAAGGCATTGAGTATCGTACCGGCGCTCCTTGGCAGACGGTGGTAGCAGAAGCATATTTCCCTTGCGCCACTCAAAATGAAATTAGTGAAGCTGATGCCAAGGTAATTGCTAATCACGCTACTCTGGTGGTTGAGGGAGCAAACATGCCACTTTGTAACGAAGCGGTGTCGGTGCTCAACGCCGCACATATTCCACATGCTCCCGGCAAGGCCAGTAACGCCGGTGGGGTAGCCGTGTCCGGACTCGAAATGGCACAAAATGCGGGACACTATCCGTGGACTAGAGAACGGGTGGAATCGGAGCTGATGGAAATCATGGAACGCATTCACACTACGTGTAAAGAACACGGCACAGAATCGTGGGGAATAGATTACTTCAAAGGAGCAAATATCGGCGGAGCCAAGCGCGTGCTCGCAGCTATGGAGAAGTTAGGCTGGTAAAACGCCCAAAATTGTTTAATTTCTGTGTTGCCCTGCGGCAAAATATTTACTCACCGTATAGAAATACGGCTCATAAAATTTTCCTTGCGCGTCTTGAACTTAAATCAATTTTGAACGTTTTACGTTAGAAATGGATAAAGGTCCCGAGGGCCTATTGCGTATGTGTTTGATATCTAGTAAAACCCGACAGTTTAGGGCGAGCTTTTTAAGCGCGACAGCGTGGGGTGACAAATTACCTAGGGCGGGGTATAGTACTGGCACCTTGCCAAACCTTGGCAATTTTCTTTTCTCGTAAGGCACCCCTATGCACTTTGAAAAAGAAGTTTAATTAACATAATTTACACATATAATATATGGCTCGAGAATTCCCTATTAATCGCATGCGAAACTTCGGTATCGTAGCGCACGTGGACGCTGGTAAAACAACAACTTCAGAACGAGTATTGTTTTACACTGGTATGTCACACAAAATCGGTGAAGTGCACGATGGTGCAACCGTAACCGACTGGATGGAACAAGAACGTGAACGTGGTATTACCATTACCGCCGCCGCTATTTCTTGTAACTGGTCAAAATCAGAAGTGGTAGACCGCAAGGATAAATCACAGATGTACAACTTCAACATCATCGATACGCCCGGTCACATCGACTTTACGGCCGAAGTAAAACGTTCGATGCGTGTGCTCGATGGTGCCGTAGTGGTATTTGACTCAGTAGCTGGAGTAGAACCACAATCTGAAACTAATTGGGGGTATGCTGACGAAGCTGGGGTGCCACGTATTTGTTTTGTTAACAAAATGGACCGTTTGGGTGCTGACTTTGAAAAATCATATGCCAGTATCCTCGACCGCCTTTCTAAAAAGGCCGTGCGAATTCAACTGCCATGGGGTGCCGAAGATCAACTCAAAGGAGTGGTTGACCTCATTAAAATGAAAGCCTTTGTGTTTGAAGGTGAAATGGGAATGACGGTACGTGAAGTGGAAATCCCATCAGAACTCCAAGCTGATGCTGAAAAATACCGCGCTGAGCTCATTGAACGCGTGGTAGAACATGATGACGCAATGATGGAAGCCTTCCTTGAAGGAAATCTTCCGACTGATGCTGATCTCAAGGCAACATTGCGTAAAGCCGTGCTTGCAAATCAACTGTTCCCAGTAATGACAGGTTCAGCCCTTAAAAACATCGGGGTACAGCTCGTACTCGATGCCGTAGTTGATTATTTGCCCGCTCCAACAGATTTGCCAGCCGTACGCGGTATCAATCCAAAAACTGATGAAGAAGTAGAACGAACTGCCTCAGATGAAGAACCATTCTGTGCGCTCGCCTTCAAACTTCAAACTGACCCATTTGTAGGACAGCTCACGTTCTTCCGTGTGTATTCAGGTGTGGTTAAGGCAGGAAGTTACATCTATAACGCAACGACTGGTGAAAAAGAACGATTGGGACGTATTGTGCGTTTGCAAGCTGACAAGCGTACTGAAATTGAAGAAGTGTACGCTGGAGAAATTGCCGCCGGAGTAGGACTCAAGGACGTAAAGACATCCCACACACTGTGTGATGAGGTAAAGCCAATTGTGCTCGAACAAATTGTTTTCCCGATGCCGGTAGTGGCGATGCGGGTAGAACCAAAAACCAAGAACGACCAGGAAAAAATGGGAACAGCCCTCAAGAAGTTGGCCGACGAAGACCCAACATTTATTGTGTCTTCTGATCAAGAAACTATGGAAACGATTATTGCCGGGATGGGTGAATTACACCTTGAAATTCTGGTTGACCGTATGAAGCGTGAATTTGGTGTTGAAGCGAACGTTGGTGCACCACAAGTAGCCTATCGCGAAACAATTCAAAACGCCGCCGAAGCAGAACATAAATACATCAAGCAATCAGGAGGTAAGGGGCAATACGGTCACGTTAAAATTCGCATTAAACCACTGGAACCAATTGCTGATCCAGAAGCTAAAATTGCCAAGAACGTTACGCGGGAAGAACATTTCGAATTCGTTAACAACATCAAGGGAGGAGTAATTCCACAAGAATTTATTCCAGCGGTAATGAAGGGGGCAAAAGAAGCGATGGCGCGTGGACAAGTGGCGGGATATAAAATGGAAGACGTATCAGTAGAATTGTATGACGGTAGTTACCACGATGTGGACTCGAGTGAAATCGCCTTCCGTCTTGCTGCCATTCACGCCTTCCGTGATGCGGCGAAAAAAGCCAACGCTGTCTTGCTTGAACCAGTGATGAAGGTAGAAATTCGTACCCCAGAACAATTCATGGGTGACGTAAACGGAAACATCAGTAGTAAACGTGGACAGGTAGAAAGTATGGGTGACCTTGGAGACAAAAAAGTAGTAACTGCCTCAGTGCCACTTTCTGAAATGTTCGGGTATACCAACACCCTCCGTTCTATGACCCAAGGCCGAGCTAGTATGACCATGACGTTTGACCACTACGACGTAGTACCACCAAACGTGTCGATGGAAATTCGAAAGGCGCGCGGCGTAAAAGATATTGAAGAGGAGGCTTAAGCCGGGGAATATCTTTTACGGACCGTTTGAGATATTTCTCGAGCTTGCGAAAAGAAATATCCAAAGGGTGTACTGTTCCTGTAAGGAATGAAGGACATAGAAACCGAAGAATAATTAATAAAAAAGCGCCCTCTCGAGGGCGCTTTTTTATAATCTCTTAGTTATAAAAAGTTAAAGTCGAATGAATCCAGTACGCACACATCGTTTGTGTATAAATATAACACATCAGTAAATCTCAGGCTATACTATAACTATGCAACAAGATTCTCATTCATCCATCGTATCACTTAAAAATTTCGGTAAACTTTTAGTGCTACTGATGACGGTTCTTTTTTATACATTGCTCGTAACTCCAACTCATGCCCAAGTAGGTATTCCGTCTGGCGGAGTAGATCTCGACGGCTACGCCTGGAGTAGTAACATCGGCTGGATTTCGATGAACTGCCGTACCGGTGGAGCAACTGGTAATAACATTTGCGGAACTTCAAACTATAAAGTCTCATTAACTTCCGCTGGCGCACTCACTGGCTATGCCTGGAGTAGTAACATTGGCTGGGTACGATTTGATGGTCTCAGTAGTTTTCCTGCATATCCAGGTACCACCGCAGCTAGTGCACAAGTAACGGGGACGTATCCTAATCTAACTACCAGAGGTTGGGCCCGGGCTTGTGCCGGAACAGTACCTGGTGATTGTAGTTCAATGGCTAGTCGCACCGACGGTTGGGACGGTTGGATTTCTCTCGGTAATACTGGCACCACCACTCACAGTATTCAATTTTCTTCTGCTGGAGCGTCTGCAACTTCGTATGCTTGGGCTTCAAATGTTATGGGTTGGATAAATTTTGATGATGTGCGTTTCCTTATGCCGACAGCTACTCTCTCGGGAACCAACTGTACTATTCCGGCCGGAGCCTCAACTTGTAACAGTTCATTTAGTTGGAATATCCAAAATGCCACCAGTCCAAACCTTCGTAACAGTACGAGATCAGTCACCTATGCTTCTGTAGCTGCTGGCACCACCACACCATACGCCGTTAGTCAAGGAGCGAATACCATTCAGGCTCGCGATAATACAACGGTACTACAATCAATTGTGGTGAATGGTACTTGTGCCCCGGGAACTGACTTTAGTAATGGTAGTACCTGCGAAGTGACGGTTGCGCCAGCTCCAGTCATTACTCTTACGACCAACAAATCCATTGCTCGTAGTGGTGATACGGTGCAGGTTGCCTGGACTATCACCCCTTCACCGCTCGCTTCAGGTACCTGTACACTCTCTGGTCCTGGGTTGTCAGCTTCAGTTACCAGTAGCGGGTCACAACTAAGTGGTACGCTCTCAAGTAAAACACGATTTACGATGGTATGTACTGGAGCCTATGGAACAGTACGGGCGAACGCCAATGTTGAAATAATTCCTCGAGCGAGTGAGGTGTAACAAAGCATTTAAACATGAATCCAAATTCTCAAACCAAAAACATCAAATTAATGCAATACCTTACGACCTTGCTTTTGGTGTTGATATTGATTGCAATGATAGCAGGATATATTTACTATGGTATGTATACCGCTCGCCAAAATGCTGTAGAAGTTGAGTCAATGCCCATCACTACCGATACCACCGACACAGATGATGCGAAACGTGCAGAAATCATAAACGCTCTTTCACAAGAAGCGCCAACTATCAGCGATGAGAGGAAAAACGACATTGTTGAAAGTCTAACTACGCAATCAGATGAGCAGTTTAGTCCCGAAGCTCAGCAAAAACGTCAAGAGATTATTGAGGCATTGCAACAGAACTAACGCTAACTTGCGAGATGATTTACCCCATTAGAAGCCTTTATTGTATTTGTTACGTTGGTCTTTACTATGCTGGTCTTGTTTGCAAATTGATTGTTCAATCATATAACCCGGCTTCTAACGGGGTAAACTTGCAATAATTACCTGATTTGGTACTATTGCCGGTACCGCCCAGCTACGTTGGTAGTTGTGTCGGGGCACATAAATGCTCTTTCACACACATTGTGTACTCAGTCTAAGCGCAGACTTGTTCTCGCGTCGCTTAGAATGTGTATACAAGCACCGCTTTTTTTAATACAAAAAGCAGCTGTGAGCGGTTTATTAACCTATACTAATTTAAATTATTATGGCTCAAGAATCATTTGATCGCTCAAAGCCGCACGTAAACGTAGGTACTATTGGTCACGTTGACCATGGTAAAACTACCCTTACAGCTGCTATTCTAACGGTGCTTAACCAACGTGGTAACGGATACTCTGCTACAACAAAAGGAGTAGACGAAATCGATAAGGCGCCAGAAGAAAAGGCGCGCGGTATTACTATTTCTCTTTCACACAGTGAATATGGTACTCCAAATCGTCACTACGCACACATCGACGCTCCAGGTCACGCTGACTACATCAAGAACATGATTACTGGTGCTGCTCAAATGGACGGCGCAGTACTCGTAGTAGCAGCAACCGACGGTGCGATGCCACAAACACGTGAACACGTACTTTTGGCTAAGCAAGTGGGAGTTCCAAACATTATCGTATTCTTGAACAAGTGCGATATGGTGGATGATGAAGAAATGCTCATGTTGGTTGAAGAAGAACTTCGCGAACTTTTGACTAAGAACGGATTTGACGGTGCTAACGCTCCAATCATCCACGGTTCAGGTCTCAAGGCGCTTGAAGATCCAACATCAGCCTGGGGGGATAAAGTTATTGAGCTCGTTGATGCAATGGACTCATACTTCCCACTTCCGGAACGACAGCTGGATAAGCCATTCCTTATGCCAGTAGAAGACATCTTCTCTATCGAAGGACGCGGTACAGTAGTAACTGGTCGCGTAGAACGTGGAAAGGTAAAGGTTGGTGAAAACATTCAAATTGTTGGTATCAAGGATACTCTTGAAACAACAGTAACCGGAGTTGAAATGTTCAACAAGCAATTGGATCAAGCGCAAGCGGGAGACAACGCGGGTATTCTTATCCGTGGTATCAAGAAAGAAGATGTACACCGTGGTCAAGTTCTCGCTGCTAAGGGTTCAGTAACTCCGCACACCGAATTTGAAGCCGAAGTGTACGTACTCAGTAAAGACGAAGGAGGTCGTCACACACCATTCTTCTCTGGCTACAAGCCACAGTTTTACATCCGAACAACTGACGTAACGGGAGAAGTTACGTTGGCTGAAGGTGTTGAAATGACAATGCCGGGAGATACCGCAACATTTAAAGTAAAGCTGGTAGCTCCAGTTGCGCTTGAACAAGGAGGTAACTTCGCGATTCGTGAAGGAGGGAAGACTGTGGGGGCGGGAGTAGTAACCAAAATCGTAGCCTAAGCGCGATTTCTAAAATTACTCAATCTGCGTTGTTGAACTGCAGAAAATTTAGTTCACCGTACTCAGGTACGGCTCACCAAATTTTCTTTGTTCGCCTAGCATCTCAAGCAATTTAAAAAATCGCTCGCTAGACTACAAAGTTTGTGTAGATGAAATCTATATTTACCATGGCTACAAAAGCAACTACCACTCCTAAAAAAGTGAAGGCCACTGCTGAAACGGTCTCAAAATTACGCATTCGCGTCCGCGCGTTTGAACACAAGATTTTGGACAGTTCAGTCAAGCAAATCATCGATACGGCCCTACGTTTTGATGCCCAGGTAGTGGGACCAATCCCATTACCAACGGAAATCAAAAAGTATACCGTTAACCGAGCATCGTTCGTATACAAAGACGCGCGAGAACAATTCGAAATGCGAACGCACAAACGTGTGATCGACATTATGAACCCAAGTCCAAAAGTAGTAGAAGCCCTCACCAATTTGTCGCTCCCATCTGGAGTAAACATTGACGTGAAGATGCTCTAATGCTCATTTGGAAGGCAGATAAACAAAACACACCCCACCGGGGTGTGTTTTGTTGTGGGTACAACCAGTCACAATCAACACTCTAAGTATCGTACAATTAACTTTATAAGTAATTTCACTATGACCCTCAAACATCAACTCATTATTCTAATTCCACTTGTTATCATCGCCACTGTTTTATTGGGATACAATTTTATGTCTGCCCAGTGGGCAGGACCGACGGCAACAGCACCAAATAATAATACACTAGCCCCTATCAACGTAGGTTCAAGTACACAGCAAAAGGCTGGGACATTAGGTGTTGGTGGTTTAATTGTGTTTGGCCCAGCGTATATTCGTGGTGCTTCAACCAGTGAAGTTTTTGATAACGCGGTAACTTTTGAAGTAGAAGGTAGAATCGGTGCTGATGCCTATTGTGACGAAAATGGTCTCAATTGTATCAATGTTTTAGGTCAGCAATTAGGTACAACTTCACCAAATTTAGGTGCGAGCCTCCTTCCTGGTTGGCCAGATATGATCTTGTGTGATTTTAATGTTCGGGAGCAACGGCAAGTTGGCGTTACTTGGAACAATCAGTATCCAATTTATACCACGGATGATTACATTGTATTTAATTCTGTTTTTGAACGTCAAGGAACTTCTGATAGATCTCCAGGTATCATTAGTTACGGAAGTTTACAATTTAACATCGATGGATCAATGCGTAATCCGGTCGCCATGAGAGGTAATTGCCACCAATCAATGCAACAGCTTTCGCAGCAAGGTCGTACCTTTGCCTTCGGTGTGAGTCAGTATGGTTTTGTCTCTAATGTTCGTTACGTCCCCGGGGGTCATGCCTTAACTAAAACACTCCAGGATGCCGGCGTGCCTGGTATTCAAAATTGGAATGTTTCGTCAATAGCGGCCCGCAATGCTGAGATGGCTTGGGTGTGTAACTACTTTCACCCTGGCAGTGTTCCAGTTGATGTTCGGATCGGCGCATACAATTCACCAAGTGATAACGGCATCCATTTGTTAAATGCGAGCAACCAATGGCAGTGGAGTGGGGCGGGGTCTTATAACAGACGTATCGACGGTCTCTATTGTCGGTTACCATAATTAAAAATACAGTATGAAACAATACATTATCGGAGGAATCATTGGACTACTACTCGGCACACTTTTTGGTTTATCAGCCGCTGCTCATTCATTATTCGTGACTGGAGTATCAGCGCCAACTTTTACATCATCACCGACCGCACCAGTTGGGGAGGCGCCGTACGTAGTTGAAGAGCTCGAATTTATCGAAGGTGTCCCCACCCCAGACCCTGCAACTATCCCACCACCCTCTGATGATCAATTGATTATTCAGCCAGGGGATTAGGATATCTCAAACCACACTCGTTAGAGTGTGGTTTTTAGTTATTCACAGCCAAAGGTATTATTTTCTATAAAAATGGTATAGTAATTAGTAATTGGGGGGCTCTCTTTTGAGGGGCCCTCTTTTTTATAAGAAAAAAAATCACTAAACAATTTTTACCATGAGTCCCAAACAAACCGTTACAAAAACTTTTCAATTTGTCGGAGCAAGTTTTGTTGCCCTGGCAATGTTGCTTATCAGTTTTATCATCACCTCAGATGTAATTGCTCGTGGGGCCTCAAATTCGCTAGCCGAGGTAAGTGATTATGTTCGGGAAATGCGTAATAGTTTTGCAGTAATTGAGATGGCTGATTTACCTGCTCAGGTTATCGGTAGTAACACTACCCCGACAAGCCAAGTCATTACTCGGGGTACTACCCAGAGTTCGATGCCGTTCCCGCGTGGTGAGCGTTCAATTAATGCGCATGGTTTTCGTTTCTTCTGTGTACCGTCACACTTTAATTATGATGATCCGGTAGTGTATCCAGGACAGTCAGGACGGGCGCACCTTCACATGTTCTACGGTAATACGGGCGTAGATTTTCGTAGTACCAGTAACAGCATCATCAATACAGGTGCATCAAGTTGCGACGGCGGTATTACCAACCGTTCAGCCTACTGGATTCCTGCTCTCTATAATGCCGCGGGCGAAGTAGTGTTACCAAGATCAATAAACTTGTACTACAAAAGTTGGGTAACTGATCGTTCCCGAATTCGTCCGGTACCAGCGGGGTTACAAATTCTGGCTAACCCATCAATTTTGAACTCAGGTGGAGTTGGTATAACTGGACGACAAACACAACAAGAAATCTGGCAACGTTCAATCCGCGTAACTGATCATGATGGTTTATCAATTGAAATTATCTTCCCTGACTGTATTGCGGTTGATGCTCAGGGCAATCCAATTTTGACCAGTCCCGGAGGAACGAGTCACGTCGCCTATTCTACAGGAAGTTGCCCAGCTTCTCACCCGTATACCATTCCCCAGCTAACTCAGATTATTAATTGGGACAATGTGCCGTTTAACTCGAATTGGCAATTAGCTTCTGATGCCAGTCCTGCTGACAAAGGAGGCACTGCCCATGCTGACTATATGGCTGCGTGGACACCGGCATCTGCTCAGATTATGGCTGATTGTGTACGTGATATGTACCATGAATGTGGACCAGCGTTGCAACAATTTGCTGCTGACCAGTTCTACTCACCGAGTGGTCAGCAAGTATATATACCATTTGCAGTGGCTCCCGGTGCTGACACCACACCTTTAAATGGTACGTGGCCAAAGATGTTGACGAGTGGTGGTACGACTTCAGTGAACCATACGATCGATACTGACCGTGATGGTCATCCAGATATGCATGACAATTGTCCAGCCATTGCCAATCCAACCCAACAAGATAGTGATAGTGATGGTCAGGGCGATGCCTGTGATACGCCAGCACCGGTAGTTCCACCCGTGGTCACCGCACCATTTGCGGCTGGGGCTCGCGTAGTGACGACAGATACAGTGAATATTCGTGCTGTCGCCGGCACTACAGGAACATTGCTGGGACAGCAAGCTCGTGGGGCCATAGGTGTTGTACGACCAAACGCTGCCGTGTCTGCCAATAACTTCACGTGGCTCAATATTGATTTTGCGAGTGGTGTTGATGGCTGGGTAACAGCGCAATTCCTTGCAGCTGCACCGACGACAACGACATCGCCGGTAACTGTGCCGACTACGACACCAGTCACTCCAACACCACCACCTGTACCAGTTGTAGTGGATACAGATGCTGATGGTATTCAGGATGATCGTGATAACTGCCCTGCAGTTGCCAATCGTACTCAAATTGATACCGATGCTGACGGTAGGGGTGATGCTTGCGATAGTACTCCGGGTACATTACCACCACCTGCGCCACCAACAACTCCAACAACTCCAACAACGCCGCATGATCACGATGCACACTGGAATTTCAGTTTGACTGGTCTCACCAATGGTCAAACAGTCAGTGGAATTATTAATGTTGCAGCGGTCGTTACTGGTACTACTGAGGTGAATGAAATCCTCTTTACAATTAATGGTCGTCGAGTAAATCGTGAGTACACCGCTCCGTATTTCCTTAATGGTGACCGACGTGGGGTGCCGATTGGTTACAATACTGCTCGTTTAGGTAATGGTGAACATGTACTACGGATTACGGTAAAGGCCCATGGTGGTCAAAAGACCCAAGACATTCGCTTCACAGTTCAAAATGGAACAGTTACAACCCCAACCCCTGCTCCAGCTCCAACTCCAACACCTGTTCCAACCCCAACCCCAACCCCTAAACCATCGGTTCCTACCACGACTGTAAATGCCCCTACGGCTCGAACTATCTATACACTCAGTACACTAAGTCCTGACGGAAAGCCTGGTTCGTACCTTGATCTGCGGCACCGTACCGAATGGGCGGTACAATCTGGTGTTGTCGCTTTTACTTTTAAAGTCGATACAACCGCTGGTATTCAGGTACTGATGAATAAAGGGGATGCCTTTACGAGTCGAACAAGTGCCTTTGACCTGCGTGTCTATGAGGGTTCATTTGTAGCAACTTTTCGGGATGCTATCGGCGGTTATAAGACTGGTCAGTTAGCAGTTAACGCGAATACTTGGTATACCGCCCGGTACGAATTTTCACCAACCGGTAGTAAGGTATACCTTAATAATCAGTTGGTCACCGAAACAGCCGTCTCCTCTAACGGTAGTTGGGCAGGCAATACATCTAATTTGCGTATCGGTGGTAGCAGTTGGAATGATGGTACCAAGACCTATTACGAGATCGTAACAGGTCAAATGAAAGACATTTCTATCACAACCCGTTAAACAATTCTTGAAGCAGCTTATTGTTCACAAAAACCACGCCTTGGCGTGGTTTTTTGCATTACAAATACTAGAGAGCGAGTGGGTATAGATCTCAATCGTTGTGATAACAAGTTGTATAATTAATTCATGACCCTCAAACACCAACTCACCACCCTCATTCCACTCGCAATAATTGTTGCAGGTCTGCTCGGATATAATCTCATGTCTGCGCAGTGGGCAGGACCGACAGCTGTTGCTCCAGACAATAATACGTTAGCGCCAATTAATGTTGGTTCAAACTATCAAGCTAAAATTGGCGATCTGGGAGCTATACGAATGCGTGCCGGGGCGTATTGTAACGCTTCTGGGACATCCTGTTTTGACCCAGCTACCATAAACCAGCAGAGAACATGCCCAGCCAATCAGTTTGTCAGGGGTATAAATACCGACGGTACATTAGTTTGCGCTACGGCGACAACAACTGCACCGACAAATTGTACGCAACAAGCAGTAACAGCTCAAGCTTGTGGTGGTGCTACTCCATATTGTCCTGCCGGCTACACCGCTACTGGACCTGTATATTATGGGACCAGATGTAGTACTAATTATGAGTGGGCACTTCAAAATTGTATCCGCGTAGTCTGTACCTAATGGTTGGTAATTTTGTATTTCGAGAGGCTAATTCCTTGCTTTTTCCTATTGATTCTGTATACTAGCAACAGCTTTTAAAGACCTACGTTCGCTTATAGGATAGCTCGCTACCCCTAGAACCAATGGGCACAAATCGCGCTATTTTAGTGTGAGCATGTGCTCGCGCCAAAATAGCGCGATTTGTCGTTCTGGCCTTAAAGCTTTTATTAGTTATTTCATTCGTATGAAATTCATTGTCGGAACAAAAGACTGCATGACACAGATTTTTGACGCAGAGGGTGTTTGTCACCCAGCGACAATTCTCCGTGTTGATCCGGCTGTTGTGGCACGGATTAAAACAGTTGAGCAAGATGGCTACAGTGCCGTACAGCTGGCTTCTGGATCACAGAAGGAGTCACGTATCGCCAAAGCACAAAAAGGGCAATTCAGTACACCAAAAGTGGTGATGGAATTTCGTCCAAAAGCTGCGTACAACGAATCAATTGATGGTATGGCCGCAGGCGACACCATCGATGCCTCAGTGTTTGCAGCGGGCGACACCGTTATTGTGTCTGCCGTCTCAAAAGGTAAAGGGTTCCAAGGTGTAGTGAAGCGTCACGGTTTTGCCGGAGGACGTCGCTCACACGGACAAAAGCACTCAGAACGTGAACCGGGCTCTATTGGAGCAACAGGTATTAACCGCGTTATGAAAGGTATGCGTATGGCGGGACGTATGGGTGGTGATCGGATTACGGTCAAGAACCTAACCGTTCTCCAAGTAAACGCAGCCGAAAATCTGCTTCTGATTAAAGGAGCTATCCCTGGTCGAAAGGGTACATTAGTAGAAGTCCGTGGTGTCTAAGTCAAATACTATGAATACAAAAATATATTCTGTAGACGGTAAGGAGGCGGGATCAATTGATTTGCCAACTTCTGTTTTTGAAGTTTCGTGGAATGCTGACTTGGTGCACGGAGTGGTACTGATGATGCAAGCCAACGCACGCGCTGGTACTGCAAGTACCAAAGGTCGCGGCGATGTTTCTGGAGGTGGTAAAAAGCCTTGGAAACAAAAAGGTACTGGACGCGCTCGTCATGGCTCAACTCGGTCACCGATTTGGGTAGGTGGTGGAGCAGCGCACGGTCCAAAGAGTGAAAAGGACTACTCAAGTAAAATCAATAAAAAAGTGAAGGCAAAAGCTCTCGCGACTGTATTGTCAAAGAAATTTGCTGATACGGAAATGATTTTCGTGAACGCTCTCACACTAGCTGAAACTAAAACTGCGCTCGCAAAAACTGCTATCAAAGCGTTGGCCACCGGTACAGGTAAAACTGACCTGGCTACCAAGCGAAAGAATGCTGCTCTTGTGGTTATTCCAACTCGCGACGAAGCAGTTGAAATGAGTTTCCGCAATTTTGGAAACATCGAAGTAGTTCAAGCAAAAGATATTAACCCAGTTGATCTCCTTACGTACAAATACGTAATCGTAGCTAATCCGGCCGATACGCTCTCTATTCTAGAAAAACGTATTGCCCCAGTTGCGGCAACTGCTAACGTAAAATAATATGGCTCTCTTCAGTCGAACAAAAGAAAAAACTGTTGAGGCTGCGCCAGAAGTGGTCAACACTTCAAAAGCATTAGCCACTGATAGAAATGTAGCAGCGGTTTTGATTAAACCACTGATTACAGAAAAGTCGGTAAATCTCGGAGGCAATAACGTCTATGCGTTCTTGGTTGCGAAAAATGCCACGAAATACTCAGTCGCTGATGCGGTAACAGCTCTCTACAAACTGACGCCGGTGAAAGTAAACATCGTCAACAAAAAACCTGCCACTACAATGTCACGTGCGCGTGGCCGAGAAGTGACAGTCGCTGGTTATAAGAAAGCATATGTGTACCTGAAAAAAGGTGACACAATAACTCTTGTGTAACATATGAAAAAATATAAACCTACATCTGCTGGTCGTCGAGACGGATCAGTAATTGAATACAAAAAGAAGCTCACAACTACCAAGAGTAACCCACTGAAGTCTCTGACAATTGGTGGAAAAAGTACTGGTGGACGTAACAGTTACGGACGAACCACAGTTCTAAACCGTGGCGGTGGAAACAAGCGAACGTACCGTTTAGTTGACTTCAAATACAACAAAAAAGATATCCCAGCTGTTGTCGAGTCAGTTGAATACGACCCATACCGAACCGGCTTCATTGCCCTCGTATTGTTCAAGGATGGGGAACGACGCTATGTACTAGCTCCACAAACAATGGTCAAAGGAGACGACATGATCGTGTCTGAAACAGCCAAGCCAAAAGTGGGGAATCGTTTGCCATTAGGAAATATTCCTGTTGGTACAATGGTGTTCAACGTAGAAATCAAGCCGGGAGCTGGTGCGAAACTAGCACGAAGTGCCGGTAACTACGCTGAAGTGGTAGCGCAAGACAACGGCTACACATTGGTAAAAATGCCATCAACTGAAATCCGAAAAATCATCAGTTCATCTTGGGCTACGATTGGAGCTGTATCAAACGAAGAAAACCGTTTGGTAGATCTCGGTAAGGCAGGACGGGCACGACACCGTGGTATCCGTCCAAAGACACGTGGTTCTGCCAAGAACGCTGTGGACCACCCACACGGAGGAGGTGAAGGACGTGCTCCACGAGGACATCGACGGGCTCGAACGAAACAAGGTCGTCCAGTAGGAAAGGGACAAAAGACTCGTTCACCAAAGAAATACAGTAACAAGTTTATTGTTACCCGACGTAAACCAGGCCGACTAATGACTTCACGAAAGTAGGTCGCAGGAAACAAAAACACCCCTAACGGGGTGTTTTTGTTTATTTTATAAGTTACGCATCCCTCTAAAAAGAGCTGTTTTTTAATAGTTCTAAACGATACATAGTTCTGTAACATAAAACACATGATGTAAAGTCATTTTTGGTAACTATATCCTCTTATTTGCGTACTTTATTGCCGTAAATCACTCAAAATACTGTTAAAATATAAGGGTGTCGCATTCAATCATGCCTTATTCAAAAAGGCTTTTTGCAGTAATGCAACAGTTTCTTCTCCTTACTACTATCGTAGTGGCTGTTTTCTCTTGTTTTACATCTTTGACAGAGGCGCAATTCAATCAACAAATGAACTATCAAGGCAAGCTGGTTACCTCGACGGGAGTTGCGGTGCCTGACGGTACCTACCAGATTGCGTTCCGACTATACACCACTCCGACGGGCGGTAGTGCAATTTGGACTGAAACGTTAAGTGGCGCTAACGAAGTGTCCGTACAAAATGGACTCTTCTCAGTGATGCTCGGTTCAACAACTCCACTCACCGGCGTTGATTTCAACCAAACCCTTTATCTCGGAGTCACCGTCGAAGCAGACAGTGAAATGACTCCGCGCAAAGTCTTGGGTGCAGTACCGGCAGCCTTTCAAGCAAATAATGCTAATACCGTTGGAGGAGTAGCCTCAACTTCGTTATTGCGAAATGATCGAATTGGCACGATCTCAACCACGTCAGCATCAACTCTGCTTACCATTACCCAAAGTGGCACTGGTGATATTTTAAATTTGTTTGATGGCGGCACTGAGGTTTTTACGGTTCTTGATGGCGGGAATGTTGGGATTGGTACCAGCTCACCAAGTGCTCGCCTTACTGTTGCTGGCAACACGCTCATCACGGGAACAACGACTCTCGCGACTACCACCATTTCGTCTTCAACAATTACAACTTTGAATCTCGTCAATGCTCTCGCAATAACGAGTGGTGGTACCGGCGCTACAACCTCAGCCGGTGCTCGCACTAACCTCGGTGCTACCACCGTCGGGTCAAACATCTTTACGCTCACAAACCCCGGCACCCTTTCATTCTTACGCATAAATGCAGATAACACCGTCTCCGCTGTCGCCACCTCAACCCTTGGTATCGCGCTCTCAGACACCACTGGCACCTTAGCTGCTACTCGTGGCGGAACCGGACTCTCCACCATTACCCAAAACCAACTCTTGATTGGGGGTGCGGGGAATACCTGGACACAAGTTGCAACGAGTTCATTGGGGTTGTCTCTTCAGACACTAGTTGACACCCTCATTACTGATAACTCAGTTTTTATTAATCCAGTCAGTACCCTTGGTACTAATGCTGACGAGAGTGTTGTTATTGGGGTTGGGACGGGAGCTACAGTGGGTAATATTGACGGTAATACCGCTATTGGTTATCGTGCTATAGCATCGAGCACTAACCCAGGCGGTGGTGTTGGAAACAACACTGCGATTGGTCGTAACATTGGGCAATTTGTTACGAGCGGTTCAAATAACGTCTTGATTGGCGCTAATAATGCCCAGGCTCTTACCACAGGCAATAACAACGTACTTCTTGGTTACAATATCAATGTAGCTGCCTCAACAACGAGTAACTTTTTAAGTATTGGTAACCTTATTTTTGGTACCGGCATTAATGGAGAAAATACTACTATTTCTAGTGGTAATATCGGTATCGGTACTACAACACCATCTTCACGTCTCAGTGTCGCGGGCTCATTCCTCGCAACTGGAACTACTACTCTTGCCACCACCACCATCTCCGACCTCACCCTCGCTGGTGCGTTCCGCGACGCAACCAACGCCAGCGGTACTCTTGGCCAAATCCTCCAAACAACCGGAACATCAACTCGCTGGGTATCAACCTCGACCCTTGGTTTCTCTGGCATCTTCACCACCATTGCCGAACTCGACACCCTCATCACAGACGTCACCGGTGTGACCGGTACCGGCAGCTTTGTGCTTTCAACTTCACCGACGTTTACGGGGACTGGTATCTTTGCGAACTCAAGTACCACCAACGCTACGACCACCAACGCCACCACCACTAACTTCGCGATTACCGGACTCACCTCAGGCCGCGTACCATTTATCACAACTGGCGGACGACTAACTGACTCTGCGAACTTTACCTTTGACGGTTCACGACTCTCAACCCTCAATCTTAATGTGACCGGCACCAGTACCTTTACCGGGACTTCGACATTTGCGGGAAATGTGGGGATTGGGACTACAACGCTCACCCCAACCGCTCGACTTACTCTTGCTGGTGGAGGAATTGATGCTAATCAGCCAACGAACCCAACCCTCACCGGTACTTTTGACACCAGTGGTTCTGCGATCGACGTTACTACTGTCGGCCGCTTCGCCTACGTCGCAGATTTGGCTAGTGGCCTCCAAATCATCGACATCAGTAACCCGGCCAGCCCAACCCTCACTGGTACCTTTAACACCAGTGGAGACGCCTATGGTGTCACCGTCGTCGGCCGCTATGCCTATGTAGCTGATGGCGCTTCTGGCCTCCAAATCATCGACATCAGTAATCCTGCTAGCCCCACTCTCACTGGTACCTTTAACACGAGTGGTGCTGCCACTGGTGTCACCGTCATCGGCCGCTTCGCCTATGTTGCGGATTTTGGTACCGGCCTCCAAATCATC
>JAIELQ010000021.1 GCA_019752815.1 Patescibacteria group bacterium
TGAAGTATTGGTAGCCTCAGGGCTCGCTAGTAGTAACCGTGAAGCTCGAACTTTTATGGAAACAGGAGCTATTACTTTGGGAGAAGAAAAAATCACCACGCTTGATGCAATGGTAAGTGTAGAACCTGGTACCATAGCATTGCTGCGGCGAGGTAAAAAGAACTTTGTAATTCTTCATACAAGTTAGTAACACTAAAAAGCGCTCCCTCGGGAGCGCTTTTTAGTGTTACATCTCGTCTACATCATCGAAGGTGTCAAAGTCTACATCCTCAGCGTCGTCCTCTAGTTCGGCGTCACCCTCTTCGTCATCCTCTTTTTCTTCTACGTCCTCGGCTACTTCTTTATCAGATAGAATACCGAATCCTTCCATTACATCATCTTCTTCGATATCGTCAGCGGCAACTTCATCGAGTAAATCATCAGCCAAAGTTGCATCCTCATCATTTAATTCTTCAGGCTCTTCAATTTCGTCATCGTTTCGAGAAAAATTATTGATCATATCTAATTATTATGTAAATGTTGTAACAAAGGTTGTCGTTTTTTGCAACTACTGATTGTTTCAGAGAGAGATATTACCGGGTTCGACCAAATTGTGCAAGACAGGTGACACCAACAGCAATTGCATCATACTCATCGTCAAGAGCGTTTTTGGGTACATTAGGTACGAGTCGGTTAACCATTGAAAAAACTGCGTCTTTGTCACTATTGCCGTAGCCTGTGACTGCGACTTTTATTTCCTGTGGGCCAAATTCATGCACTGCACAACCTGCCTTTTTAGCGAGGTATAAAATAATACCTCGTGCCTGCGCTACACCAATGGCAGTTTTAATATTTTTATTAAAAAATAGTGTTTCGATAGCAACAGTGTCGGGTTGGTGGGTAGCAATGAGTTCAGAAATAGTACTGCCGACAACAAATAACCGATCAACGAGCTCACTTTTTTTATCCGTAAGAACGCAGGTAGAAAAAATCAGATGCTCTCGACCATCGACATATTCCATTACCGCGACGCCAAGTCGGTCGTAGCCGGGGTCAATAGCTAATACTTTCATAATTACTAGTTTACCATCTAAGAGTCAACATATATAATCGGCGAATTTCTGTGTTGTCCGGTAAAAAATGCTACTCACCGTACAAAAAAGTACGGCTCGTAACATTTTTCTTGGACGCCTTGAACTTCATCCAATTATCTATGTCTATAGGATAATTGAGTGTAGTAAAAAGTAAGTCTATTCAGGTGTATCTGCTGTTGTGAATACTTCCTGTACATCATCCTGCTCTTCGAGCTTTTCGATTAGATCAGCTAGCTTTTCACCATCTTCATCACTGAGGTCAATAGGCGTTACGGGAACATACCCATCTTCGGTTTTAGTAAACGCCCATGCGGCCGAGCCTGGTCCACCGAGAGCCAAGCCGGCTTTAGTGAAGATACTACGAATTTCTGGGGCAGTACGATTATTGTTGTCGGTGACGGCGGTAATCAAAATCGCGGTTCCTCCTGGACCAAACGCCTCGAACATTACTTCGGTTAACGCAGCACCTCCAGCACCTGAACCTTTGGCAACTGCGCGGTCAATATTATCTTTTGGCATTGAGTCGGCTTTGGCGCGGGCGATGGCGGCTTGTAGTGATGCGGACGCTAAATTACCACCAGCTTTACGGGATTCCATAGCTATGAGCATGGAGTGCTTCGAAAAGATTTTACTTTTCTGTCCATCGGTAGCTGCCTTTTTGTGTTTAATCTTTGACCATTTATTGTGTCCACTCATACTAGTAATTGTAGTTGAGTGGGCTGTGGTTGACAAGTGTTACACTTTTGTTACACTGTTTATGTTATGGCTACGCTTAAAAAAAGAATTAATATCTCAGTTTCAGATGCTGTTGAGCAAGCAGTTGCTCTGTTGGCAAAACGAGACGATGTGCCACAAGCGACCAAAGTCACTGAGCTTTTAGAACTAGCTCTTGAATTAGAAGAAGATACCTTTTTTGGTTTGATTGCGCGAGAGCGTTTGTCTAAAAAAGTTAGCTGGAAGAGTCATTCCGAGGCTTGGAAATAGGCATGTTTACCCTCAATTATCATCCGCAGGTGCTTACAGTGGATATACCAAAGGTAAATGGTTCCTGGAAGAAAAAAATTAAAGGCAGTATTGAAGCTAAGTTAACTCTTGACCCACTACTATACGGTAAGCCATTACGACGCGATTTACATGGTTGCTATAAATTACGAATTGGTGATTATCGAGTGATCTATTTTGTAAAAAATAACGAGGTATTTATTATTACGATTGGACACCGTCGTGATGTGTACCATAATAATTTTGAAACACGTTTATAGTGTTGTTTCTAAATGGCTATACGCGGTAGCTGAGGCAATTCGCCCGCGGGGTGTCCGTTCGAGGAGTCCTTGGCGGATGAGGTAGGGTTCAATCACGTCCTCGATAGTTGATTGTTCCTCCCCAGTTGCTGCGGCAATGGTATTTAGCCCTACCGGACCCCCTCCAAATTTATGAATAATGGCCTCGAGCACGGCTCTGTCGGGTGCTCCTAACCCGAGTGTGTCTACCTCGAGCAACTTAAATGTTTTGTTCACAATATCTGCCGTTAAGTCACCTTTTTCCAGCTGGGCCAAATCCCTGCAACGCTTGAGAAGATAGTTCGCAGTTCGTGGGGTAGCGCGGCACCTCCCGGCGATACTGTGCATCACGGTAGTGTCAGCAGTAACATTAAGGAGTGTGGCCGACCGCGTAAGAATGTCGGCAATTTCAACATCAGTATAAAACTCTAACCTAAAGGTTCCTCCTGAGAATCGAGACCGTAATGGTGCCGAGAGGAGGGAGATACGGGTGGTTGCTGCCACGAGGGTAAATGGCGGTAGCTCGAGCTGAACCGTTCGGGCTGATGGTCCTTTACCGATAATGATATCAAGCACACCCGATTCCATGGCGGGGTAGAGCACTTCCTCAATCGTTTTACTTAAGCGGTGGATTTCGTCAATGAACAATACATCACCGGGAGAGAGGTTAGTTAAGATCGCTGCCAAATCACCGACACGTTCGATAGCTGGACCCGAGGTGGTACGCATGTTGGTGCCAAGGGTTTTTGAAATCAGGTGAGCAAGGGTGGTCTTACCAAGACCCGGCGGTCCATAGAGTAAAATATGCTCCGCAGCATGACCTCGTTCGCGGGCTGCCTCAAGTAAAATACGGAGATTTTCTTTGATTTTGCTTTGCCCGACGTACTCGGACCATGATTGCGGACGGAGGGTTTGGTCGAGGTGTCCGGCATCGTCTCGGGTGATATTCTTCTTTGGCGTTTCAGTCATAATGGCTACAGTATACCAAATATAAGCTCCTTTGCTCTCACAAGAGGGGTCGATAGGGGTAAGTGCTTGACAATTACAAAAGAGTATGCTAATGTAGTAGGCGAAAGGGAGGGGCGCACAGCCAACCTCCAATCGCTCATCACATATACATCGAACCAAAAATCGCTTCGGCCCGAAGCGACATTTTTTGTGTCGATACAAGATGTCGGAAACAGTAATTCCAGACTATAACTCTCTAAGCAACTTGAATACATTGCGAGGATTGCGTGGCGCCTACCCTAGAGTAGGAGTGCTGGGCAATCCCTTAGCGTGGTATTCACTTTCAATGCGGAAGCTTTGCTTAGAGAGTTATACTCTTGAATCTCTTGAGAATGATGAGATGAACGCTTCCGTCGTAACTGCTGTCGACTATAGCATAGGTCTCCTAAAATAAAGTCTTGACCATACCCTAAATTGCAGTTGCATTATAATCAAATTATAAAGTTCATAAACACCTCCAATCACTTAGTGATTGGAGGTGTTTATGTTTTTAAAAGTTTCAGAAACGAGTGCAGTGCTAGGAGTGAGAAAGCAAACTGCTTTCGCAAGACTCATTGAGAGATTTTGTAAAAATACCCAATGAGTGGACAGCTTCTGTAAGAAGCAAGGACATTTGCAGCAACGGTCCAGCGATTTTCCTTAGGAGGAAAAATCGGGACAGAAATTCATAATAGGTGAAAAGTGATTCAATATCACTTTTCACGGCGCTCGTTTCTTTATTCCACAACGCAATGTGCCGTTTGTGGAACTTTTAGACTATGTGGCTGGCAAAATCATCAATTACTTCTCCCTCAGGTTCAGTTGGTGGAGTGGGTGTGTTACTACGCGTGTTACTGAGATCCACAACCCGCTCGAGTTCATCAAGTGATGTAATGCCTTCCAGTACTTTTACGATACCATCCTCTGCCATGGTAGGAATGTTTTGTTTTTCTGCTGCAGCGAGAATGATATGTTCGCGTGGGTCGCGGATAACCGCTTCTTCTACTTCGTTATCGATAACAACTGCTTCAAAAATACTACAGCGACCTTTGTATCCTGTGCCGCCACAAGCGGGACAACCCACTGATTTATAGAGTACTAATGGGGAGGGAATATCAACATGCTCTGGATAACCTGAGGCAATGTTAGTCACCAGGGCCGTCTCTCGTTCACTTGCTTCATACGTTGACTTACACTCTTTGCATAAAACGCGTGCCAATCGTTGACCGAGCATGATGTTGACTGAGCTACCAATAATCCGAGAATCAACACCCAGGTCAATAAGACGCGGGAAGCCACCAACAGCACTGTTGGTGTGGAGTGTCGAGAATACTAAGTGCCCGGTTTGAGCAGCATGAATCGCAGTTTCTGCTACTTCTCGGTCGCGGATTTCTCCAATCATGATGATGTCGGGGTCTTGTCGTAATATGGCGCGTAATCCCGAAGAGAAACTATAATCAGGTCCGACCTGGGTCTGTACAATACCATCAAGTTTATATTCAACTGGGTTTTCAATCGTGATAATCTTCTTTTCACTGTCATGCACCGCGCGCAAGAAGGCATAGAGAGCGGTTGTTTTACCTGAGCCGGTAGGACCGGTAGTGATAATGAGTCCATTTGGTCGTTTGAGCTGTTCTTGCATTACTTTGAGCAGTAGGGGATTTAATTGTAATTTATCCATACTAAAACTCGCTACTCCGGGATCAAGCAAACGCATTACCATTGATTCACCACTACTGCCAGGGATAATCGAAGCACGCACTTCAATTTCTCGTTCTCCGAAGTTAAATTGAAACCGACCATCTTGAGCTTCCTTTCGTTGGTTTAAGGTCATTCCGGCAAGAAGTTTAAGGCGAGAAATAATTCGGCCGTATAACATTTGTTCAAGGTTAAAAATATCAAGGAGTACGCCGTCAAGACGGTAGCGTAAACGAACAGCCTGTACTTCGGGTTCAATGTGAATATCAGATGCTTTAAGCGCCAGGGCACCGGCGAATATCAGTTCGAGCGTTTCTGAAATACGGCGGGGACTATTAATTGAGCCAATGGTGTCAAAACCAGTAGCCACGTCTTGCACGGTGGTAATATTTTTAGCGGTTCTGAAGATGTCCTCGGGATTAATATCGAGCACCCCTCGTTTACTCGCGGTGGCACTTTTATGATCGGCGTAGCGTGCAAAGGCATGTTCCAAGCTCGCATTTGAGCATAGATATAGCGCAACCGTGTACCCTTTATTTTGCAGTCCCTGTACCACCCGATTAGTTGCTGGTTGATTAGGAGCATTGGTCGC
This sequence comes from Patescibacteria group bacterium, assembly GCA_019752815.1. GTDB lineage: Bacteria > Patescibacteriota > Minisyncoccia > Phycocordibacterales > UBA918 > OLB19. Next base: position 5,631 of record JAIELQ010000021.1, read on the forward strand.
TACCGAAATAACTTTACGATTAAGTTCAAACGCTACCATGTGTGCAGCCCGAGCATCGGCCTCACTAATATTGGTGAGTGCCTCTGGATTAAGGGTGTACCCATGTAGGTCAATATAATCATACCCATACTGCGGAGCGAGGGATTGCATGAGCTTTTCTTCGCCCCGTTTACGCAATTCAGCAATTTGAGTATTAGAAATAGAGTCATTAAAATCAGGCATACCAGCATTGTACCACTAGGTTTGCACTAAAATTTTGTGTTATGCAAATACACTTTTGGTATTTCTCGCACATTTTCCCCCGAGTGATACAATGAACATATATGACAGAAACAATCTGGGTCGTGTCGTCAGTCGAAGAGCTTAAAGGAGTGGCCGGAGAATTATTAGGTTTGTGGAAGCAATCAAATCGCCGTGATGATGAAGCGGTAGTGGTGGCATTGTCGGGCGATCTTGGTGCCGGCAAAACCACCTTCATTCAACAGCTGGCTCAAATTCTTGGGATAGACGAGACAGTTACCAGTCCGACGTTTGTGATAATGAAATCGTACGAAACTACCGATGTCGTGTTTGAAACATTGGTACACATGGACGCATACCGTATAGAAGATGACGCTGAATTAGCACCGCTAAATTTTCCAGCAATTTTAGAGCGACCAAAATCCTTGATTTGTATTGAATGGGCGGAGCGCATTTCAACGTTTCTTCCGTCACATACCATTAAAATGGACCTTGAACTATTGCCGCACGGAAAACATCAAGTAACGTACTATGCCGACTAGAGCCAAAACTCCCACCAGTAAAAAGAAATCTAACAAGAAAACACTGGTACTCTTGGACTCGCACGCAATTTTGCACCGGGCCTACCACGCACTACCTGATTTTGCATCACCAACTGGGGAACCAACCGGAGCATTGTATGGTGTGGTGGCGATGCTACTCAAAATTATTGAGGACTTTAAACCCGATGCCATTGTGGCTTGTTTTGATTTGCCAGAACCAACCTATCGACATGATGCGTTTGCAGATTATAAGGGAACACGTTCTAAAACGGATGATGCGTTGATAGCACAAATTAATCGTTCGCGGGATATTTTTGCCGCTTTTGGAATTCCTATTTATGAGCATCCTGGATTTGAAGCTGATGACATGTTGGGTACGATTGCTCATCAAATGAAAGCCGATACCGATGTACAGGTAGTAATTGCCTCGGGTGATATGGACACCATGCAATGTGTCGACAAAAAGCGGGTGGTTGTGTATACCCTAAAAAAAGGCATTAAAGATACAATTTTGTATGACGAAGACGCGGTAAGGGAACGATTTGGTTTTGCGCCAAAACTTGTTCCAGACTATAAAGGGTTGCGAGGAGATACATCGGATAATATTCCCGGTATTGTAGGCATTGGTGAAAAAACAGCGACTGAATTAATTACGCAGTTTGGCAGCATTGACGATATTTACAAAAAGTTAAAAAAAGACGAAGCGCAATTCATAGAAGCTGGTATAAAACCACGTATTGTTAACTTACTGAAAGAAGGTGAAGAAGAAGCTCAATTTTCTAAAATGCTCGCCACTATCCGGACTGATGCCCCGGTGGTATTTACAATGCCGTCGAATCATTGGCAGGATACAGCTGACACTGACGCGATCCTTAATTTATTTTCTGAACTGGGTTTTCGCACGCTGGGTGCTCGTATTAAAACGTTATTTGCCTTAAGTGCCGATGTGCCCGTGACCCTTGAAGGAAGTGGGGTAAGTGTCGCAGAAACAAAACGGGCTGCCGTTTTATTATGGCTCCTTGATAGTGAACGAACCAATGCCAGTTATGCTGACATAATTGATTATGGGCGTTCGTATTTTGAAACAGCAAATTGGGGTGAGATTGTAAAAAAACTAGAAAGTGCCGTGGAAGCTGATGCGGGGTTGTGGGCGGTGTTTACAACCATTGAGTCCCCGCTCTTATCGGTAATTGAACATATTAATGCGACCGGGATCACCCTTGATGTGCCGTATATGAAATCTCTCTCGGTGACGATGCATGCGGAGCTCGAGAAGCTTGAAGCCAGTATTCATGCCCATGCCGGAGTAGCGTTTAATATAAACTCCCCAAAACAAATGGGTGAGATATTATTTGACACCCTAGGTTTAAAACCAAAAAATCAAAAGAAAACTGCTGGCGGGCAACGTTCAACCAAAGAGTCTGAACTCGATAAGATGAAGGATCTGCACCCCATCATCGCTGATATTTTACGGTATCGTGAATTACAAAAATTGGTTTCTACCTATATCGATAACTTGCCACCATTAGTTTCTCCTGATGGCAGGCTGCGGACCACGTTTGTGCAAACCGGTGCTGCCACCGGACGGATGGCATCAAAAGATCCTAACCTGCAAAACATTCCGATTCGAACCGAGGAGAGTAAGGCAATTCGTAAAGCGTTTGTCGCGAGTCCTGGGTACAGTATTGTATCTATCGACTACTCACAAATTGAATTACGCATGGCGGCGATTTTGTCGGGAGACGACAAATTAGTTGAAATTTTTGCTCGTGGTGAAGATGTTCATACCGGGGTGGCGGTCCGCGTGTTTGGGGTGAAACCGGAAGAGGTAACCCGCGAAATGCGTCGCAAAGCCAAAGTAATTAACTTTGGTATTTTGTACGGTATGGGTGTTAACGCCTTGCGAGGTAACTTGGGTGAGGGAACCAGCAGAGAGGAAGCGCAGGAATTCTTTAACGCGTACTTTAATACGTTTACCACCCTCGCCACCTATTTAGAAGACACTAAAGAATTTGCCCGAGTACACGGTTATACCGAAACACTGTTTGGGCGTAAGCGACATTTTTCGGGGATGCGTTCATCGGCTCCCTTTATCCGCGCTCAGGCCGAACGAATGGCCATTAACGCACCGGTGCAAGGAACCGCAGCTGACGCCATGCGGGTAGCTATGAATAATGTGTATCAGTACATAACAACAAATAAAAAAACGGATGAAATTCGGATATTACTCCAGGTACACGACGAATTGTTGTTTGAAATTAAAAATGAGGTCTTAGAAAGTGAGATTCCAAAATTAGTGGGATTAATGGAGGGTGTGCTTACCGGATATGAAACGCGAGGGGTGCCAATAAAAGTAGACGTGGCAGTAGGACCAAGTTGGGCAGAGCTTACAGACAGAACATAAAAGTAGAAACGCCCGCAACCAGGATTGGTCGCGGACGTTTTCGTTTTAGGCACATCTCCTCGTCTCGTTTCGACGGTTTGCCCAATAATCGTCGATTGTGCCGTGGTAAAACTTGGCAAAGGTAAAGCTGGCGCTAAGGCTCGGCTTGATATTCCACCTTTGACTATCTGCAACGCATGCTGTTTCTGTGTGGCACACGGTCGCACAAATTCCACTTTGTTTTGTGACGCTCTCCCGCATCAAGCGGAGGATATCCAAACCAGTTTTCTTACCAGGCAATACAGCATCTGTGATGACGTGGCCGAACGCACTGCGTTTCAGGTGTTCGGCCGCCTCTTCAAAGTTCGCTGCAAAGGTGATGTTGTGTTCAATGTTGATAGACAGGATTTCAATTCTGTCAGATTTGCCGATGATCAAAACATTATAATTGTTTTGCATAGTACCCTCGTTTTGTTCTGTTCCGAGACGTACTTTACGGGGTTTGATTATGATTGTCAATTGAACAAATGAACACGAAAGTATCTTAATTTTGCTATAATAGAAAAAATGTATGCTCAATGTTTATTATGGTAATGATCTAGTCAGAGCGCGACAGGCGGCACTTGCTCAGGTTGATACCAGTAGTAACAAAACCGGAGCTCGTCTCACTAAATTAGAAAGTTCGAACTTTGCCCCCGGGATGCTGGCTGATATGTTGGGAGCGGTCTCGTTATTTGGTGAAGCAGAACTTTTTTTGATTGATACACCGTCGGAGAATCCGGATTTTTATGCTGAAGTACTAGGAGTTTTGTCTGAAATGGCGCAGTCGAGTAATCAGTTTGTGGTTATTGAAGGGACACTATTAGCTGCTGAGAAAAAGAAGTTTGAAAAACATGCCGGAGTGATAGAGGAATTTAAAAAAACAGCGGACACACCTTTTAATGTCTGGGCGATGGCTGATGCTCTCTCATCACGTGATAAAAAATCACTCTGGGTGTTGCTCCAAGATGCCAAGCGAGCAGGATTAGTAGCGGAAGAAATTATCGGGACACTCTGGTGGCAACTAAAAACATTGCGGTTAGCGATGCTCACGAAATCAGCGAGTGATGCCGGGATGAAAGATTTTCCGTACAATAAAGCCAAGCGGTCTCTTAGTAATTTTAAGGAGGGTGAGATAGTGAGTTTATCGGCCGGTTTACTTAAGGTGTATCACGATGGACACGGAGGAGCGCGGGATATTGATGAGGGGTTGGAGGAGTGGGTGTTAAGGGGGTAAACAGTATGGGGAAAGTGTTTACGATTGGTGGTCACGAGTCACTAACCATATTTGTTCGCTACGCTCCAAATACGCTAAGTGCTGTCGACCCCGCAAGTGACGCAGGGCGTAGTGGTCACAGATAATTTCTTTCAGAAATTTCCGCGACCCCGACTCAACTGTCGCAGAGCGACATGTTTCCGTCTCGCACCAACGCCGCAAGTGACATTGGTCACTGGTGGTCACCAGTCACTAAGTATATTATTTCGCTACGCTCATAATCTACTAAGTGCTGTCGACCCCGACTCGCGGTTCGCAGGCTCACAGCGCTCCGTCTCGCACAGATGCCGCACCTGCCGCAGGGCAGGTGCTAAAAGAAAAACAGCCAGTCATTATGACTGGCTGTTTTTCTTCTGCATCTGTGCGCCCTCAAGGGATCGAACCTTGGACCTTCTCCTTAAAAGGGAGCTGCTCTACCGGCTGAGCTAAGGGCGCATTTATTTAATTGTAATCGAACGCTTCTTCTTAACAAGGGTAAACAGTTTGGGAAACTGTTTACGCGTGCTGAGCTAAGGGCGCGTATGTGTGTACGCTTTATATGTAATTGTATGCACCGGACGCTTCACCTTAATAAGGGTGAGCAGTGTGGGGCACTGCTCACGCGGTACCGGCTGAGTGCGGGGGTAAACAGTGCGGGGCACTATTTACGAATTGTCTGCATTTTAAAGTTACGTTTCGCTACTTTAAAAGTGGTAGCACTATACCATAGTAGATGAGTAAATCAAATGCTGTTTTTAAATTCCAGACTGTCCTCCCAGGTTTTAATTTGGTACTCTATATTAATTATGAAAGGATCTACGAAAACGAGTGCAGTTCGAGGCATTCAAGGAAAATGTGACGAGCCGTACTCCTCGTACGATGAGGAGCATTTTGCGCAGGATAACGAAGAAATGTGCCGTTTGCAGAGGTCCGGCATGAAAGCGGTAATTCTTTGTGACGTGCGAAGTAGCTATAACGTAGGGGCCTCTTTTCGAACATGTGAGGGGGCGGGGGTGGATATGTTGTACCTCGCTGGCTACACCCCGCACCCCATTGATCGCTTCGGTCGTGAAGTGGCCGAGATTAAAAAGACCTCACTTGGTGCAAGTACTATGGTCCCATGGACAGCGGCAGATGATATTGAGGCGCTGATTTTAAAATTACAGTCCCAGGGGGTAACTGTGGTGGCAGTTGAACAAACACCCCACTCAATTTCCCTCTATGATTTTACCGTGCCAGATAACGTAGTGTATATTTTTGGTAATGAAATTACCGGGGTGCTGCCAGAGGTGGTAGAACTGTGTGATCACGCAATTGAAATCCCAATGGCTGGGAGAAAGGAGTCGCTTAATGTTTCAGTAACGGTGGGGATTGTTTTGTTTCAAAAATAAGTATGTTTATACAGAAAATTATTTCCTGGTTTGGGCAAACTAGTTACGTACAGGCTTCTCTAATAGGTTGTTGTTTGGGAATTGGTTTCGTTTTCCCTGCGTTATGGTGGCTGTCTTTCATCGCAATTATTTGGATGGTGGCTGCGCTCGAAACATCAGTCTCAACTAAAAAGTTAATCGGCTTGTTTGCCCTTATGTGGGGAATAAAATCATTGTGCAGTATTATCTGGTTTTGGAGTGCGTATCCGATTGATTGGGTTGATGGTTTGAGTAGTGGAGCGCAACTAACACTCATTAGTGCATACTGGCTTACGAGTGGATTGTGGCTGTGTAGTGGGGGAGTATTGTTTGCGTTTTTGTCACGATACACCCAGAAAAAAGTACGTATTTCAAGAGCGTTTTGGTTAGGCCTCTTGCCACTTTTTTGGCTGTTGTCTGAAATCAGTGCGGCAATTGTATTTTCATTTTTTACTGCTGGTCCAGGATCATTTCTGCAAGCATATTTCAGTTTTGGGATGATTGGGTATTTGCTCGCGACGACTCCTTTTGGTGTCTGGGCAGCGGTCATCGGTCAGGTGTATGGATTGAGTGTTCTGATGGTAGGTATCAGTATATTTTTGTATCGCATATATAAAAATGTATCCACCGGGCGATTTATTGCTGTTGCTGCAACCTTGGTCGTATTGGTTAGTTTTGTTACGGTTCCATTTTCACAACATGATGATTCAGCACAAACTGTTATTGCCGTTGATACCAAATTTAACCCTGCGTTACTTGCAACAGAGACAGGATACCAAGTTAAATTTGATACCTTACAAACTGCCGTTACTGCTGCGGTCACACGTGAAGCAGATGTGATATTACTGCCCGAAGATTCACGATACGTACATACTAAATTCGCTGATTTTAATATTCAGCAAGTTATGACCTACTGGCAGTTTATTCATCCTGATAGTAAAGCGGTAGTAATTGATAGTGGGCGTTATACAACTGAGTCAGGGGAAACAGTCTTGCGTGCCAGTGCGCTTGATCCTAAAAACGGTGTGGTATGGCAATTTGATAAACAGTATTTAGTGCCGCAAGGGGAGTATGTTCCAAGCGCGTATGGAGCCGTATTACGTTTGCTCGGGTATGGCACGGTGGTGGATGTGGTGGCGGCTGACAGTTCATATATACCTGGTCCGCTAACCCAAACTGCAGATGTGCCAACCCATGTGCCGCCGGTACTGTTTTGTTTTGAAAGCGTAAATCCACTGGGGGCGACTACGCTACAAAATACGCGCCCGATATCATTTATTGCTCACCCTGTCTCGCATGGTTGGTTTCATGAGCCTAGAATTCTTTGGCAACAACTCGATGTGATGTTGCAAGTCCAAGCCCGTTTTAGTGGGGTGCCCATTGTCAGTGCGGGTAATATGGTTGAAGGTAAAATGTACCTGCCATCAGGCAGGATTGAAACCGGAGAAATAATCGAAACAGGGGAGCGATTTACACTACGCCAATTTACCTTTTAAATACAAAACCGCCAGACGTTTGTCTGGCGGTTTTGTATTAGGATTATGACATTTTAGCGAGCTCTTCTTGGGCTACCTGTGCATCACTCCAAACTTGTTTGGTGTTGTTTGGCCCCATGATGTAGGGGTCAGTACCCTTGCCAGAAATGATAACGTAGCCACCGTCTACTGCTTTTTCAATACCGGTCTTAATGGCTGTCCGTCTATCCATAATAATTTCAAGTTTACTTTTATCGGTAATGCCTTTAGCCATCGCGTCAATAATAGCCCGGGGGTTTTCATCATAGGGATCTTCGTTCGTGAGGATTATGTGGTCACAAAATTCCTCCGCGATCCCTCCCATGGTTGGACGTTTCCAGACATCACGACCACCACCGGTGTTACCTAAAATACATACTTTTGGTTGGTCCTTAAATGCAGTATAGAGTTGTCGCAATGAGTCGGGTGTGTGGGCGTAGTCTACGATAGCAGTAACATTTTTTTGAGCAGTTTTTGGACTATAGAAATGTTCTACGCGTCCCTTCACCTGCGGTAATTCATAGAGAGCGGCTTCAATCACCTTGAGACTTACTCCCAGTGCCCGGGTTAGTGTGATGGCGGCGAGGGTGTTGTACACGTTAAACAGTCCGACGAGGGGCACACGAATGGTGGCGCCATCAATGATGATACTGAGACTGTCTTTGTGGAGTGTATGAAGTGATAAGTCATTGAGACTGTAGGGAAGTACGTGTTCGGCTGGGAACTTGAGAAAATCAGCTCCATGCTCATCATCCACATTAGCGACTAAATATCGAGGTCGTTTAGGGGAGGTGGCAACTGCAGCCGCCAGCGAAAGTTTGGCGTTTTTATAATTTTCAAACGACCCATGAGATTCAATGTGTTCTGGGGTGAGGTTGGTAAATACTAAGGCATCAATAGCAATGAATTTATGACGATATTGTTTAGCCCCTTCTGACGTCATTTCAATCACTGCGTACGAACATCCCGCATCAACCGCCTCACGTAAGAATTTTTGCACAAAAAAACGCCCCGGCATGGTCATTTTAAATAAATTACGCGTCACGACGCCATTAACTTTAAACTGAATAGTAGAAAGGGAAGCGACCTTTTTCCCATCAGCTTCTAATATATGTGAAATTAATTCAGTCACCGTCGACTTACCTTTAGTGCCCGTTACGCCAATGACCGTGATTGATTGACTGGGATTACGGTAGATAATACTGCCTAAAAATGCCAGGGTGTAATGGTATATAGGCCGGATTTTGTTAATGACGGTCCGGGGTAAAAACTTCTTTACGGTATATAAAATGCTGTCCATATAGAGTCAAGTATACTGCCAATACCAGAGATTACAAAAATAATACAAAATTGAGTAAGTTTAACAGCCGGTATTCTAAAAGTCGCAAGTGATGACTTGTTAATGAAATGAACTCACATTGTTACCTCATTTTTTAACAAACCTTAGATTAACAGCAATATTCACTTCAGACTGTATATAACAGCAGTAATATTTTTACATTCGCTATATACTTATATTATTACGTTATTAATATTAAATTTTGTCTATGCCTCCCGTATCTGAAGCTCAGGTGCTCAGTGACCATAAGCGATTAACTGCCAGTTTTTACCGTAAAATTGGCCTAGCTTTTTTTAGGACTCTTATTTTTTGGAGGGGTGATTTTCTCCGGGTATATGTATTATGTAGCACCTGTAATTCGAGAGGAGCAGTTACTGCAAGAACTTGAAGCAAAGCTTGCAGAAATTGAGGCCAACCCGCCTCTATTTGAATTTTCTATAGTTCCCAATGCGCTGGAAACAATTACGATTTCAGAACCACTGGGTCAAGAAATTGCATACCTTCAAACAGATTTTTCAGCAGCTGTTGCAAGGAATCCTCGTCCTGATGAGGAGCCTGCAACAATTTTTGAAATGCCTGTAGGGGACTTCACGTACATTGAATATATTAATAATCTGCCCGCGGAACTGCAGGAGCCCCTTTTCCAAATGCATGACGAATTACAAACACTCACTAAACAATTAGGGAGTAAGTACGAACAAACATCACTTGCTGAACGGATTGGTGAAATTGACCAATTAGCGTATAGAGAGACGCTTTCCCTTGAAAGAAATCAGCCGTTAGTGTACCCGAGCCTTCGTGTCGTTGAAGCACAGTTTATTGGTGAAGTTTTGGCAAGTCAATTTCCCTCAAATGCTTCGTTTTACCGTGACTTTGTAAATGCGTACATAGATGAGGGTGTTGCGTATGGTTACTACTCTAGTTTTGAAGCAGAGATGGCTAGAATGTTAGTGAATGATTATCTAGAGGCTGCTAAACAAAACGTATCAGCGCAATTAGCATTACAATCTTTAGAATAAACAAAAGTATGACACTAATTTTTAAACAATGCCTAACGTTAATTATCGGAAGCTTCCTTATTTTCGGTTTCTTTAACTTGGTAGAGGCAGGAGGTAGAGATGCTGTAGGTGAAAGACCAAGTGGAAGTGATAGTAGAAACGGATTTGTCAGCGCTTCGTACACACAAAACAGAGCAGCTGCCGAGGCATCTGCTCAAGGATATAGAGACTTTAGTGCAGCAGTAGGTAGGCCTCAGGATTATGGTGTTCGTAGTACCTACAATGCAGAACGTGGCTGGGGTTACAGCGTAGGGATAAATGAACCTCAGCGGGGAGATGGAAATAACGGTTTTAATCCTGGGACGTCTAATGGAAATCAAACTCAGCTACCCTGTACCGCTACTCAGCCAAACCTCACTACTATCGATATTTTTTTTGTCCGGGCTGGAGCTCAGCCAGTTACCACGCCAGCTGTTTTAGGTTCATCAAACTCAAGGCCTGCCAATAACCAGGGCGGTGATGGTAATGGATTTCAGTTTAATATAATTCCAGCCTCAATTTCATACGCAACGGTAATGGTACCTCGAAATGAATTAGAAGTGGGTGTTGTCTATGAGCCCATCGCACAAATTCGCAATGTCGCGGGATGTGTCAGTAGGGCAGCAGTTGTTAATAGTTATCCAAACAATACATTATCGCAGTCACCGTTTGGAAGTGGTGGTTCGTTTCCTGTTCGAGCTCGTATTGATGTAGGTAACAACACCATTATTGATTGGGAGCATTACCTCAACGCAACTGGTCCGGTGGCTAATCGCCAAACAATTTATTTACGATTACCAGCTTTTTCAACCACTGAAACAGGGACTCACTCCATTGAAATCGTGACTGATATTCGTCACAGTATTGATCCAGGTCGAGGTTGCTTCGCACCTGCTACTCCAAACTCAGCTGGCCTTGGGTGTATTGGTGAGACGAATGAGCGAGATAATGATCGGCAAGAGACTTTTACCACCATTGGCAATAGCTCAACCTTACTTCAGGTGAATGTAGATGATGTGATGGTTCCTGCCCGTAGCGAACTAACAGAAATACCGTTTGTAGTTACCAATAACAGTACGCAAACAATTACTAATTACCAGTACACCGTTCAAATAGCAAGTGTTCAATTTGCTAATGCTAATCGGACAACCGCACTTATTCCTGGTAGCCGGGAGACAATGAGAGCTGTCGGGCGGTATCAGGTACCAAGTACAAATACAGCGTTACCAATAACGGTGTGCGCCCGCGTAGGTACCAATGCTCAGTCGTGTGATACAGCTCGATTAATTGTGGTCGCGCCACAATGTTCAGATGGTAGAGATAACGATACTGATACGACAGCAGATAGGAATGATATGGGTTGTCTCACCAATCCACTTGATCCAACAACGTACGATCCAAACGATAATAACGAAGCAGATGTGGCAGTCTTAACACCGCCTACCATCACCCTAGAAGCGGAAAGTGCATTTGTACGCTCCAACAATACAGCTCGTGTTTCGTACAGTGTGCGTGCGGACTACCCAATGACGTGTCAGTTACGCGGTCCTGGTATTAACGATACCTTTAACTACACCTCAGGAACATACGAACGGACAGTAACTACAGAGGAGTTGATTAATAAACAAAACATCGCCATTACGTGTACCCCAGGAGTACCACCAGCCGCCTTCGAACCTACAACACGAGAAATCACGATTGAAATTATCCCCCAAATACAAGAAGTTTAAGAATCAAAAACACCCCCTTGGGGGTGTTTTTGTTATGACAGTTGTTGGAGGGCCTGGCGTACTAAAATGCTGGTTGTAGTGGTTTGATCAAGAGATTCAAGGACCCGTCTGATATTAATAGGATTGTATCCGAGCGTTAGTAGGGTATCAAATGCATCGTTGTAAATATCGGTGTTAGCTTCTGGGGCTACTGAGTTGCTCGCATGACTAAGAAGATCAACTTTACCTTTGAGTTCTGTAACAATTTTCTCTGCCGTTTTTTTACTGATACCTGATAGTTTGGTCAAGTGAGCAGGGTCCTCAAGATTAATGGCTTCAAGGAGTAGGGTAACATCAGCTTGGTCTAATATTTGCAAAGCTGATTTTGGTCCAATTTTGGGGATGGTAAGTAGCAACTCAAAACAGTCTAACTCAAGCGGATTAACAAAACCATATAAATCGAGGGCAGTTTCGCGTACAGCCAGGTAGGTATTGAGGGAGACAGCGTCGTTTGGCAATAGGGCAGTTTTTTTGGTGGTGTGAACATGGTATCCCAATCCACCGACAAGAATAACCGCCCCACTATTTGAGATGCTAGCCACGGTACCTTCGATATAGCGAATCATAATGGCATTATTGTACACTAGCGTTACCGCAAGCAGTAGGAGTTGATTTATTTAGTAATGTACGGTACAGTAGCGGCACTTAGATACATATATATGGCAATTACAAAAGGAGCTAAAAAAGCAGTACGCAGTAGTGAACGCAAGCGCGTGTATAATATCCGTACCACAGGAGCAATGCGCGATGTAGTGAAAGATATCAAAAAGGCAATCGTAGCCGGCAAAGGAGCTGAAGCCAAAGCCATGCTCCCAGCAGCCTACAAAGCGATTGATAAGGCAGCCAAGCGCGGTGTTATCAAAGACAACACAGCTGGACGCAAGAAATCACGACTCTCTGCTGCAATCAAAAAAGCAACAATGAAATAACAAAAAAGTCCCGCGAGGGACTTTTTTAAATGGTATAGTACACAAAGCGTCATATGGCTACCGAATTTTTTAAAAAATATGCAGCTGTAATTGTAGTAGGGGGTATCCTGGTGCTCATTAATCTGTTTATGGTTATTTGGTATGTGCTACCGGCTGGCCCTAAGCAGTGGAATGAAGACGTTGTGCCGGGAAAAATTGTCTCTGCTTCTGAAACCTCGCTTACTACTCGAGATCCCAGAGGTAATACCAAAACATTTTTAATTACCCCTGAAACAAAAATTGTAGCTGGAAAAAAAGAAGTGTTCTATAGCAGTTTGCTACCAGGAACCATGGTGCTTGTGGAACTGGACTCAAGCACTACTTCAGAAGCAGTAGCGCGCGAAATTCGTGTGCTAACTGATAAACGTAAAGACAAGTACGTACCGTAACGGCAATTTTCAATGAGTACGTGTAAAAAATTTTTAGCTACGTTGCCGCTCCTTTTGGGCCTTATAATCTCAATTATATTTGTGTTTTTTATTGGGCCAGAAGCCTTGGTTGATTACATTGGAGTGCAAAATGCGTATGGATTGATGTTTTTGGTAGCTGCTCTCGGTGGGTTATCAACGTTCAACTCCGTACCATATTTAGCTGTACTGTTTGTGTTGGCAAATACTGGCGTTAATCCATTTTGGCTTGGGACAGTTTCAGCATTAGGTGTTATGTGTGGTGATTCGTTTTCGTATTTGCTTGGTCGTTCGGGAGGGGCAGTAATTCCGGATAGTTTTACGTGGGTATTTACCAATATCAAACAGTTTGCAATAGAACACCCAAAACTCTATCCGAGTTTCTGCTTTGTGTATGGGGCGATTTGTCCACTCTCAAATGACTTCGTCACCATAGCTTCGGGTATTGCCAATATTTCATACAAAAAAGTAATGATACCGTTAGCCTTAGGTAACATTGTTTTTAACATCGCCTTCGCGTATGTATCGGTGTACGCAAGCACCTGGGTAGGGGGGTTGCTGGGGTAGGGGAGATTTGAAACTTATTTTTACATACGATTCGGTCCCGAATCACTAAGTATATTATTTCGCCCTTGGCTCATAATCTACTAAGTGTTCTTGACCACGACTCAACTGTCGCAAAGCGACATGTTTCCGTCTTTCGAATCTCGACGTAAAGCGCGCAGGCGCTATACTCTCCCTCCGCGAACAAAAAAGGCGCCACTAGGCGCTCTATTTTGTATTCGCGGGCGGTCTCGGGCAAGAACCGTGGTCGGTCAAGCCCTGCTTGACGGATTGGCTACTTTTTAGTTTACCATTTCGACGCGTCTCGTGCTCAAAAAAGTGACAAAAGTGACACGGATCACAAGTAAAAAGTTACAGCCCTATGTCACTTTTATAGATACACAGATCAAGCACGATTGGAGTCAAAACCTTTGTAATTAATGAGATGTACACCAGTATAAACACTGAATAAATGGCCATCAGTAGTGTAGGCTCCCACTTCTTAGTTTTGAGATCTTCTCGTAATGGTTTCGTATGTGCCTTGTAAGCTTCTTGTAATTTATTAAAAAAATCGTACACGATAAATATAAAGCCGACTGTCCAAAGCGTGTTTAGGGCTTCGATACCGTCAGTTGTTTTAGTGTCGAGATTACAGTAGGTCTGAGCCAGAAAGATTAGTACGCCAAACCCAACACTGGCATGAATCGCTGATTTATAGATTGCATGACCTGCTAACAGCATGACCGCAACAAGAACAACAGCTAGAAAAGTCATCGAAAAAACATAAGTACTTGTTAGGAGTGCATGGTCAAAATAGTTATTATCAACAAAAATGAGCATCGTTAGTCCAAGAGTAAGTACTAGCGAAATTATCTTTTCTTTTCTTAAGTCGAGCTTTGAAATTAGGTTTTTAAATTGGTTCATAAAGAAACTATACTCTTACGAAACAGGTATGCAAATCTAGTGTTCTTCCACCCTCACATATTCAATTCTGGTCTTATTTCCGTCCAGAATCTTGTCATCGAGTGACACAAGAGGCGGTTTGCCACGAGCGGAGTATTCAAGTGTCTTAAACAAATAGCCGAGAAATGAACCAGTGTATCGGTAACAGCGTATGCACGCCCGAATCTTGTCTGGCACTTCGTCTTCGTAACCTTTCCAGCGGTACATTTGTGGGTGCCTATCAATCCAGTCGTCCGTAATATAAGTAACCCAATGAACTAATTCTTCTTGTGCACAGACATTTCCTCGCTGACCCATACGCACTAGACGAATAATCATACGGTCTTGAATTTGCTTGTCTTCATTTGTGGCAGGAGCAAAAAATGTGTACAGTTTGTCTTTATATCTTGTAAGCACAGCATCTACTTCTGATTGTCTCTCGTACAATCTTGCTTGCTTATACCTGTATCTAGTCCAGCGTTTGGCGTACGCTCGGTCAAGTGATCTGGTGACTATGTCCCAGTCAATTAGGTTATCTTCAGTTCTATAATTGTTTCGTACAAAGCGATAGACAGTTGGAGTATTGGAGTATACCCACGAACTACTAAATGTCGTAGGTTGTTTCTCGCCAAGAGCTTGATTAAGATTAGCAATAGCCTCGGCGAATTTCATAAGTTTAGCCCTCGGGTTTTTCTCTAGTGAATCAAACTAACTTGAAAGTTCTTTTTTAATCTCACTAATTTTTTTAAAAGGAGTTTCATCTAAAGCTTTCGATATAGCCACTTTTTGTAAATGTTTTTGCTTATATTTGTTAAATATTCGGTCTGGTATTAATGGAGTGTCCTCCATTATGCTCTTGTATCTATCGGTCAGTTCTTTAACATCAGAACCTTCTCCGTCGCAAAGATTTTTTGCATCCAAAATCCACTTACCCCAAGCTTGAACAGCTAATGATCTAGCTAAGATTTTTTGTCTAAAATCAAATGTACTAGGAATTAAACTTACTACAAAAATAAGAGCCGAAAGCAATCCTACCCAAATTCCATGCTCGGATTCAAGTGGTGAAAAGATGAGCATTGCAGAAATGGCTGATCCAATCGTTACAAACGCTAATATGATGGTTTCAATAAGGACAAGTTGGTCACGCATTAAGCTGTGAATAGTTCTGGTTTGATCAGCTTTACGACAAAGTTTTTTAATTTGTTCCATATTAATTAAAGTCTATTCTATTTACTCTACTAGTGCCTGCGACGTACTGTTTCCTGACTTGTGAAGGCAATCCGTAAAAATTAACATCCATGTTGCTAGGACCCCATGTGTTAATTCTGAGTTCGTTATAAAATGCGTTTCTTTGCTCGAATGATAAGTCTAAATAGCGACTGGTATTACTAATAACAACTGTTAAACCATGACCTTCACCGTCCTCCCAATCAATCGTTCCTGGTCGATCGCTTTCTTGCCTTGAAGCAAGTCCAAAATCATATTTTTTAGCTTTCAGTGGGCTGGAGTTAACATCATGCAGGATTAGAGATACTGCTGTTGCATAGTCAAAAAGTATCCATTTCTTTACGTCATGCAAAATATCATAACAGTAATTTAATTCCCATAGTTCTGTCTTTCGAGCAGCTAACTTGAAGTCGGTTGCTATATTTTTGTAAAGCTCATTTAGTTCTGATTGTGTCATATTAGTTTTGAATAGGGTCAATGTTAAATCCTGCGCCAAATACCTCTTTCCACAGATTAATCGTTGAGGTTATGTATTCCTCCTCCTCGGCAAGTAAGAGTGTTTCAAAGGCGGTATCTGCTTTTATTCTAATTAAATTCCATTCAAGATTAGTGACAGATTTCATTATGTTGTTTTCCTCGTATGTTGGGTCAGCAATGTATACATAATTGCCGTCATGCTTGTATGTCCCGTAGGGAGCATTAAAGAGAAGCACAGGAAATTGTTTTTTGCTTAATAATCTAAAAAATCTAAGAATCGCTTCCTGAATGTTAGATTCAACTCCTTTATTTATATCTAAGTAAGCAACAATCAGCTCTATTGCAAAAGACGAGAGGTCAACATCGTTACAATTTCTCCACTTTTTTAAAATCCGAACAATGGCTGTGTAATTTTGGTTTGCTAGCTTTCTTTGGGATATGAATTCTAGCTGTTTCGTAGGTGACGTAAAATAAACACCGGTGTCTTTGTCCGGTTGTACTACATAGTCTGGGTCGCTTGTTTTACCAACGGGTACAATATCTACCTTTAAGCCAGAGGTTATAAACTCAATTCCTGCCGTTTTTGGATTATTCCAGAAATCCTTATCCTCCTTTTGGTGATAGATGCTTTTTAAAATCGGTAAAATAAGTTGGTGTGTTTGACGTAGTGCTACATCATCTTCTGGGTCAATATTTAAAAAGAAAACCAAATCTATATCGATCGGCATATCATCGGCAGGCTTAATTATAGTGCCTTTTTTCCAAGACCCACACTGGAGCACCTTTAATACTGTAGTACTAGTTTGTTCTGATATTTTTGTCTCAATTGAAGAAATTAGATTATCAATTTGATCCTGAAATCTTCTCTTATCGATTGAAGAAAACTTAATCCTATCTTTATAATTTATTAGCTGTGCGTTAGTGAGGTTCATAAGGTTAATATAAATCGGCTGGAAGTACCGCAATAACTACTCCTTGGATCTGACAATTATCTGTTAATACGATTGGTTTGTGTGCTTTGTTTGATGACTTTGGTCTAAGAACTACTGCTCCAGCCACGCGCTCAAAGCTTTTTAGTGTGGCTTCATCATTAATGAGAGCAACTACCTTGTCTCCAGTCTCAGCGGTTTCTTGCTGTCGAATTAGAAGTAGGTCGCCCGTGTTTATTCCCGCCAAATTCATCGAGTCACCGATTGCACGCAAAAGAAAATAAGTAAAACCTTTTCTAGCCATCTCAGTTGAAACTGGAATGTAGTCTAGGATATTTTCCTCGGCAAGCATTGGAGTGCCACACGTCACTGCACCTATGAGAGGCACATCAATCGTGTTTACTGAGTTATTGAGCTTCGGGGATGTTAAGACGAGACTTCGCCCGCTTCGCTTCACAAGTCCTGCTTTTTCTAGGCGATCGATTACTAGGCTGGCTGATCGGGGTGATTTACCGCCAGTAACATCATTGATCTCCTGTAGGGTAGGGCTTTTGCCATACGTGATAATCTTGTTGCGGATAAGTGCAAGAGCCTTCTTGTCTTTGTCACTGAGATTATTTGTCATGGTATAATTAGTATAACAAATGCTATACAATACAGCAAATGATGCTAGAATTAGGTTATGGAGAAGATAATTACTCATACACCAACAAGAATGCCTAAAAATGGCGACGTGGTAATTCACGTCACTGATATGTCTTTACATACGAAAGATTTCGCGCCTACGCTCTCTGCTGGCAAGAAGATTGTTAGAGCCTTAGATAAAAAAGAAGCAACTCGTGTTTACGTTCAGTCCACAGGAGACCTTCAAAAAGACAAGGTAACTATTCAAGATAAAATTGAAAATGATCCAGAGTTAATTGCATTGGTTCGAGAGACAAATGCAAAAGGAGGTAAGGTGTTCTTATCTTTTCCTAAAGGCGGTGCGCCTGCCAAGTTGGGTAACGATGCTGAACAATTTATTAACAGTAAGAACGGTAAACGCAAGCTTCGTGGGCTTGCCAAAGAAATATCGGAGGAGTAAAATTGGTACATCAATGCGTAGTAAAAAGTAGAGTAACGCACCGCCTCACCGCTATGCCTACTCCGCGCAAGAGATAAGGAGCTGAACGCAACTTATTTCGTGTGTGGAATGGGCATTTTCTATATCCGCACATTTTATTTACGTAAGTACTAAATAAAATGAAGAAGCTTCAATGGCACACTGCTGTGCGAAAAGTAGATGATCTTGTCCCCTACGAGAAGAACCCTCGAACTATCAGCCCTATTCAGTTGGAGAAACTGAAAAAGAGTCTAAGTAAATTCAACTTAGTAGAGATCCCAGCTATCGACACAACAGGTCGAGTAATTGCAGGACACCAACGCCTTAAAGTATTGCAGTTGCTAGGTCGTGGTGATGAGGAGATTGATGTACGAGTTCCTAATCGAAAGCTGACTGAAAAAGAATTTGAGCAGTATCTCATTTCGTCAAATAAGTTGGGCGGAGACTGGGACCTTAACGCTTTAAAGAGCTTCGATATCGATCTCCTTACAGACGCTGGCTTTGATAGTGTTGAGCTAGCTGAATTTTGGGACACCGATAAGCATGTAGACGCTGACGATTTTGATGAAGAAAAAGAACTTGAAGAAATCAAGCAGACTGATATCAAGCATGGTGACCTATTGATTCTAGGTAAGCATAAGATTCTTTGTGGTGACTCTACAGATTCAAAAGCCGTTCAAGCCCTCTTTAATGGAGAGAAGACAAGCATGATCTATTCGGACCCTCCATACAATATTAATTTGGACTATAACAAAGGTGTCGGGAATAAGGCTAACTATGGAGGTAATGTACAAGACAACAAGAGTCCTGATGACTACAAATCATTTATTCGCAAGACACTTGAAGCTGGATTATCTGTCGCTACACCTAATGTTCACATTTTCTATTGGTGTGATGAGGCATGGACATGGATTTTTCAGACCTTATATAACGAGTTAGGTATCAAGAATCGTCGCCTCAACATCTGGTTAAAAAACAACGCCAGCCCTACCCCGACTGTCGCCTTTAACAAAGCGATTGAATTCTGCGTGTATGGAACAAAAGGATCTCCATATCTAGCTAAGAAGATGAGCAACTGCACAGAAATAATGAATGCTGAGGTAGCGGTTGGAAATGATCTCGTTGATACGGTGAGTAACATTTGGGCAGCCAAACGAATAAAAATTAGTGAGTACGAACACCCAACCTCTAAACCACCAAGCCTACACGAAAAAGCGATTAAGCGTTGTACTAAACCTAACGACATTATTCTCGACTCCTTCTCAGGATCAGCCAGTACGCTTGTTTGTGCTGAGGGTCTCAATCGTCGTGTCTACTCCCTTGAAGCAGAACCAATTTTTTGTGAACTGGCTCGACGTCGCTATGAAAAACTGACTGGACAAAAAGTAGTACTGATCAAAAATTATTATGAAAAAAACTAAATATTCTAAGCAGTTTCTTGAAGAGCTAAAGAAAGTACCAATTGTACAGGTGGCATGCGAGAAAACGGGAATTTCACGTAATACGGTGTACCGTTGGAAACTTGAAGATAAAGAGTTTTCTAAAGCTTTTGATGAAGCTCTTGCAGATGGCGTGGCTTTTGTAAACGATATGGGCGAAAGTCAGCTTCTACAATTAATAAAAGAAAAAAACTTCTCAGCTGTTCGTTTCTGGCTTAATAAACGCCATCCAGCCTATAAAGATAAGGTGGAAGTAGTCAATAAGCACGAACTGCCTGAGTTAACCGACACTCAGAAAGAAACTATTAGACAAGCGCTGGAATTATCAAACATTACAATACAGAAACATGAATAATTTTTCACCAGAACTTCTGGAGCGTATTACCAATGATAGTGTTGTACGGCGTGAAGTAACGAAAGAAAGTCATAAGTACTTTATACCAATCTACTTGCATGAGTACATCAAGTATCAGAGTGCGTCATTTCACAATGAAATGATTGAATTTACGGAACGGACCGATGAAAAGTTTTTTGCCATAGTCTCGTTTAGAGGCTCAGCAAAATCAACTATTTTTTCATTGTCATACCCGATTTGGGCAATCTTAGGTAAACAACAAAAAAAGTTCGTGCTACTGATTTCTCGTACCCAAGTACAAGCAAAACAGTTGCTTCATAACATTAAGGTTGAATTAGAACGTAATGAACTACTAAAACAAGACTTGGGACCATTTGAGGAGCCTCAAGATGAATGGCGGGCGTCTTCGATTGTAATACCAAAATATGATGCTCGTATTATGGTACTGTCAGCAGACCAAAGTATGCGAGGTTTACGTCATAAAAGCCACCGCCCAGATTTAATCATTTGTGATGACATCGAAGATATCGCTTCTACTAAAACTCAAGATAACCGAGACAAGACCTTTAATTGGTTTACAGGTGAAATTATTCCAGCTGGAGATCTTAATACCAAGATTGTATTAATAGGTAACTTAGTACACGACGATTCTTTAATGGTTCGACTTCGTAAGAAAATTGATGACAATGAAGTATCTGGTGTTTTCAAAGCTTATCCGCTTATTAATAGTCACGGGGATTGTTTATGGCCAGAAAAGTTTCCCGATAAAGCTTCACTGGAAAAGCTGAGGAAAGAAGTAATGAATAATCAAGCTTGGGAACGAGAGTATCTTTTAAAAATTATCCCTGATGATGAGCAGATTATAGATCCACTTTGGATTCGTACGTACCATGAGATACCAAGCGACATGAAGCGTCTAGGTATTTTTGTTGGAGTAGATCTAGCTATTTCAGAAAAAACTACAGCTGACTATACAGCCATGGTTCCTATTATGGCTTGTACAAAAAACAGTGAGTTATACATTTACGTGTTACCTGAGATTGTACATGCACGTATGAGCTTTCCAAAAACATGCGAACAAATTAAATATCTTGACCTTAAATTAAACTCCAAGTATAAGCTCCGTCCAGAATTCTTAATTGAAAATGTTGCTTATCAGGAGGCTGTGGTGCAACATTTTGAAAAAACAGCAATTGAAGTTGAGGGAGTTCGTCCCCTTGGTGATAAGCGAGAACGTCTTAATCTAGCAGCTACGGCACTCAGTGAAAAACGAGTCTTTTTTCCGCACGAAACAAGCGATAAATTAATTCAAGAGTTAATACATTTTGGCTCAGAAAAGCATGATGATCTAGCTGATGCATTTTCGTTAGTCACGCTTGAAGTTATGGTTAATAAAAAACCGGAGAGACCAAGAATATTTTTCGCTTAATGTAACTAATTCTTATTCAAGATTGACTAGGATAGTACCGCCGCCCCACATACTGCCATTATATTGGAACTGTAGTCCGGTAGCGTCTTTTGGTACCTCAAACCCTACCCATCCAGTTCGTTTACTGTTCGCAATAACAGCTCCATCGAGTCTATTATTTGGATTAGACATGGTTTTTTCTGTAACTGCTACTTGGTAGCTATTACCCTCAGCGTCTCGTACAAACATTTGCCCGAGAGTGGTCACAAATTGTTGTGTAGAATCAGTATTTTCGATTGTGAGATTTACTTCAACCCATTTGTTACCCTCAGTAGGTTTTGAAAATTGCCCACCTTGAGAAAAGGTAAATTCATTCACAGTGATAACTGATTTCTTTAGTTTGATACTTTCACCAACTTTGTATGAAGTCTGCTCTTCAGTTTGTGATGTTGATTCTGACGAAGATCCGGTCGAATCAACTACTTGTGGGTTGGTATCACTTCCACTTGATCCAATAATGAGTAATAGAATAATTCCAACTGCCCAAACCCACTTCTTCTTATAAAACGGCTTCTTCACAACTGGTGTATTTGTTTCCATATATTTTGCGTAGGTTTTATGATAATAAATCTTGGGTAACACAAATGGCCACACAAGACCGACGACAACTCCTTTCGGAATTATCCCGCCCCCTTTCGAGAGCGAACCTACGCAAATAAGTGCCGGCTTATGTGGCCGTTTCTATTTGCGTAGGATTTCTTTGCACCATGCCAGAAATTACTCTCTGGTTTAGGTGTTGTAACGAACATAATAACAGTTTTCGCTACCGTTTTCACCCTATCAAATGTTTGCTGTTTTGCTAAGGCTTAAAGACGAGTATGTGACGTTTTAGCTAGTTTGCATAGCTTTGCAGGGTTTATGGTTCTGTCATTTATTAATGATGGAACACAAGTGATGAACACTTTTAATAATTACTGAACCATCGAAGAAAAGAGAAAAATTCTAAACCGCTCTAATGATCAGATTATTTTGCATCATGAAAGGTTTGAATGGAACTATTGATTGAAATACAATCTACTTTGACTTATATTTTATTTTTCTTTACAAAACCACCGAGTAATCCACCTAATGCAAACAAAGCTATTCCTCCAAGTACGTAAACAGGTGGAATCTTATTTGAAGACTTCTCATTATTGCTATTGGGAACCTCGGTATTACTGCTAGTTGAAACCTCCATATTATTGTTACTGCTAGTGGCAATCGATGTAAAATTAAAGGTAGTCTTTACTTCACCTTCCTCTGCTCTGTTAAAAAAGACTTCAAATTCGTATTCACCAGCATCAGGGACAGAGGCAATAACCTGACTGCCAGGTAGGGGGTCTCTCGGTGCTGGAGTCTCTGTTTGAAATATAACGGGGCCTGATTTTTTTGAGAGGTAGATATATGACGAATCATATGGAACCGCATTTTCAGTACCTTTCTCGTATATTCTAAAATCGTACATTACTGGATCATTTATGTAGATATCAGGATAATGCGCCGTTGCTTCCATGACAAGTGTGTAATCACCAACGTCTTTAGTTTCAGAGACAACCACACTGTGTGCAAAAGCAGTAGGCATATGGTATCCAAAAGCAACAATCCCTAATATAAGTGCGATTGTTCTAGTATGTATATTTTTCATAAATTTTTTGATATCACCGCAACTAAAATACACAATACTCTTTTAAGAAGACAATAATAGCAGATTTTACTGCCTACTTCACTCTATCCTATGTTTACTGCTCTGCTAAGATTTAAGAGTGAGTATGTGACGTTTCCGTTAGTTTGCATAGCTATGCATCTCGTGCAGGTCTGTCATTAATTAATGATGGAAACACAGGTAATGAACAACTTTGGAGTAAAGACTGATGTGCCAAGAGTGCCCGTTAAATATCTTTTGTACGCCAGAAAATCTACTGAATCAGACGAGAAGCAAGCCCTTTCCATCGATTCGCAAGTTAAGGAAATGTGTGAGATTGCGGAACGTGAAGGATTAGAAATTGTTGAAATCAGACGTGAGTCACATTCAGCCAAAGATTCAGGACAGCGACCTGTTTTCAAAGAGATTCTTGAGGATATAAGGCGAGAACGTTTTAACGGAATAATAGTTTGGCATCCAGATCGCCTTAGTCGAAATGCAGGTGACCTCGGTTCACTTGTTGACCTAATGGATCAACACCTGCTCCGTGAAATCCGCACATACGGACAAACATTCACTAATACGCCAAGTGAAAAGTTTCTCCTTATGATCTTGTGTTCTCAAGCCAAACTCGAAAACGACAACAAAAGTATCAACGTGAAGCGAGGACTAAAGACGAGAGTCGAGATGGGTTTGTGGCCTGCACCTGCACCAACTGGTTATCTCAAAGAAAAGCGTATGGATCGAAAATGTGAGACGTACATTGATCCTGAGAGAGGGTATGTAATAAAGCAAATGTTTGAGAAAGTGGCATACGAGAAATGGAGTGGTCGCAAGCTTTATCATTGGCTTAAATTCGATATTAATTTCAAAGCCCTACCGAGCAAGAAGCCCCTCAGTCTCGGTAACATATACAAGCTATTAGAAAATCCTTTCTACGACGGAGTGTTTGAGTACCCTAAGAAATCAGGTAACTGGTATAACGGCAAGCACCCTCCGCTCATCACCAAAGAACTATTTGATCAGGTTCAAACTCAACTCAAGGGTAACGAGCTAAAAACCAGACAAGAAAAAGAGTTTGCGTTTACTAAACTCATGACCTGTGGGCTGTGCGGATCTGGTATTAGCGCTGATGAGAAGTATAAGAAACTAAAGAATGGAAGTATTAAAGCCCATATCTACTATGGGTGTACCAAGGCTAGGGATAAGAATTGCAAATGTGGCTATATAGCTGAATCGGAGTTGGTGAAACAGCTTCAGTTGCTAGTAGATAAGATGGAAGTTAATGAATCTTCAGTTAAAAGACAAATAGCGGCTGAGGTAACGAGGTATAAGAAATTTGAAGCTTCACTGCTGGGGCAGGATATTAATTTCGAAGTCGGAGATATCGACATTAAACATTATATTAAGTTTTTACTTAAAGAGGGTTCGATTCAAGAAAAAAGAGAAATCATTTCCTGCTTTAAAGGTGGAATTTATCTCAAACAAAAGCAAGTTGAATTGGGTGAAGTGTAATAGATTTGATTTGAATCATAAAAAGGCTTGATTACTTCAATTCTTAGAATATGCTAAAATTAAAT
>JAIELQ010000013.1 GCA_019752815.1 Patescibacteria group bacterium
ACTTCAATCATTGGCGCTGGCGCAATGGAGAAGATTTTCTTTGGCATCGCACCCGTTGATGCGTACTCGTCAGCTTTGAATTGCATACTATATAAATATGATTACTTGTTTGATAAAAAGGCAGACAACAAAATGAACACACTAGTGTGTTTTCCTTCACGGCTTACTTTTTTACCCTATTAATATCGACATCACTACCCCTTGTGATTACCCCGCGATATATCTCCTCTAGCCATAACACAGTCGAGACCTGCTCACGTTTGTGCCGGGATTATAGCAGATGGGTGAAATTGTGCAAGTAAAACCTCTTAGCAGCCCTTTTGTCTAGCTTGACACTATTAATAATGTGAGGTATATTTTTTAAGAAACATAAATTTTAGGAGCTCACAATGACGGTTCTTTCCAAAGTTCGCCTCTACATCAGCAACAAAAAAGATAAGGACGAAATGGCAATCGAAGTGATTGTGTTGAATCTCCCGGTTTTCCCGCGAGAATACAACGTCAAGTATCATCTAAAAAGTCAGGACGGTCTGTTTGTCCTGGATGAACTAGAAATTGATACGGATATGGGTATTCATGTGGAATCACGAAATCATCATCATGATAGCTATGCAGTAAACATCTCCATGGCAGCAACAAACATGTCAACTCACCGCTGGCAAGATTTACTTGCACAATGCAACGAAAGTAGCGGTGATGCGAAACGTTACCCATACCAAATTATTTTCGACCTATAACCCCCGAAGCTCCCCTGGAGCAATTCGGGGGTCTTCTTTTTTAAACTGCGTCTCTGCGAGTGAGAAAGTCTGGGGGGACTTTCGCAAGAGGTTGCCAGCTCTTTTGTAAAAAGAGCGACAACCTGAACAGCTTCAGTATGAAGTCGAAGCAATCTAGAGTCGACGTAATAGATATAAATACACGAACAGATTCTGGATTGCCACGTCATTCCGCTAAACGCTTCATTCCTCGCAAAGACGGTACGGAAGTCTATCTCCCCCGCCATTTCTCTATCTCGGCGTGATTACCATTAAGTAACACCTCGGGCACGGGATATTTTTTCTTTTTATAGACTAAAACATCGGGACGGGTATACGTCACACCCTCGGTTGCTCTATCGTCTTCTAATGAATCAAATGTTCCTAATACTCCTGGGATTTGGCGGGAGACACTGTCGATAATCGTCAGAGCCGGCAATTCCCCACCCGTGAGAACATAATCACCCACGGATACTTCTTCTGCACCTAATACTTCTTTTACTCGAGCATCGATACCCTCATATCTACCAGATATTAAAACCAGGTGATCATATTCATCCGCCCATTTTTTGGCGATAGTATTCGTAAACACCGTCCCGCGCGGTGACATAATTAATGTTTTTACTTTACCAGCCTTAAGCGCAGAGGTCTTGCCTCCGACTGCTTTCTGCCAGGCTTTTAAAATAGGTTCGGCAATCATCACCATACCGGGTCCACCACCGTATGGTCGCTCATCGACTTTTTTGTGTTTGTCGGTCGAGAAATCACGAGGGTTATAGTAGGAGACGTCAATTTGTTTCCCCTTTACCTTGGCCCCCTTCCCCTTCTCTACTTTTTGCGCACGCCCTAAAATACTAGCGTCAGTATACGCGCGACAAACTTCAGGAAATAATGTAATGACGTGGAAATGCATATTATTCAAGTTCAGCTCGTAATTTCATCCACAATTTGCCCATTTGGTTTTCACCGGAACCATCGGCACCTGTGCCCCAATAATAATCAGTATCATACACCTTTAATAATTCTTGGGTTGCGGTTGATTCTAAAATGTCTCGCACGTCTTTATGTTGCTTCAATTTAGCACGAAAGATTTTTTCCATCAGTTCAAGCTTGTCGACAGATTCATCAATCTGATTATTTTCTTTAGATGTTTGTGCTCGCCGCCACGCCTCAAGCGGACTTGGAGAATCTATTATCTCAGCCCGAGCTTCAGGCTTCATTCGGAGTGCCTGGTAGGCATGCTCAGCTGTTTTATACACAATATCATCAACTACCACTTCATGAGCTGAAAAGGGCGAAAGATACGTCCACTTAGTCTCAACAAAATTAATGGGCTCTGACATAGAAAAATCCTAGCACAAAACCAGCCGGAACCATAGGTTCCGGCTGGTTTTGTTTTTGTATTACAAATTACAAGTTAGATCTTTAAATTTATTTGAAACTAGAAATGGGATGAGATGCCAGGTGAGAAAGTCTGGGAAACTTTCTCACGGTGAGCTTTATTTTACTGAGCAGTAACGCAGCAGATCACCCATTTATATTTTCAAATCATCGATCGCTTCGTCTAGTGTCTTAGCACTTGGTGTAGCTACCATTCCCTCTTCCTGCATGGCTTCGCTCATGTCGCGACTCATGCCTTTACCACCCTCTGGTTCATTAATCTTGAGATTAACACGGGCATCGTGTTTCATACCGACTACGCGGAGCAGAGTCCGGATAGCCTTGGCAGTGTTTCCTGAACGGCCGATAATTTTACCCATATCGTCTGCGTGGACATCAAGGGTAAGGAGTACTCCCATCTCATCTACGGTTCGATTGATTTTAACTGATTCTGGATTATCAACGAGAGACTTTACGAGACTCTCGAGAAAGATTTGATCTTCGTGCATATCGTATTTTTCGTGAACTGATAGTTGGATAAGCTGTTGCGGTACACGTTTGCACCACACGCTATACATATAGTATAGAGGAGCCTTTTATGGCGTCAACTAAAAACCGGGAACAAAGTTCCCGGTTTTTAGAAATAAGATTTAAATTATGGCTTACGCCGCAACTTCTTCTTTTACTTCTTCAGTAGCAACAACTGGAGTTTCTTCAGCTGCAACTTCTTCTACTGGTGCATTTGCTGCTTCTTCAGCTGCTGCAGCGGCTGCTTTTTCAGCTTCAATAGCTGCAAGGCGGTCGGCTTCGGCTTTTTCTTTAGCTTCAGCTTCGGCCTTTAGTTTTGCTTCGTCTATAATTGGAGATTTCTTTGGAAGAGCATTTCGCTTCTTACCTTCGATAACCTTTTGACTCACGAGCATGTTGTGGACAGTGTCAGAAGCCTGAACTCCTTGCGCCAACCAGTGTTTTGCCTTTTCAGCGTTAATAGTAATTTGACCTAATTTTGGATTGTAATTACCGATCAAATCGATGGTTTTATTACTTTTTGTACTCGCACGTTTATCAACCACCACCACGCGGTATGCGGGATTGTTTTTGCGGCCAACTCGTTGTAATCGCATCATTAACATAGTGCAGGGATAGTATCAGATATGAGCCATTTGGTCAATACAGCCAATTATCTTATTCTTTTAATGATTCTAAGTTTTCAAATTGGCTGACTCCAGTGAATGCAGTTCTAGGCGCACAAATGAAATATGCTGAGCCGTACTTCTTGTACGGTGAGGTTTATTTCATGTAGGGCAACAACGAAATGCGCCGCTGGTGCCAGCCTTCTACAGTAGCAATTACAAAGAGTCAATGGTAATATTGACCGGCATGGAAACAACTACATTAGAAGGAATCATCATGGTTCGGGGGAAAGGAACGGGGTTTGTCAAAATACTAGGTCACGAAGAAGATGTCATTATTGAACGGGAAAACCTTGGGTTTGCCCTCGATGGAGACGTTGTTGAAATCAAGTTAAAAAAGCTCCAGGCTGGAAAACGCCAGGAGGCAGAGGTCGTGCGCGTCGTTTCAAAGGCCTTCCGGGAGCTAATTGGTGTCGTGAAGGAACGAGTGGTCGCCGGTAAAAAAGTTCTCTACTTCAACCCCGACAACCACCGCATTCACGTGCGCCCTCAGCTCCCTACCGCTACAGCCGCTGACATTGATATGAAGGTAGCAATTGAAATTACTAGCTGGGCTGACGCCAAGGAAGAACCAATTGGTACCATCATCGAAACGCTCGGACGAGCCGGTGATCACGAAACTGAAATGCAGGCGATTATTCGCTCAGGTGGATTTGCCAAGAACTTCCCCGAAGTTGTTCAGGAAGCAGCCCAAAAGCTATACAAGGAGCAGGCACAAATATTTGCTGATGCTGTCGCCGACCCAAAACGGCGTGATTTCCGCGGAGTGACGACAATGACAATTGACCCGCATGACGCCAAGGACTTTGACGATGCATTGTCGTTTGAGAAACTCGAAAATGGTAACTACTCTATTGGTATTCACATTGCGGACGTATCACACTACGTGCGGGTAGGTGAAGTACTGGATGACGAAGCCAAAGAACGCGGCACGTCGGTGTATTTGGTAGACCGGGTAATTCCGATGTTGCCAGAAATTTTAAGCAATGACCTCTGTTCATTGCGACCAAACGAAGATCGTCTCGCCTTTTCTGCGGTATTTGAAATTACACCGACTGCCGAAGTTGTGGGCGAATGGTTTGGCCAAACGATTATCAATTCTGACAAACGCTTTGCCTACGAAGGTGCCCAGGAAGTGCTCGATAACGGGGCTGGCGAATACTATGAAGAACTCAACGTCATGATGACCCTCGGGCGTATCCTCCGCAAAAAACGCTATGCGTCAGGTGCAATTGCGTTTGAACAACCGGAAGTTAAATTTGAATTAGACGAGAACGGTAAACCAATCCGAGCGTTTAAAAAAGAACGAGTGGAAACGATGCTCATGATTGAGGACTTTATGTTGCTCGCTAACCAACAAGTCGCTAAACACATTGATGACCTCGCCAAAAAATACAAACGTGATTTGGTGTACGTCTATCGTATTCACGATGTCCCTAACCCAGACAAAATTGAGGAGTTGGCTATTTTCCTCCATGCCTTAGGGTACGAGTTTGAAACAAACAAAGGAACGGTAAAAGCCACTGACATCAACAAACTCCTGAAAGAAATTGTTGGTTCACCCGAAGAAAACCTGATTAAAACTGCGGCTATTCGCTCAATGGCCAAAGCTGTCTATTCAACCAAGAACATCGGGCACTTTGGTCTGGCGTTTAAGTTCTACAGTCACTTCACGTCCCCTATCCGTCGCTACCCTGACCTCCTCGCCCACCGTTTACTCCGTGCCCACCTCGATAACGTGCAAATTCGCCCCGGTGATTTTGGGAAATACGAAGCCATGGCTGTCCAATCATCTGCTCGTGAAATGGAAGCCGTCAAAGCCGAACGAGACTCAATTAAATTCAAACAAGTTGAATTTATGCAAGGTAAAGTGGGCGTTGAGTTTGAAGCCATTATTACTGGCGTCACTGACTGGGGTATCTACGTTCAAGAACAAGAGGCCCTCTGTGAAGGAATGGTACGTCTCGCCTCTATCCGCACTGATTATTTTGAACACGTGGCGAGCAAATACTGTATCCGTGGCCAAAAGACCGGCAAGATCTACCGCCTCGGTGACACTGTCCGTGTGAAATTAGTCAAAGCCGACGCCGATGAACGACAATTGGATTTTGAGTTGGTAGTGTAAACATGC
Source organism: Patescibacteria group bacterium (assembly GCA_019752815.1). Taxonomy (GTDB): domain Bacteria; phylum Patescibacteriota; class Minisyncoccia; order Phycocordibacterales; family UBA918; genus OLB19. Next base: position 5,460 of record JAIELQ010000013.1, read on the forward strand.
AAACAAAAAACCATGGAGCGAAGCTCCATGGTTTTTTGATTTTATTTACTGGCAAACTCGCGCTCTGCAATTTTTTGTTCAAATTCAGAAAATGCTTGCGTCCACCCCATTACTTTTGCGACATACGTACTTGATTGTTCCCCAAATTCGGCCACTCCCTTTTCGGCAGCGCATTGATGAATCATCGCAAAAAATACATCGTACCCCGATAACGGTTCTGACCGTTCAAGTAGTGCCGAGGTTGATTCTGGGTCAGGATAATTCTGAATAAACCACTGCACCACATCAATCAAACGATCCTGCCCAGCGTTGTATGAGTTGATAATAAGTGGTACGAGAAAATATTTCTTCATCGAAGCTTCGTTTCCATCAAAATAGACTCGAGCAATGTATGCCAATTCAACATCTAATTTTTCAACAATTTCTAAATATGAAACTTCGATATGCTGTAATCCTACCGGCAATTGATCAACAAGGTTCCTCGGGTCAAGGTTTGGGAGGTTATGTTCCTCTTTGTAAGCATCAAATACACGCGGCATCGTCTGCACAAACCCAACCGCTCCCTTAGGGCTGGTTTTATGGGCATCAAAGCGTGATTCCTCGGCGGCAATACCGACAATATGTGGCAATAGAAACTCACTCACATCGTCTGGTATGCGTGAAAATTGTGACTCCTCACGAATGATAGTGATAGCATCACGACCTTCAGTATCCTCTGGGACAAGCTGCGTTGCGTTGTGATACACCATTTCAATGCGACTTTCAAAATCAGCTTGACTATCTTTGTCTAAATCTTGATAGACATGGAGCATCTCTATTTCTGATTCTGGAATACCAGTTTGCTCACTAATATATTTCTTTTGTTCATCTGTCCAAGTGCCTGGAATTCCTGCCGGCCCTCCATCTTTGGTGCGCCAGGTCATATCCTTGGGAGTTAATCCAACTGATTCAGTTAAATCAAAGACCTGAGTGATTTGCTGACCAAACTTATTTACAAACACCACTTGGTCACGACGTAATCCACCAGCTTCAATAGTCCGAGCGGCAAGTACTCGTTCATATTCCGGAGACGGCAGGTCTTCAGCGATCATTTCTACCTCGTCAACAGCTTCTGGTGTACTGTTGTTATCTTCTTCTGTTTGAGTGTACGGGAATTGTTGCTGATGGTCATATCCCGCCTTGACCATACTACCAAACACCGCGGCTGAACCGACGAAACCAGCGGTGGCCACACTCCGAGCAAGTGGCCCAGGTTTATATTTATACCGTTGCTCGATGCGGACATTACTAAATCGTTGTCGTTCCGAGTTCATATGTACCAGTATATCATCATCCTGAGCGGGTAAAGCTTACAATCTGTACAAATATCATAAATATGCAATGATGGATATGGAGGAGTCATCACTATAGAAAGGAGGCTGTGATGAAACATGTTCTTGACCTCGAACGTCCTACCCGTTTTTGGAAAATCATCCTCTTTGGTCACATTGACGATGTGGATGAAATTTGCAAAAGCTTGGAGGCTAAACTGCAGGCAGTATGGATTGGTTTCAGCTACGACGGAGATGATGATGAAGTCATCGCAACACTCAATCTAAAATGGGTGAATGCGCTGGAAGTAATCAGCATTAACGAATTCATCATCGAAAAAAACAGTGGTGTTGAAATCATCCACAACGGGGAGGTTGAAGAAAATGACAGTAGGGACAGAGTGTCAATTGTGTAACGAAGAAAAGCTTGTGTCGACTATGGATTACATCCATCGTTACACAAGCTTTTTTATGTGCCGGTATTAGAAAATGGTTACGGTGTTGCCGTAACCATTTTTTGCTTTTGGCGTGTCAGACACCCATCAGTTGTCGCATTTTTTGCACAAGATTCAACTTAGGAACTACTTGCCGCACAAATAGGTTTTCCACTACCTCCCCCGCAAAACTCATCTCATACTCGTACCCGTGATTTTTGAAAAACAACAGTACTTCTGGAAGAGTCATTGTTGAGCATAAAAACAACTGGATTCTTTGTTCATGTACCGGAACAGACAATTCTACAAAGGTGCGGTTGCTTATCTCTAAACAGGACTGAAGCGTGCACTCTTCGGAGAGTCCAAACATGGAAACCCTAGTGAACGCAGATGACAAGCCTGACACTCTCACTGCTGCGTAGCAGAGAAAGACACCATCTGCAGTTACCGAGTGCAGCTGCGCACTACTTGAATCTCCTATGAGGACCGAAGCGACGACCCGATCACACGGATCTTAGATAGATTGGGGCAATACTTCTTCAAACGCATACATATGCACTCTCCCTGGTTGAGAAAATTCTGTCTGCGAAAAATACTAGCACACGTTAGTTGTAATCACAAAGAAAAAAATGATGCGTTTTATTTAGAACGTTAAAAGAGGTTGTTTCAACGAGTACAGGTTCTAGGAGTTTGCTCTAGGAAAGGAGCAAACTCAGAACAAAATTCGCAATATGCCCTGCGGGCATTTGCTCATTTTATTTCGCCACAGCCAACGCGTCTTCGAACTTCACGGACAATAGTTTTGACACTCCATCACTACCCATCGTCACGCCGTACAAAATCCCGGCTCGGCTCATGGTCTCACGGTTGTGCGTAATTAAAATAAGTTGTGATTTCTCGGACAGAGCCTGGATCATATCGCCATAGCGACGACTGTTAGCTTCATCCAAAGCCGCGTCTGTTTCGTCAAGAATAATAAATAACGGTGGATTAACCTGACTCATTGCAAAAATAAGCGCAATTGAGGTGAGCGCTCGTTCTCCACCCGATAACATCTCGAGCCCCTTCACTCGTTTGTTAGGAAGGGCGATATCGAGCTCTACCCCTTCTTGACTCCCCTCCTCCTCTTCGCTACTTATATCTCCACTCTCTTCATCGACGACTTTTACTTTTGGCTTTACCCTCTTAAGCTCTGCCTTACCGCCACCAAACATCAATACAAAGAACCGATTGAACTCAGCACCGATTTTTTCAATCCCGGCCACAAACCGTTCATTTAATTGATCATTTAATTCAGCAATTAATGATTCGAGTTTAGTAACAGAGTCTTCTAGATCGGTAATTTCACGAGCTAAAAATTCGTCCCGTTCTTGGGCGTCTTTATACTCTTTAAGCACATCATCGGTTGCACCAATACCAAGTTCCTCTAGCCGGATTTTGAGCTTTTCTAAGTTACGACGTCTGTCGTGCTGTACGCTTCTGTCCTCATTAACAATTTGTTCAGCAGTAACAGCTACTCCATTATCAATAATTTCAAACGAAAAATACTGGGCGGCTGCACTTTTAATCAAGGCTACTGCTTCTTGCAATTCTTGTTTAAACTCGTTTCTGTCACGTTCAAGCACTGACAGTTCGCGGTCAATTTTTTCGAGTTCAATTTCAACCAGCCGCTGCTCGGATACAAGTGTAAACACTGCTCGTTCGGCATCGCGATTGTTTAACGCCTCAGCTTCAATTGATGCTTTGACGGCATCATAGGCGGCTTGAGCTTTTTGCTCAAGATTTTTAACAACTTCATGATTTGATTCTAGTGCAGCACTTTGATTAGATAATTCTTTAAGTTCAGCCTCCTCTGCCTTTGTGTCTTGCAGGGCAGTTGGTTCGTTGCGGGTAATAAAAACTTTAAGCGTATGTACGATGTCAGAAAGGGCTCGTTTTAACATCGCCACATCTTCACGCTTGATAGCTTTTTCTACTTCTGTTTCAATTGATGTTACCAACTCTTCATATGAAGCCACACTCACAAACTGTGTTTGGGTCGTTGGTTTTTGCTGTTGCTTTGTTTCAATTCGTTTCGTTAAGTACGCAATCTGACCTTCGAGCTGATTCAGGGCACGGAAGGCAGCCTGGCGGTCTGCACGGGCCTTGGCTAATGATTCTTCTGCTTCACTCACCGCAGAGTTACCCGACTTGTTTTCGGCTTGGCGGAGAGTATTTTTTGCCTCGGCTAATTTGGCAGCTAAATCTTCTTTTAACTGAGCTGGAGCTCGCCTGCTTGCGGTGAGTCTATCAACATGGAAGGCAATGTAGGTGTCTTCTCGTTTAAGGTACTCTGCGTACACTGATTTCAGTTCGGTTTGTAACTGGAGCGACTTCTCTACTCGTGCCACCTGTTTTTTTAGATACGCCAGATGTGGGGCGTGTTCACGCCTTAGTGACTGCACTTGCTCTATGTTAGATTTGGTTTTTTCGAGCTTCTTTTCCGCTTCGTTCTTTTTGTATTGGTAGACCTTGAGCCCCAGTGCATCCTCAATCATTTCTCGACGCTCCCGACCTGAGGCAGACAAAATCCGGTCTGCTTCCCCTTGTGAGATAATATGGTGTCCAGTTGAACCGATATTGGCTGCCGCCAACAGTTCTTGTACGTCTTTTAAACGTACTTGTGAATCATTAATAAAATACTCATTCTGACCATCACGATGCACTACTCGTTCAATTTTAATCACATCAAAATCAACCGAAAAAACACGTTTCGTATTGTCGAGCAAAACTGATACCGAAGCCCGATTGCCCCGCGACACTGATTCAGAACCGCCCCAGATCAAATCTTCTCCCCGCTTACCCCGCAAAGATTTGACTGACTGTTCACCGAGCACAAACCGAAACGCTTCGGCCACGTTACTTTTTCCCGATCCATTTGGACCAACAATAGAAGTAATCGACGCAGAAAATTCCAACTCGCTTTTTTTAGCGAAGGATTTAAATCCATTAATCGTCAGTTCCTGTAAATACATGTCGAGGGTAGTGTTGTCTAAATTACCAGCTCACTCCACCAGCAGAATACACCGCATAGGTATTTGAATCGTTGGTACCATTGGCATATTCATCCCCCGCAACCGTGAACTTCACCTCTATTGCATCTTTAACCATCAGTTTATAATCGCTACCACTGGCATTAGTTCGATACATGAAACCTACACCGGCATCGTTTTCGCTGTTAGGATCACGAGGCAGTGCGGGAATGTAGTCAGGAATCAGGCCACTAATGTAATCGACACAAGTGGCACTCGCTTCGGCGTACGTTCCTGCAGCCACCCCACACCCGGCGTCTGGATAGCGGTCATTTTGGGCTTTATAAAATTCAATCGCGAGCTGAAGCTCCTTTAAACTCGTTTTGCGGACATCATCACGCGAGGCTTTACGCGCCTCTCCAAAGTTGGCGTACACAATTGATGACAAAATACCAATAATAGAAATTGCTACGAGTAATTCCACTATCGTAAAACCTTTTAATGGTGAAGAATATTTTTTTAACATGTTATAAGCAAATTACTGCGGCGGTTGCTGATCGTACCGCTGCATCGTTAGCACCGTCTGCAAACCCACCCCAGAGGGCGTAGGTTGTCTGGTATCCGGTATTTGTAGGTGAACAAACTCCACTCGCACTACAAATACCGGTACCGCTATTTTCACAGCGCTTAAACGGATGACTGGCGGTAACCGTTTCCGATTCAACGGTACCAAGTGCCATGACTTTGTAACTCGTACCATCGGTGTTGGTTACATACCCATACCCACCATTGGTACCGCGCTGAGTATCTTTTGGCAACACCGTGATAAACTCCGGTGCTAAACTAGCGATATACGTCGCACAGTCACTTTCACTTGAGATTTGATCTCCGCCCGGAGTACAACCCATAGCAGGATAGCGACCATTTTTTTGTTTGTATTGTTCGATAGCGGTTTGGAGATTGCGAACATCTGCCTGACGTTCAGCATCACGCGCTTTTGGACTGGCGGCACCAATATTACCATAGACAATAGTTGCCAAAATCGCAATGATAGCGACCACCACCATTAATTCAATTAGCGTAAAGCCGCGAGAAATAAGTCTCATTAGTAGTAGTGTAGCACGACGACATAACGGCGCGGGCATAGCCCGCGCCGTTACTGTGCATTGCAAATTAACAACTTAGTTACTTAATTTGACTCCCAACCTTTGGCAATTAATGCCTTCTCGGCGGCGGCTTGTTCAGCTTCTTGTTTTGAACGTCCCTGTCCTTCGGCAATTTTTTCGTTACGCAAAAATACCCCTACGGTAAACACCCGATCGTGGTCGGGACCAGCCTGACTCATCAGCTGGTAGGTTGGTGTTACCGACGCGTGCTCTTGTCCTAACTCTTGGAAACGACTCTTGGCATCTTGCCAGAGTTTCTTTTTGACAATTTCATCTGTCTTGCCAAATAGTTCGCGCGCAACAAACGTGCGGGCTACCTCAAATCCCTGATCAAGGTAAATCGCTCCGATAAAAGCCTCAAACACATTAGCGAGAATGTACTGCCGGGCTCGTCCTTCGTCTTTGGCCTCCCCTTTACTCATGAGCAAATACTGATTCACCCCAAGAGCTTCAGATGTCGCTGAGAGCGACACGGTATTAACTAACGCAGCACGAATCGCAGTTAACTCCCCTTCTGGTTTATCAGGGTAGGTTTTAAAGAGATAGTCAGTCACTACAAGCTCCAACACGGCGTCACCGAGGAATTCGAGTCGTTCATTGTGGTCCTGAGTGGCGTTGCGGTGCTCGTTTAAATACGAACGATGGGTAATTGCTGAGAGTAATAGTTCTTTATCAGTAAAAACCACACCTAAAATTTCTTCAAGGCTCGCTAAATCATCATCAATGTTTCGTGCATCCATAAAGTAGTGTTAAAAGTAGTGAAATTAGGTCAAGCTAGAATTTCTGGAAATGAGTGCGATACAAGGCATCCAAGGAAAATATGACGAGTCGTACTTTTTGTACGGTGAGAATTATTTTACCGCCGGACAACGCAGTAGCGTGCCATTTCCAGGAATTCTAGCATTATTTACTTTTTCTGCCTACTAGCATCGTTATGGCCTTGGTCACAATCGGGAGAATATCTTCATAGAAATTAAGGTCGAGGATATCAGCTACTTTGAACCATTGACCGTCATCGAGACCGCCCTTTTGCTCCATTTGGATGGCAGTATATGGGGATGACGCGAGGAAGTAATGTACTTGTTTGCGCACTTTGCCTTTTTCAGGATGAGTTGCTACATATTCGTTATTACCCAATTCGGCTTCAATGGTAATGTCCAGTCCCATTTCTTCTTTAAGTTCACGAATGGCGCCGGCTTGTACGTCTTCCCCTTCTTCAATTTTTCCTTTTGAGAGTGTCCAATGACCAAAAATATCATGCACCAAGGCGAGGTACATTGAACCATTATCTTCGGCATAGACCACTGCCCCGGCGAGTCGTTCAATTGGCATTTCATGGAATGGCACTTCTTTTTTCTTTTTTCCAACCTCTTCTTTACCTGGTTCACCAATTTCCTTATACACAGCACCTAACACTCCGTTTACAAACCGACTACTATTATCGCCGCCAAATTGTTTGGCGAGTTCAATCGCTTCGTTAATAGCTACTTTGGCCGGTACTTCTTTGCGGTCTGCAAATAGTAACTCAAATAAACCGAGGCGTAGGATATTTCGATCTACCGGTGAAATACGATCAATCGGCCATTCGGGTGCTGCTTTTTCAATTACTAAATCTAGTTCTGGTTGCTTACCTAAAATACCATCAAGGAGTTTCTCCATAAATGGTCGGTCGGTTTTATTGGGTGCAAACTCTTCAATATTTCTATCTAAAACTTCGATAACCGCCTTGCGGTCAATTGCATTTAAATCCCACTCAAAAAGTGATTGTAAAACGATACTACGTGAAAGGTGCCTATTTGCCATAAAAAATGAACTAACTATTACTGAGATTGAGTATACACGATTTAGAGACAATCGTTCTCCATAATCCACAAATCCCGCCAATCAAATGTATGAGTGCGGGATTTAAAAGGGATTATTTTACTTCTACTGGAGCTGGTGTAGTGTCGCCGGCTTGAGCTCGGATAGCTTCGCGCTTGGCGTTCATGCGGGCTTCACGTTCTGATTTCTTGGCAGCGAGGTCAAGGACCATTTTGCCGTTATAAAAACCACAATCAAGACACATGTGGTGTGGGCGGTGATTACCACCACAGTTTTTGCAGACAGCTAACTCAGGACTCTTAAGAGCGTGATGTGAGCGTCGATTGGCGGTGTGTGACCGCGTATGTCGCATTCGGATTACCATAGTGGGGCAATAATAGCAGATAGGCTAAAAAAAGCAATAGCAGGCCTAGATTGGGCCCTGAATCCATAAATAAAGCACCCGGGACCAATATCCAGGCAAAAGAAAAGGCGGAACAAATGTCCCGCCTTTTTGCCAAGCTCCGCCTTGCAAGATCGGAGCCATTAGGCCGCCTTGGATAATCCCTTCAGACACTTGAAATGGGAACAGTTCTTTTGAACATCTGTTCCTGACCCCCGCTTTTCGCAGGTGATTTGCTGAATCTTTTCCCCAACAGCATAGTAAGGTCTTGATTCACGATAGTGTGCACACCCTTCGCAGATGGTGCCTTCAGGAAATTGCAGTGGCATTTAGTCCCCTCGCTGTTTTTTGTACAAAACCGCTATTGTATGCGGCTACGTCCCCTCGACGCTATTTTGCATTATACAACGATAGTGATATTTCCACAATAGGACACTCGATGCTGGGTGGATAACCCATGGAGCGCAATAGCCTCCCGATGTGCCCTGGTCCCATACCCTTTATGCCGGGCAAAATCGTAGGCTACAAACTCAGGTTTTGCCGCCACTTGTATCATATACCGATCGCGCGTCACCTTAGCCATAATTGATGCCAACCCAATCACCTTCTCCTTACTATCCCCTTTTATAATCGTCTCCTGATGAACATACTCAGCCGGTGCTTTAAGTGACCCATCCAACTTAACCATCACCTCATATGGTTCAAGTAGGAGGTCCTGCCTCGTACTTTTAATTTTATGAGTTTGTTTATTTTCAAGAGTATTCTGAAGGACGAGGTAAGACCTCGTAGTAGTGAGCGCATTTAAACCTTTGGCAATTGATTTTTTGATACAGACAGAAATACCGTCACTGTCAATTTTATCAGCGGCAACCATCTCAACTACGTACCGCAGCTTCCCTTCTTTTTGCAGTACCTGGGCTCGCTTAAAGATTTCTTCCCGTTTCTTTTCAGACAATTGTTTGCTATCCCCTACTCCCGGAATGAGCTTCCAGTCAAAATTAGCCGGGACAAGCACCAGACCGACTGAAACCGGACCGGCTAGAGGACCTCGACCGGCTTCATCAACTCCTATCAGCCATTTTGGAGAATTTTTCATGTAGATAACTATACCAGGAATATTTGTTATACTGTCTGCAATGTCTGAAACTCCGAACATCACATCGACCTTCGTCCATCTCCATACCCACTCGCACTATACCCTTCTCGGTGCGGTACCTACCCCCAAAGAACTCGCCAAAGCTGCCAAAGAAGACGGGCAGGAGGCAATCGCACTCACCGACGCCGGCGCCCTCTACGGCATCATTGATTTTTATAAAGCCTGCACCAAAGAAGGCATCAAACCAATTATTGGACTCGATGCCTATTTAGCACCGCGCACGCGCCATGATAAAGAAGCCAACATCGACAAACCACGTGCCCGGGTAGTTTTGCTCGCTAAAACATTTGCCGGGTACCAAAATCTTATCCAGCTAGTATCTCGCTCAAACTTTGAGGGGTTCTACTACAAACCCCGCCTAGACGATGAATTATTAAAAGAGTACGCCAAAGATCTAATTTGTATTATTCCCTCTTTTGCCGGAGAAATTGCACATGCTCTTAAAGACAACGATACAGAGCGAGCTGCGCAACGTCTTGATTGGTACAAGGGTGTGTTTGGCGACGACTGTTATTTGGAACTCACCCACCACCCCGCTATGTATGAGCATGCTGAGAACCAAAAACGGATAGTTGAACTGGCCCGTTCTACTAATACACCACTTGTTGCTGCCCATGATGTGTACTACCTCAAACCATCAGACAGACTGGCCCGCGCTACCATGATGAAGATTCAAAATGGTGGTGTTGTCGATACCAGTAGTGTGGATGAAGATAGCGAGGACTTCAGCTTCATCACTCAAGCAATGGCGGCCGAGAAATTTAAAGATACTCCTGACGCACTCACGAACACTATCAAAATTGCTGAGGCTTGTAACGTAGAAATTGAGATTGGAACTCACTGGTACTTCCCTGATTACAAAATTGATTCCGGTCGAACACCCGATGAAGAATTACAGGTCACTGCCTATGAAGGAGCCCAGTGGCGGGGATTGTCACTCGATACACCGGAAGTAAAAACCCGACTCGACTATGAACTGGAGGTAATTAAAAATAAAGGCTATGCCAAATACTTCCTCGTAGTGGGAGACTTGTTACGTGAATCGCGTGAACGAGGTATTTTGACGACCATTCGAGGATCGGTAGCGGGCTCACTCACCACCTACGTCCTCGGGATTACTAATGTGGACCCACTGGAATACAAACTACCGTTTGAGCGATTCCTTAACCCACAGCGACCATCGGCACCTGATATCGACATGGACTACGCCGATAATCGGCGGGATGAAATTATTGAGTACGCCAAAACAAAATACGGCGCCGATAAAGTAGCGCAGATTGGAACGTTTGGAACGATGATGGCCCGGGCGGCCGTGCGCGATGTGGCCCGAGCCCTCGGGCACCCCTATACCGTTGGCGACAGACTAGCGAAAATGATCCCGATGGGTAGTCAGGGGTTTGCCATGACGATCAAGCGCGCCATGGAAATTGAACCCGAACTCGCCAAACTATACAAAAGCGACGGTGAAAGTCGTGAGGTGCTGGATCTCGCGATGCAAATTGAAGGTCGGGTGCGACACCTCGGTGTTCACGCTGCGGGTGTAGTAATTGCCCCTGCTCCCCTCTCACAATTTGTGCCCGTACAACCCGACCCAAAAACCGGTAAATTGGTAACACAATACGAAATGAAATCCGTCGGTGAAGACGGCGTGGGATTACTTAAATTCGACTTCCTCGGAATTAAAAACCTCGCTATTTTGGCGGATGCGGTAAAGCGGGTAAAGAAAATTCGTAATGAAGTCGTTGATATTGAAAACATTCCGCTTGATGACAAAAAAACGTTTGCGATTTTGGCTGCCGGACAAACCATGGGTCTGTTCCAGTTAAACGGTAGTGGGATGACCAGTTTCCTTAAGCAACTGAAACCCAGCAGTATTCACGACATTAACGCGATGGTAGCGTTGTACCGCCCAGGACCGATGGAATCTATTCCGCAATATATTGAGCGTAAACATAACCCACAATTGGTAACGTATCTTGACCCGCGCATGGCGTCGATTCTCGATCGTTCGTACGGGGTTATTACCTACCAAGATGACGTTATGACGATTGCTCGCGAGCTTGCCGGATACAGTTGGCTCGAAGCGGACATGTTGCGTAAGGCGATGGGTAAGAAAATTCCCGAGGTGATGGAGGCAGAAAAAGATAAACTCTTAACCGGGTTTGCCAATTTCGGAAAACTACATCCGAGCCTTGGAGACAAACTTTGGAAACTCATCGAACCATTTGCGGCCTACGGATTTAACAAAGCACACGCTGCTTCTTATGGTCGTGTCGCCTACCAAACCGCCTACATGAAGGCGAACTATCCGGTTGAATATATGTCAGCGGTGTTGACCGCCGATTCGGGTGACGTCGAGAAAATTTCCGAAATTATTCACGAGTGCGAACGCATGGGTATCGAGGTGTTACCACCTGATATCAACGAATCATTTGCGGACTTCTCGGTGGTGCCTGGCACCCAAACCATTCGCTTCGGATTAACCACTATCAAAAACTTCGGCGAAGCGATTGCCGAAGCAATTATTGAGGACAGAAAAGCTAGCGGCCCGTTTACCTCGATGCAAGATTTCCTCTCACGCCTCACCCACCGCAACCTAAATAAAAAATCCCTCGAAGCCCTCGTGACTGTTGGTGCGTTTGATAAATTCGGAGAACGTGGCTTCCTCCATGCCAACATCGAACACATGCTCGAATTCAACCGTGAAAAAGTAGCCGCGCGCGAATCAGCCCAAGACTCATTGTTTGGCGGTAGCGGGAGCACGATTGGCGACCTGACCCTCACTCCGGCACCCGAGGCACCACTGGCAACTAAACTACTATGGGAAAAGGAACTGCTCGGTGTGTACGTGTCGGGTCACCCCCTTAATCAATTCAAGGAAGAACTAGCCAAACGTATATCGGTAGAAGCCATTAAAAAAGCCGTCTACGAAAAACAAGAAATTGCGGTACTGCAAATGAAAGGTTCACTTGCCACCGCTGGCATCATCACCGCCATGCGGGAACTCATTACCAAAAAAGGTGACAAGATGGCGTTTGTAACGCTCGGTGATTTAAAAGACCAAATCGAAATGGTAGCTTTCCCTGAAAATTACGCTGAACAACGCGAACACTATGTAGTCGGCAACTGTATCGCCGTCAAAGGCAAATTAACCATTAGAAACGACGAACCGAGTATCGCGATTGACCGAGTGAAAGCTTTGACAAGTGATTAAAATGCCTATATTTTAAAGAAAGAAATGATACGCCAATGGAGGCATCGATGTCTGACAACACCATACCTTTGCAAATCTCAATTCCACCACGCGAAACTGCATTCATAAACCACGATGGTGCACTTGTTCTTACCTATCGGGTTGCCCGAAAAACAGATGGTCGAGAATGGATTGATCTCGACAGCAATCGAGTGCACGAAGCGAACCTGACGGTTTGTGACACTTTTAATTTTGTGTTTAACCCTGGTAAGACTCCCCTGTTGCAGCAGTTAATCAAAAGAGCACGAGAATGTTTTGATCCAGCGGTGCTTGAGAAGGAATGGGTAATGGAGACAAAGCCGAGTGGTCAGAAAGGCTACGTCAACGCCACCATAGCCCAACACGTACCATCAAATTTCGGTGACCCAGTTTTACGGTTTGCTGACGAAGGCACACATTGGCTGGAGACTTACTTCTACAGTTAGATAACTCGAACCCCACGCCAAACATACCTGGCGTGGGGTTTAAACTTAGAATTTATTTAGCGTGACATGAATTAAATTTGAGCATGCGACTACAGTCGCATGCTCTTTTGATTGTCTTTATTCATTTGTATTTTGCCGATTTTCGTGACGGCGAATGACCATATCTACGGCACACAATGCCCGAGCTGAAGTTGTCGTTTTCATGACAAAGGCAAATGCTCTCCGTCTTGCTCGTAAATCTGGCAGAACTTCTGCTTGGCGTTTTATCATCGCTTTGCCGTACTCTTCGTCAACCAGTATCGTCATAAATTCCTCCTGTGACTGAGAATACTCTATAGGAAAATTTTTCAAATTACAAGTTGTATCACCGTCAAAGGCAAATTAACCATCAGAAACGACGAACTGAGTATCGGTATTGGGGGTGTAAAATTTTTACGAAAACTCATTGACATGTTACTTGATAAAATGTAATTTGTATTCGATTGCATTCCTTTTTGGAGGTACGACATGCACGGTTCTTCTCGAGCTATCTCTTTAAATGATAGACATACGACAACCATCACGCTGTTCCCATCCTTTACCGGAAGCAACGCTGTTCAGGGACTCGAATACGATTTAGCCGTTGTCGAAGTAATTGGTATCGGTGCCATCTACCAAAGTGTCTTGGCTTTTCGGCCTGGTCTCGACCATCCCGCCGGTAGTGTCTGTCTCCTTTTCAAAGAGACCAGCAAACATGGAACATATAACATGTTTCTACTTAGTGAAGTGTGTGATGGGAAAAGCGAGTTGCAGGTAGCCAACACCTTACACAACCCAACCAAGCTTAAAATCCAAGCTGCCGACTATTGGGTGAAGTCGTTCGAAATGTCTCCGGAATCTCTCGACAGATTACGTCGTAAAATCTCAAGTAAACTGGGATAAAATCCTGACTCCTTACCCCACGCCAAACATATCTGGCGTGGGGTTTAACTTTTACATTTGACCTTTACTCGTATAAACGCTACCATACAAACACCTCAGAGATTGTGGTGGCTACCAACCATCAGCCTTCTAACCTTTCAGTTAATTGAAGGTTTAGACGACACTTATAAAGTCTAATCTGAATTCTAAAGAGCAGAGCGAGTAGACTCGCCTGAAGCCCGGTGGAACCGCGTTAGAGAATCTAATTCTCAATCGTCCGAGCGAACACACAATTTTTGTGTAGTCGCTTGGGCGATTTTTATTACCAACTTAAGTAAGGGGTCCGACCCCTTACTCATAAATTTATGTAACTATGTCAACTTCTCTAGAACACAAACGACACACTCTTGCGCATTTGCTGGGAGCAGCTGTGTTGCAAAATTACCCGCACGCTAAACTCACGCTTGGGCCCGCAATTGATAATGGGTTTTATTATGACTTTGATTTTTCAGGCGGACCGGCTCTTGGTGATGATGGATTGAAAGACGTACAAAAGTCGATGAAAAAAATCCTCAACGGCTGGAATGAATTTTTGCATCGTGAAGTGAGTGTTGACGAAGCGCGAACTATTTACGCCGATAATCAGTACAAACTTGAACTCGTTAATGAAATTGCGGAACGTGGCGAAAGCATAACCCTCTATACATGCGGGGATTTTACCGACCTGTGTCGCGGTGGCCACTGTGAGCACCCTAACAAGGAGCTCGATACTGATGCGTTTAAACTCGACAAGGTAGCCGGTGCCTACTGGCGTGGCAACGAAAAGAATCCAATGTTGACCCGCGTGTATGGCCTCGCGTTTGATACAGCCGCTGAACTTGATGCCTATCTCCTCATGATTGAAGAAGCCAAAAAACGCGACCACCGCAAGCTTGGTAAAGAGATGGGGTTGTTTTCATTCTCAGATTTAGTGGGCGCTGGACTTCCCCTCTGGTCACCTAAAGGAACAGCATTGCGCCAACGACTGGACGCGTTTGTGCAGGAACTGCGTGATGCCCGTGGGTATGAACATGTAACCATTCCGCACATTGCGAAAAAATCACTCTACGAAACATCTGGTCACTGGAATAAATACAGTGAAGATTTATTTAAGGTCAGTGCCAAAGAAGGTGATGAACACGAGATGTATGTATTGAAACCGATGAACTGCCCGCACCACACCCAGATTTATGACGCTGTTCCCCGTTCATATCGTGACCTGCCGCAACGTTATGCCGAGACAACAATGGTGTACCGCGCTGAACAATCAGGTGAATTAAACGGACTCACTCGAGTACTTTCTATTACCCAAGACGATGCTCACGTTTTCTGTCGCGAATCACAACTCCGAGAAGAGATTGAAAAAATTTGGGACATCGTAAATGAGTTTTACGGCGCCTTCAACTTTAAACTGCGCGTGCGATTGTCGTTCCATGATCCCGCCAACAAAGAAAAGTACTTAGGCGATTCAAGCATCTGGCAAGAAACCGAAAGTCTCATGAAGCAAATTGCCGTGGACCGCGGCGCTGATTATTTTGAAGGCATTGGTGAGGCTGCATTTTATGCACCAAAACTCGACTTTATGGCCAAGGACTCTATTGGTCGTACTCACCAAGTGGCCACCATCCAACTTGACCGCTTGATGCCGGGACGATTCAATCTGTTCTGTACCAACGAGAAAGGAGAAAAGGAACCTATTGTCATGATTCACGCGGCTATTGCCGGATCACTGGAACGGTTCTTGGCAGTTTTGATTGAGCACGTTGGCGGTAACTTCCCGCTCTGGCTCGCACCTGAACAGGTTAAAATCATCCCGGTTAATGACGTACACATCGACTACGCCAATGAAGTTCACCAGGAACTCAAAGCTGCCGGACTACGCGTTACGCTCGATAGTGATAACGAATCAATGGGCAAGAAAATTCGCGCCGCTAAAACAGACCGTCTGCCCTACTTCATCGTAGTTGGCGACCAGGAAGTAGCCGACAGAACGGTTACCCTCGAAAAACGAGATGGTACGAAACAGGTATTGCCCCTATCTGAACTAGCACCTAAACTAAAAACTGAAGTCGATACTAAAGCGATATAAAAGCTTTAATCTTTCTGTTAACAGAAAGATTAAAGAAACAAAAACACCTCTCTTACGGGAGGTGTTTTTGTTTTCTATATACTTCAAGTTATCGATAAAACGGATACAGTGGATGAAGTGCAAGGAGTGAGAAAGCAAACTGCTTTGCTTTCGCAAGACTCATTGAGGGATTTTGTAAAAATACCCAATGAGTGGACAGTTCCTGTAAGGAATAGATTTTCAGAGATGGGCTATAAAAAATCACCCAAGCGGGTGATTTTTTATTAAAGCAAAGCTTTAAGGTTAGTTCTTTGAAGCAAGTTCCACCATTCGGTCAGCTGTAATAGTCACCCACCCTCCCTCACTCGGGTATGAAGCCTTGGCTGCTGCCAATACTCCACTGAGGATTTGTGCTCGGTCTTCATCTGCTGTAGCAGCAATGAAGTACGCGAGAGCGTCAGCTGATACGAGAACGTGTGCAGCGTGAGCTTGAGCTTCAAGAGTTGCTGAGAGGTCAGTGTGTGCTTCGTAACCAATAGTTTTATTTACTACAGGAGCGGCAACTGGTGCTTGGTAAAATGCCGGAGCAGCAGTTACTTTTTCTGGAAACAAAGTCGTTTCAGGTACGATATCAGCAGTTACCATAGCTGGTGTAAAGGCAGAAGTGTTCATACTGTTTCGACGTCCTACAAGTACGTATGCCATGTAGAGAGCCCAGGCAGCGAGTAGTGTGTAGAACACACTCGTCATGAATGATCCTGCTTCAAATCCAGTGTACGGAACTTCTGTAAGCGCAATACCAGTAACAAGTGGTTGCTGATCACGAACTTGTGTTACCACAACTGTGTCTTCAACATCTACACTTACTTTACAAGTCTTGTCGCGACTTCCCTTCTCGGCTACCAATGTGTAGGTAGTATCCTTTTCCGGTCGGAGGGTAATTTCACCATCGTAGAGATCCTTCTTTTCAGAACTACTCTTATCGTCAGTGTCTACTAATGTCTTGCCGTGATTATCTTTCAAGGTAATTTCAGTGGCGCGAGTAGTATCCCATTTGATAGTAATACGTTCACCAAGAGAAATTTTATTGTCAGAAATCTTGAGTGTACATTTTGGAGCAGATGAACCACCTCCGCCTCCGCCACCACCGTTATCTTCATCAACATTAATGGTAAGTGGACAATTTACAGAGTCGTTACCTTTGGTTGCGGTAAGTGTGTAGGCAGTATCAGATCGAGGAGAAACTGTTTCTGAACCATCGAGCGCTGTAGAATTCACACCATTGATACGCACACTGTCGATACCAGTTGTATTCCAAGTCAGTGTTGAATTGTTACCTTCACGGATTGAGTATGAACTCGCAGTGAAGTCAACATTTGCAGCACAAGTAATTGGAGCGTCTGGTTGATTTACTGTAATAGTAACTGGACAGGTTACACTCTTGGCATCTTTTGTCGCAGTCAGGATGTAGGTAATTGTTTGCAATGGAGACACACTGATGTTGCCATCAACTGCCACCGTACCAATTGCATTGTTAATCGTTACAGAATCAGCGTTAGTTGTATTCCAAGTCAATTGTGAACTTTGACCACGATTGATAGTTGTTGGATTGGAACTAAATGAATCACAAACTGGGTGTAGTGGTGTAGGTACGTCGGTCACCGTTACTTTTACATAACAAGTCACACTTTTACCTTCTTTTGTCGCAGTCAGGATGTAGTTTGTAGTATTGGTTGGTGACACAACGCGTGTACCATCAACAGCTACACCACCAATACCATTATCGATACTCACTGAATCAGCGTTTGTAGTAGCCCAATTTAATGTAGCTGAGTTACCACGCACAATTGATGCTGGATTTGAAGTGAATGAATCACAGATTGGGTGAACTGGTGTAGGGGCATCATTAACAGTTACGGTTACTGGACACGTTACACTCTTACCATCTCGAGTTGCTGTCAGGATGTAGGTAATAGTATTAGTTGGAGTAACTACACGAGTTCCGTCAACTGCTACGCCGCCAATGCCATTATTGATACTCACTTCAGTAGCGTTTGTAGTAGCCCAGGTAAGTGTAGCTGAGTCACCACGTACGATTGAAGTTGGGTTTGCTGTGAATGAATCACAGATTGGGTGCACTGGTGTAGGAGGGGTTACCGTTACTGGGGCTGAACAACTAGCCTGACCTGCACTGTTTGAGAGGTTAAGCGTAAATGTCTTATTTGCAGTTACGTTCACAGTGAGTGATCCGTCTCCCGCTACAGTCTGTCCATCAAGAGTTGCGTTGGTAGCATTAGTTGTATCCCATCGTAGAGTTACACTTCCACCACCCGCAGGCAATGTTCCCGGTGTTGCTGTAAATGATTCACAACGTGGAATCTCTACCACTTTTTTGATAACACGTACTTCCTTTTCACAAGTCACTCCTCCATTGTTACCAACCATTTTGAAACGGTCGTAATTTGGACCAGTAAATGTAAAGTTAGCAGCACCTGAGTCAGCAACCGCCGATCCATTGATAAAGAATGATGCTGAGGCTGGACCTCCGGCCCATGTCACTCGATACGCTTCACCAATCGCTGTTACTTCGAGTTTACTAATAGTGAGATCACAAGTTGGTGTCACAGGAGTATGTTGCTCCCCGCCACCACCTCCGCCGTTGTAACTTCCTCCCGGTGTTCCTGTTCCTCCGCCTCCGCCACAGCCTGAACAACCAGTACCGCCGCCACCTGAAACTTGAGCTGAAGCAGTTCCAGCAAAAGCTACGATTGCAATGAAGAACATTGTGATAAACAATGTAACAATACTGATTTTAGTAATAGTTGATGTCATAAATAATAAGTTGATTTAATAAATTTACCCTACACCGAATTGCTTCGGATGAAAGAAGTCGTTCCAAGTGAGGAACAACTGATCTGCATCTGAATCGATTCTTGAGATTTGTGGAGGGCAACAACGATGTTGTCGCCCTCCTACAGCTTGCCAGCATTTTATTGCTGCGGACCGCCTTTTCCATCAGCCCAGTGTGGCTGCCAGCGACCGTTGACCCGATGGTTAAAGAACTCGCGTCCTTTATACACCCAGCCCACGAGCTCCCAGTGAATCTTGTTGTCGCTGCCAATGAAGCAGACGACTTTTTGTCCACGAGGAGAGATATGGACCGCCCTGGGGTCGTCACAGGCGATGCGTGTGTACGGTCCACCTTCCGGACCGACCACACAGTCGACGACGTGCCAGATGGGAACTTCGTTCCCTTTGCCGACACCGGTCGGCTGGTTGCAATTGACATCGGTGACAGCGCAAGCCATCGCCGTGTTGGTTGTCATGACGGTAGTCACCGCCACAACAGCAGTAGGAACGACCATGGGCTGCAAAGCAACAAAGCCTGCGGCCACAGTCGCCAGTACAAATTGTTTCATCGTATGCCTCCTGGCAAGTGACGCAAAGCGTCGTTTCAAGGAACTCCTCACTTCTGAGTAAAGAGCTTTTATCCTTAATAGTGTATCATAACCACCAGTATTTGTCAATACATTATGATTATTGTCAAATATATAAAAGGGCGGGTCGGAACTAAGGTTCCGTCCCGCCCAAATGTGATGATTTCAGCCGCTAAAAGCGCCGAATCCGGCATCACTGCCGTCATCACTGGTGCCCTGCTGACTTTCTTGACCCTGGGTCTCGCCGGGGTTCGTTTCACCAGAACGTGTCTGAGACTCGCTCAGAGTTTCTCCCCCATGGCTGAAACCACCGCCACCACCACCACCGCCACCACCGCCCGAGGACTTCGGACCGCATTTGACATCGAAGATGGCTTCGCCGATGACCAACTTGCCTTTGTATCGGCCAACTTCGTAGCGCACACCGTTGAAGTGGTAGTACCCGGCCTTACAGGCCTGACTGGTTTCGAAGCTCCAGCCGCCATCCGGATGGATCAGCGTTTCGGCAGAAGCGCCAGTCGAGGCAGTTGCCAGAAACAGTACCAAAAGAACTTTCTTCATGATTCCCTCCTTGGGATAAAATTTCGTCTCATCGATACTCGTACCGATTTACCCGAACACTGTATCATAATAAAACTTGTTTGTCAACTTTACCCCGTTAGAAGTTACTGTAAGGTCTGATGCTAGAAAAACTCTTCAAGAATCAGTTATCGTTGGTAAGTGTAGGATTTTGAAATGAACTTCTAACGGGGTAAACAAAAAAGCCCCTAATTTAGGGCTTTTGTTGATATTAGAGTGGCTTCTACCACGTAGCGGTCTTCGGTACTGCCGAAGCTATTGCAGGTGACGAGGGTAAGGGTCTTCCCTTTGCCGGCTATCGGTACGGTATAACCTGACGCCTTTACTTTATAGGTTTTTTCGACTCGGTAAGTGTATTCAAGGTTTTTAGATTCGAGAGTGATAGTATCACCAAATTTGAGGTTCTGGACACCATTAAATGCCTGGAAGTTACGGTTGTGTACGGTTGGTAAATAGCTCGAGTGCCCCATGATAAACATATTCCCCTCTTCAGCAAAGGTAGCGGAATCAGGGTGGCGAATCACACCATCAAGCAAAGCTGTATCAAGTGCCTCAACTGAATTGGACGCTGGATTTAGTACTTTTACGGTTCGATCTAGTGCGGGAATGGTAATTGATAACGGAAGGGTGTCAGCTTCATCAATAGTCACGGCTGGAGCTACTGGTGTAGCTTCTTCAGTATTTTCAACTACTTCCGCTGTAGTGGTAGCTTCTTCAGATACAGCATCGGCTGTAATAGGTTCGGGATAGAAATCAAGGGCATAGAGAATACCATATGACAAGGTAAAAATACAAAAAAAAGCCGCCAAGAAATGGAATTTATTGGCCATAATGTCGTCAATCACTTTTGTGAAGTTTTTCATAAGAAAATAGTTTCACTATAATAGCACGATTGATGAAAAAGTCAAGTATTACCCGTCTCTACACTATTCTAAATACACCTGTTAACAGGTGTATTTAGAACTTTCTACTCCTCTACCGCACCACGATTACAAAAAATAATGATATTGACTTTTATGTTTGTCTATGGTAGCGTGAAAATACTATGAATACAAATACGGACAATCAGGGCAAGGAGCGAGTACTAAAAACACTCGCGATTGGGGGGTTTGTGGGTCTCATTATCATCATTGCGTGGTTAGGAATTCAGCTTATTAGTTTTATGCCAAGCGCCTTTACCTCACTCGCCTCTTTGGCAGATAGTGTATACAACTATAAGCCAGTTGAATTAGTAGTCGTCAGTAATACATCAGTAGCGAACGCCGGTGAATCATTTACGATCACCTGGAACAAACCGAAACAAGTTGGTTCATTCACCTTTAGTTACAAATGTACTGAAGGTGTGGCGGCTGAAGTTCGGGTATCGGGCGGACCGATTGCACCGCTTGAATGTGATACTGAACTAAACCTCGGTGACGTTAACTCACTTGATATCAACCTGACATCAGAACGCAACCGCTTTACTGAAGTTCCGTATACCATTGCCTTTTTACCGGCCAAGTCTGACTCCCCTGCTGCTACCCAAGACAATACTATTACGGTGGTAAACGCGATGATCTCTCCGGTAGTGGCTGAAGTTGCTACTACTTCAGTGACTGAAGTAACCGTTAAACCTGAACCAGCTCCGGTAGTTGTAGCTCAGCCAGAACCAAGTGAACCGACACCTGCGCCCGTTACTCCAACACCAGCTCCTAAGCCAACTCCTAAACCAACACCAAAGCCAGTTATCATCAGCACTCCAATCTATGGCATTCCAGTATCAAACCCGAACGGGACTACCGACATCGGTGTTCGCTTACTCGGTATCGGCTCTGTAGACAATAGTAATCGCTTCACTGCTTCTACTGTTATTGATAACGATACTAAAGGCGCCATCCAATTTGAAATTAAGAACTTTGGTACCAAGACTTCAGAATCATTTACCTACACAGTGAAATTACCTAACGGTAGCGAATACGAAAGTCCAACCCAAACCGCTCTTAAACCTAACGAACGAATGGTAGCGACAATCGGATTTGAAACCGTAGATATGACCGGTGTAAAAACCTTCTCTGTGAGTGTCGATATTGATAGTGAAAATAACAAAACAAACAACCAATTCACTGCAAAAGTTTCAATCGTTAACTAACCACACCTCCTCAACCACAACAAAAAGCGCCGGCATAGCCGGCGCTTTTTTGTTTGCCTAATTTGAAATTAAATTCGAACTTCAGTAAACCAGTAATCTAAATCAGATTTTGAGTGCAGTGCTAGGAGGATAGGAATTTCCTGAAGAAGCCGTATTTTTATACGGTGACTGAGGGAAATTTCGTACCGACAACGCAATGCGCCAAAATATGGTTTAGATGTCCAAGTTGGCCATCTT
>JAIELQ010000019.1 GCA_019752815.1 Patescibacteria group bacterium
CCCATTATGTTTAGTTATATTTGGCACACGATTTTCTTTGACCCGGTCTACAACGGACTGGTGTTTTTTATTGATGTTATTCCAGGTGGTGATGTAGGACTCGCCATTATCGCTATTGTGATTCTAGTTAAGGTTCTGCTTCTGCCACTATCTATTAAGGCCGTTAAAACCCAAAAAATAATGAAGGAGCTTGAGCCAAAATTAAAAGAGCTCAAGGAAAAATACAAAGACAAACGTGAAGAACAGGCCAAAGCCATGATGGCCCTCTACAAAGACGCGGGGATGAATCCGTTTGCCAGTATTTTATTGTTATTCATTCAAATCCCCTTCATCATTGCGATTTACTTTGCGGTAAGTAGTGGCGGCGGGGTGGCCTTGCCAGGCATTAACGCAAATATTTTGTATTCGTTTATCCCTAATCCAGTTATGGTGTCGATGGAGTTTTTAGGCAAGATTGATATTACCCAAAAGAGTCTTGCTCTAGCGTTGCTCGCTGGTATCACTCAGTTTTTTAGTACTAAACTATCAATGGCCGCCATGCCACTGAAGGAAAAAGACCCCGATGCTGCTCCAAATCTCAAAGACGACTTTGCCCGCAACATGCAATTCCAGATGAAATACGTTATGCCAGTATTTATTATCTTCATCGCCTACAGTTTCTCCGCCACCATCGCCCTCTATTTTGTGGTGAGTAACCTAGTCCAAATCGCCCAAGAGTTTTACGTAAGAAAACACCGGTAAAATGAGCAAACACCCGAAGGGTGTATTGTGAGTTTGTTAAGAGTTTACCCCTTTCTAAGGCAAACTCCTGGAACTTGAAATCGTTGAGAAAAAATCGATTTTACAATCCTTTGGTAAACATAAAAGCACTATCATATATGATAGTGCTTTTATTTGTAAATATGAAGTCTAGATGGCGATTATGGAATTGCGTTAACGCAGGTAAAGGTAACGTTACCCCCGGTTCGAGTATAGGAAACAGTATCTCCTGCATTCCCCCCACCACATGATAACTGACTAGAAAGTGTATTAAGGGTGGCAATGTTCGGTATTGGTGCACCTAATAACACTTCGAGCTCCTCAGCATCAATACTGCCTGATAAATATTGACTCACCGCTTCAAGTTCAGTTTCCCCCACTTCCCCTGTTGTTAATCCTAATCCAGATTCAATAGCTGTAATAGGAGTCACTTGTGTACCAATAATGTCAGTGGTATCAACTGGCGCTCCAACATCAATTGTGGTCGTACGACAATAATTTCCAGCCGTGTCCCACACTCTACCTTCATTGGCACAAGCGCTTCTTCTGTTAGCGGTACCTTCAGTTACTCCCGAACAGGCTCTTGGAGGTCCGTCACTCCAACTACCGCCATGTACTGCTTCACAACAAATGGTACCGGAATTTACATCGCAAGAGATAGCTTCTGCTTCTGA
Source organism: Patescibacteria group bacterium (assembly GCA_019752815.1). Taxonomy (GTDB): domain Bacteria; phylum Patescibacteriota; class Minisyncoccia; order Phycocordibacterales; family UBA918; genus OLB19. Next base: position 1,434 of record JAIELQ010000019.1, read on the forward strand.
ATACGTACAGGTACTACCAAATAATAGGTCAGGTGTAAATTGACCTCTTGACAGCACACATTCTTGTCGACATCTGTCACGTGATGCACTATCTATACCAAAAGCACCGTCATAAAATGGGCACTCTCTAACCCTTACATCTGATTCAGCAGCTATAGCTCGAGCTTCCAGATCCTCAAGTGTTCTTTGTCGTGCAGCTAAAACTTCCTGAATTGTTGGTCCTTGATTTACGGTTGCCTCAGGCACTGATAAATTAAGGTTCGTTAAGTCAGTGTTAATAGTATTTAAAATAATGATGGCGCCAATTACAATCAATAAGCCAATGAGAGCCCCCTGGATGTCTTTTTTAGCATCCTCCTTGTGAGTCACAATATCTGAGAGCATGTATTTTGCCCCTGCAATCACAATTTTTATTACTGCCAATAGTGCAGCTATCGAAATTGATAGTCGATATAAGGCATTAATATAAGCATTTAGATTAGGAAGTCCATTCGAATCAATACCAGGAACACCAACCAGATTAACAAATTCACCGGCCTGTGAGGTTGCAGGGACAAGTAAACAGACAAACGCAATAAAAAATAAAATGTTATATTTCATACATCCAGAGAGTGTTGTCATTTTTATTGATAAAGTATAACACTTTATTTTCGGTGCCTATCTCCATTCCGATCACATCAAGTTCTCGACCGGTTTCTTTTAGGGTATCAATTAATTTAGTTGCCTCTCCTTTAGTAACATCAAACTTCCATAAAGTATCTGAGAATGAAACCAGACCTTTGTACCAATTATCAGGGAATTCGTATGTTAGATTTTTATTTTCAAAACCACAGTAAACCACGGCATCATCAGTAGAAGAAAACACACATTTATCCGGCTGTGCTAAAATAAATAATTTTTTAATTTGACCTGTGACCCGATTAGTAGCATAACTAATTGGTCCTTGTGACGTGGTAACTGTGTGGATGTAAAACGTATCATTAGCAAGGGCAGTTAGACCCTCACCAGAAGCTTGCTCACGGACAATCACCCCGTTAACAATTCTGTATAAAAACCCAGTTAATCGAGCAGATGGTTTTGGGTATACGTAGTATGGTGTTGAGGTGTTTGTGCTCCAGGCTACCGAGACATTCTGGAATGGTACGGTAAATAGGGTTCGGCTGGTCCCAGTTTCTGTATCGTATTCACGCCCGAGCATCCCAGAAGAGCTATACTCAGTGTAAAGAACTCTATTCCCACTATTAAATTCAAAATCTACCATTTTTGGCACGAGGGTTTCTTGAGTAGAGTTGTTTTCTCCCAGCAGCTTTAGTAGCTCGATGGTGTTTTGTGAACCATATCCAGAGCGAATAGCTGCCATGGTGCCGTCTGTATTAAAGCTCGCTTGCTGCGCATTTGGAATCGTGATATTTGATAGTCTCACCTCCATCCCAGTAACAAGATTAATTGAAAATACATGCCCGGTGCCGGCTTCCGCATAGAGCATGACACTCTCTCCCCCTGTTGTGCTTGGTACCTCCTTAAATCCAATCACCGGCTTTACCGTTAGTTGCCGCAGTGGTGTGCTCGCAACATCTACTTGACTATCAGGTATTACAGGGATAAAGGGAACAATTGATTCGTCGGTTGTGCCACCACTAAAACTAAAATCAGTAAAAAAATTCTCAACCGGTTTTGGTGTGCCATAAATGAGGAGGTAGGCCCAGATTGCAAGCAATAGTAGAACTGCAGTACCACCACCAATAATGATATACGTTTTTTTCATATTATAGTTTCACCCTAATGGACGTTTCGTCACTTTGCAAAAGCTCTGACAAATTGCGCACTTTAAAGCCTATCTGGGCACTGCCAGCAGTTCCACGCTCCAAGTTAATTTCAAACGGATCATACCCCTCGTTTACAATTGGTTGGTTGTTGATACTCCATTCGGTAAAGAGGTTGTTTGATACAGCGCGGGTATCGAGGTAGTACGGTACAGCTTTGATACTGGCACTATTACCCGTAATAATGAAATCGCCACTGATTGCCTTTTGACCCAAACCGAGCAAGCTCCTGATTTCATATAATTGTACGTCGAGTTCTACAGTGGGGATGGCTACTAATTTGCGGGCCACGGTAGTGCCAGATTTATCCTGTACTGAAATGGTAATAGTGCTACTTTGACCATGAGGAACAATAATTTGGCCCCAGTTGCCACCGATACGGGCACCACCGTAGACTGATTTATTATTTAGTGTCCATGAGTAACTGTAGTCCGTACTGTTTACTGGGCCATTTTTATTTTGGAGTAAGGCATTAATGTTGACGACACTTCCTTTGGTTGGCAAAGCGCGACCTTTATAAAATAGTGGTGTATAGGTCTGGGGTTCAATAATGAGGTCAAGATATAGTGGTTTAATTACTCGCCTGGCTTCTAATGTTTTCCCGTTTTGAAACTCTAGTCGCGCAATTATGGTCATCGTGGTATCAACCGCTGGAGCGGTAAAGGTAATAGTTCGGCTGTTGCTCACGTTTGGTGCACTCAGCCCATCAAAGAACCAGGTAATATTTGCCCCGCCGCCATTGAAAGCATAGTCATCAATAGTGGCAGTGACCTGGTCACCGGGGTTAGGGTATTGCGGATCAAGTACAATACTGACTGATTCACCCGTAATATCAGTAATGCTCCCCCCTACTTGGGCAGAAGTAGGCAGTCCTGGTACTAGGAGTGCCAAGAAAAATACAATAGCAAAGAATCGCATAGCCTTATTGTAGCAAAGACATTGTATAAAATAGTGCCGAAGTTCACTTATTTTGGATGACGCATCATTACGAGAATCCAAAAAATAATCCATGGGAACAAGTTAATAAATGGTATACAAGCGCCCACCACTCCGACTAAAAATGTAGCTTTTTTACTTCCAGCAGCATTCCCTGATAACGGATGTAATCCCCATAATAAAGCAGTAAAACAAGCAACACAGGCACTTACTACTCCAAACACAGCGGCAGTAATAACAGCTAACATCCCCAATCCAGCTGCATCAAAATATTCATATCCAAATAAACTTCCAAATGATTGCATAAAGCCATCAACCATTGATAAAAATGAATTAGCTTCAATTTGCATGGCGAGCCCGAGCATGATGGCTCCTACCATTGCCATCGGGACTTGCCAGAAAAGATAAATCGGAACAAGCCAACTCATAGTCACAACTCCAAACGATACTCCTCTTGCCCGGGCCAGTAAACTGGTTCGTACTTTTTTTGTTTGTGGTGCACTATTTGTATTAGCCGGTTCCCCGAGTTGTTGTGAGTCAGCAATATACCTTTGGTCTATCATTTGTTCTCGACGACTGACCTTATCAGCAAAATCATCTTGTTCGTAGGGACCACTATATCGCCGGGGGGCAGTTCGTCCTCTTCTACCATCTTCGCTGGGGCGTGAGGTTAATGTTCGGTTATCATTGGCTGGATTTTCCGGTTCAAGATATTGATTAGATACATCACTTTGAAACTGGGCCTGAAAACGATTATTAGCAGCTTTACCAGGCTTTCCCCCAGTCATCATTTTGCTAGCTTGAGCATTTTGAATACCCCAACCGTTTTGGTTATAACTAGAATTACGGAATTCTTCATCAATAGACCGGCGATTGGGGACAGCCATATGTCTCCTAGTATACTACAGCTGACTATCGTTTAATTCCTTGCGCGCATTTTTAATTTGGAGAATCTGAGATGGATCAGACGTAATAATCTGGTCCTCGGTATAGGAAGCAATCACCTTGATGGCAACGTGTTTAAGTCCTACGAAGAACAACCCCTCCCCCACATCTGACTCAAGCAATAGAAACTTCTCTTCATCAGTAAGATTAAAGGTACGCTGAATGTTATCAATCGCCGTTGGAGATTGTTTCATCAAAAACTGTAGCGACGAGTTGGTAATCATTGGTACTCCATAGGGTGAGCGCAAGAAGTCGTCCACGTCCTGAGTAATCGTGGCAATGCCGAGAAAATATTTTCGTCCTCGTTTAGCAAGACTAAAGAGGAATGAGGCCGTGTCTTCTGATTTCATCATCCACCACGCTTCGTCAATTACCAGCAGGCGTTTTACCAAACGCCGCCGAATTGCTGACCAAATGTAATTGGTGACGATAAACATCGCAATAGTTTTAAGTTCGTCCTCCATATCTCGGAGTGAGAACACCACAAATTTCTGTTGAATATCAACGTTTGTTGGGTGGTTCATGAATCCTGACCACGTACCTGAGGTGTATTTTTGCAAACGACTAATGAGTGACGCACTCCCATTCATACCGGCGAGCACCATTTCAAAGTCAGATAAAAGTGGCGGTTCTAGATCGGCAAAGTTACTTTGTTCAGTAATGTCTTTTAGGGCGTAGGTCTCACGAATGGCGAGGTCAATAATAGTCTCTTCCTCAGGTGCAAGACCACCTAACATCAGTTTAAATAGCCCAATTAGGTGCACAATTTGTGACCGCAGTACATCCGCCGGTTCTTCATCATCCCCTGGTGGTGGTAGGTCAAACGGGTTAATGTGGTGTTTTGATGAGAGTGAAATATTAAAGAATCGTCCACCGGTAGCTTCCGCCAAATACTCGTATTCCCGTTCTGGGTCAATTACAATCACCTCAGAACCGAACATTAATGATCGCAGAATTTCTAGTTTGATACTGTATGACTTCCCTGCCCCGGAGGTAGCAAACGTAACAGAGTTGTAGTTAGTGAGGCCAAAACGGTCAAACAAAACCAATGAGCTGTTATGTCGGTTGATACCGTACAAAATACCAGTGTCGGACGTGAGGTCAAATGAGGTAAAGGGGAAGAAGCTCGAGAGTGGTGAAGAGTTAAATTTACTATGAGTTAATAGTTCATCAGTAGCAGTCGGAATGATACTTTGAATACCCGGTTCTTGGCGGAATAGAGCTGGTTTAATGTACACCAATTTTGAATCCAGGATTCCCTTGATGTCGTTTTCGACTTTGTTTAACTTTGTGTCGTCTTCTCCATAGACGGCAATATACAAACCAACATCAAAGAGCTTTTCTTCGGCCTGTTGCAATTTATCGCGTAGATCCTCTAAGTTACGGTAGGCGGCTTCTAGTTGCGGGTCACGTACTTCCCCGCGTTCGGCTCGGATGTTAATCTGACTTTGTACCTCAGCTACTTTTTTCTGGAATTTTTTGAGTGTTTCAGCGGTACTAATCGGGTGAATGACAATCGTTACGTCAAGTTCCTTTTCCATGTTGAGGATTGGTTCGAGCCAACCATCATTAAGAAACCGCGGATATGAAACGGCATAGAATACTCGGGCTGAGGTGCCACTAATATTGATACTTCCCGGCTTGATGCTCACCGCTGACGGTGCAATTACATCAGCTAACGTCAAAAGACTCTCGCTAATTGCGACTTGGTTATCGTCTAATTTTTTTGGTCGTAAATTATCTAAGAGTCCCATAGTGTTGTTTTATTGTATCGTAGGAGCAGAACCAGTGGTATCACCCGGATTGTATATGTGATAAAACAATTCCACTAATTCGTCGGTAGCAAGTGCGATAGTGCGCACGCCCATACGGTTAAGCCCCTGCTCCACTACCGCCTGTCGTTGTTCAAGTTGTAAACGCTGTTCTTCGAGCGTGATATCGTTTTGTACCCCACTACGTCCTTGGCTCAATATTCCTTTAAATCCCTGAGTGATGTTAATTTTATTAGGAGTATACGGCACAATCACAAAAAAGTTTTTACTCATCACGTCGACTTCAATGGTAAAACTGCGGATAAATTCGATGTATTCTCGAAGTTGAACCCGCATCAGGTCGTTGTCTTGATTGCCCTGCCGTTCTGCCAGCATCGCGAGGTAGGGTTCGATATTAAGACGTCGTGACTGGACATAAATTTGTAATGAAAAATCGAGAGTGTTTAAAAAGTTTTGAAATTGAAACAAGATGGCGCGCTGTTCATCTTGAGACTTAAGGGCAAAGTTAACTGATGATGCCAAAAGCACTTTACAAATTTGACCTGATTTGAGTATCACAATACCGTCGCGTATATCGCGAATGGAAACAAATTCCTGGGTAGCAGCGGTGTTATTAGTAGCCATATATTAAATATCCTTTTTCTCCATTGCTTTTAATTCGAGTCGGCGCGCAAGCGAGGTAATGTCCTTCTTCTGGTTATTTAAGGGGCTCAGCATAATCGGATTGCGTACCGTAGTGGTTGGGGCAAAACTTTCTTTGTGAACAATTTCACGAGTTTGTTGCCATAAGTACAGTCGTTTACGACGGTAGTGGTTATACATCGCTTCCAGAAAGTGAGAAAAGGGTCGATTATTAACCGGGTAAAACGCTAGGGCGGCGGTAAAAAGTCCTACTAAAAATGCTGGGATAATCGCAATAAAAAACGGTAACGTGAGTAACAATACCACCGCCATTCCTCCCCCACCACCGAGATATAAAAATTGCCTCCACGTGAATGGTCCAAAAATCTTGTCCTCGATTTCGATGAACTGCGGAACTTCAAACTGCATGGTTGTATTATACAGTATGTATCAATGGTGGTGGTGTAAGTTTTACTCAGGAAATATGTATTCATATTCTCTCTACTTTTACAAATGAGTATCTAAAGAAAAGCTAACTTTTATTTATGATACGAGTGAAGTAAAAGAAAACTTGTTTACAGCGACAGTACAGGTTGTCGCTATTTTATACAAAATAGCAGGCAACCTTGTAGGAAGTGATGTTTAATCACTTCCTACCCCCAGCGTGGCTGTTCTAACGGAGTGTCGACATTTGGTTTTGGTGGTTCGTACAACGGGGCGGTGTATGATGGTGCTTCAGGTACTTTTTTCTCAATGGTTGGTTGGGTTGATACGTATACCGGCACATCAACCGAAGGGACAGGAGTATAGGTGTTGCGCACCGGTGATCGCCCCTCAATCATATCTGCTGCCATGGTGCGCAATTCAGGTAGTTCTGTAGGCACTGATACAACAGGTTCGTTCATTGCTGATATTTCATGCGATGGTTCAGTAGTTTCTGTGATGCGTTCCGGGGCAACGCTTACAGATTCATCATCTTGCTCTGTTGGTGGTTTCCAGTTCGGATCAGAAAGAGGGGCTAGAAAATCAATTACATCAGCGCCTAGTAAGGCTGCTGTCCGGGCGTCAATGCCGAGTTCTTGCTGCAGTAATGGAACCACATCTTCAATTTTGTAGAAACCAAGAACGACGTCACTTACTAATACAAGATATTTTTTTAGAGTAGCAGTGTTAAATATTTGCTTTTTTACTGCAAACATAAGCAGCTCTACCCTACTTTCATCTGAAGATAGATATTTCGCAGGTGCTGAACAGCTGGCAATTAAATTTTTTCGAAGTTCAGAATTAATACTGGGATTGCTGAGTTTAATGTATTCATTTTCAGATATGAATAAACTAGAGCCAGCATTTATCATGTTCAGTGCATCAGTGTAGGCTAATAGGGTGCTTGATATGTAATTGTGTAACTCAGTATCTGTAATTTCGCTGAGAATTTTTAAATTGCAACCAAATATTAAATCTCTGGTGATTTCTGGGCTTTTATCAAGTAATTCAACAAATCTCACAACAGATCCCCCATCAACAAAATCCCTAACTTCTGTAGGTGCATTATTGTATGATTCTTGAAGTTTTTCCCAATGACTTAGCATATTAATTTTTATCTGAAGAATTCAGCGCCGTAATGACTTTGACCCTGCCATTGTGCCCATGGAACCATCATTGCAGGAGTCGTAACTCCACTTTGAATAGCATTACGAAGTCTAACTCTATCAGCTTCAGTAATGCCACTTTTCATTCTGGCTTCAATGATGCGAGGTGTGATATACGGCAGCATTGCTGGGGCAATTAATGCATCAACCGGCATATTGCCTACTACTGCATCACCACCCGCCAGTAATCGTTGCCGTTGAGCAACTTGGTGTGCTGCCGATGCCCCCCGTACAGCAGTGTTTGAAGCCCCAGTAACTCCACCAACAGTACTGACTGTTGCAAAACCATGTTGGGCGACATTAATTTGTGCCTGGCGACGACTCGCTCGTATACTGTTAATTTCATCAACACTAAATGTACCTGTTTTTTCTAGCGAAGAAATATGGGCGTCAGTGAGATTTGCAGCAACATGGTGGTTTGTTAATTGACTGATGCTCAAATCTCCTCGTTCATCATCAGACATTTCTCGGATAGTGGCTGCTAGACCATTCATCGCAGCGTTTAGTTCGTTTGTTCCAAGAGTATTGTTTTGTAGAGCAGCCATTTGAGCGTCAAAGTTTGTTGCGCGTCGTGCCGAACTTTCCTCTGAATTCATCCGGACACGGTTCTTGTTAATATCATCTTTCTGACTTTTAACATTAGCTCTGTATTGAGATAAGCTCGTGCCACCTGCTCCGTATTCGTAACCTTTTTTAAGTCCGCCACGAAGACTCCTTCCAAAGTAATTGTTAGACATGCCTGTCCGATCCATTACATTCATTGCTCCTTTAGCTAGTCTGCCGCCGGTATTTCTATACAGCATGCCTTGTGCCCCACCGCGTAGTTTGTTACCAATTGAAATTGCTGCTGTCGAACCATGCGCGCCCATTTTTTTGGCTACTATCATTGAGGCACACAGAAATACAATAACCATTGCAAAGTAAGGAATGGTGTCAGCATAATCTGTGACGGTAGTGAGATTAGGGTTGAATATCCGATCAAGGTTTCTTTGTACAGGAAAATTACCGGCTACTACGTATGACAAATACAACATGAATATGAAGGCGGGAGCAAAAAATGCTTGACGCAAGAATCCGCTCCAATAGTCACGAGAGTATCCTTGAAGAGCCGGAAACACCCAACCTAAAAACATAAACGGTGAAAACACCATATAGATATTGAGTACTACAAATCGAATGATTATCATCACTGCACCAGCCAAAAATACATACGCCAAAATAGAAAATACGATTAATATACCAAATACATAGGTAAAGCTACCACCGGCAACATATTCATATCCGAGCATGCTGTTGACACCCATCATGGTCATAAATCCGTTGGTGATACTAAGCTCTACAGCCGCTCCATCGACACCTACTGGTTCAAAGGCGTTATAGATTTGAGTAGCAGCAATGTTTGAAAAATCTACTACGAATTTAGTGATAAATAAACTAAAGTTTACCAACAGTGCTGCCGCGATTAAGGATACGAGCATTTTGCGAGCGCTACTATCACTACTATCGAGGATCATTTTAAATCCAATATAGACTAGTCCAAAAATAAACGTCAGGTTAAATATATCTCGCACGGTCCCCCACAGAGCATCAATAGTTTCTCCGGTGCGATCACGGTACATTTCACCAAAGCCAATGATGTAATTATCAATTGCGTAGTCAAAGGCATTCCCTGCTACTCCTACTAACCAGCCAATACCACTGATTACAAAACTATAAAGTAAACCAAGTACTCCATCTGGTTGTGAACCCAGGCTGGCAGCAGCTAAAGCGGCTTCTTGTTGAGCCGCATCAGCAGCAGCTTGTCCAGCGTCAGCCCCTCCGCCACCTCCACCTCCGGGCTGAGCTCCACCTGCACCTGGCTGAGCACCTCCCCCCCCAGGTGTTGGTGGAGGAACATAACCCGGATCACCAGGTCGAAAAGGTCGGTCAATTCCAGGGATTTCTTGGGCGAATACATGAGCAAAACTACCGAAGAAGAAAGTGCTAATGGTAATTAAGAGTAAGGCACTCAAAAATACCCTTTTAAAAATTTTGTCTCCACACAAAATACCGACTAAGTTAGTCATTACATCTCTATTCTAGCACCCGTCTTTTACGATTCGAGTCGGTTAACCACTGATTTATTCTGAATCGAGGATACTTCGCCACCGAGTACGATTTTGATCAATAGTTAATTGTGTAACGAGACTGTTACCTGAAACTAGTGAGGCATACTCCATAGCAATGTCATTTTGGACAGCAGCAGCTGATCGGGTGGTTGAGGTACCGGTACCAGTCGTTACCCGAGTGGTGGTGGCGTTATCGTAGCGGGCAATCATATCGGTCAATTGGTTTACGTTTGAGGTTGTTCTTTGAGCAATAGGATTAACTTCATTTACGAGCCCTGTTAGTTCGGTCACAATCGCAGCTCCTTCTGACTGCAGGGCGGTGAAACTTAATGCACTTAGTTGTGTCGCTGTACGTCCAGCCGCACCCATGCTCGCAATAACAGACAGAGACTGTTCGATTGTAGCAATTGAAGCACGGGCTGCCAGTAAGGCAGTTCGTTCTTGATCGGACGGTCTATTTCCTAGTTCGTCACTAATTTTAGCGTTTGCAGTTTGGATTGTATCGCTCCTCGTTAAATTCGCTAAGGCTGCCCCGGTATTGGTGCCTGAGAACAATATATTAATAGCATTTTGGGCATTTTGCACTGAGGTTAGTCGTTGATTCGCCTCTCCTAAGGTTGATGACGCCAGGGTTAAGTACGATCGTTCAGTCGTGAGTGATGTGCCCATCTGACTTCTGATTTGTGTCGTATTAATAAGATTTTCATCCACCATGTCATCAAGATAAGCCCGAGTACTAGATCCGTTTAGACTGTAGTCGGTGTAACCGGTGCCCTCACTTAATCCCAAGAGACCGTTAATACCCTCCATCGCTGCGAGTACTAGTTGGTTTAATAAGGCTCCAATTAGTTCGTTGATTTCATCCGCCTCAATTAACGTTCGTGGGCCGGTTGATAGCTGGAATGTTAAGGCTTCAGAAATAACCTGCCCAGGAGTTGAAATAGTACATTGCTCGCCACCACCTGGCCCCTCAATGGCTTCACAGATTTTTTTAGATAGAAATCCTTCTCCCCAACTAGCCACTTCCATTTCTTGCCCGGCTTCATTGACGAGTTTAATTTTTAAACGATATTGTGCTTCAAGATAGGAACCATATGGGGTATTCTGCGGGTCGCTCGTAACCGATAACCAGTCTTGCCAACCACCATCAGTAACACCAGCAAAGAAGCCTTCAATGTTATTAGCAATATCAGTTAATCGACAGGCTGGCGCCGTTGGTCCAGATGGCATGCCACTGCGGGCTTGGGCATAACTGATGGACAGAGCAGATTGGATATCCAGCCTAAATGGTGAACATATGAATTCACCGATACCACCCAGACTACGGATGTATTCACCGGCCGCCGTATCAAGCGCGTCCAGTAAAAATGCATTTAAGTCCGTAATAAATGCTGGACTACCCTCAAACCCGGAGTTAATCCAGTTAATAAGACTACGGGTCATACTACTCACCATTTGTTTAGCAATCGCCCAGCCAATACCATCAAGGATATTTTCTTTAATCACCAAACTGTTGATACCCAAGGCAGTGGCTGCGTCAGCTATCGCTGAGATTGAAGTCTGTGCTAAGTTTCGCAATTGAGTCGCTTCAGTTGCCTGTCCTCCTGCTCCACCGGCTTCAGCCTGATGCGTAGGGATTGAAACAGCAAATACCGTGATTAATAACAATAAAGTCAGAATAGTTTGGGATATTTTTTTGATGGATGGGTATAACATATTTAATTTTGAGGACTAAAAACTAGAAATACAATAGCGGGATCTGATTCGCTAAATAGTCGAACATATGGAACAAGAGATCGGTACATATTTTCTAGAGCAATACGTAAGCCCTTGGTGTCGTCTTGGTACCGTTGGACACGCAAGAGTGCAACAACAGGGTCAGCAAAGGCTTTTTTCATTCCATCGAGTGCACCATACATCGCGTTGTATACATTAATTAAATCGAGGTGCTGCTTTTCAAAACCAGCGGGCACTGGTGTAGCGAGCGTTTGGTCACGTAAGTTTTTATACATAGTGATTAGTGGATCAAGTTTGTCTAATTCTTGAGGGTTTTCAGTGAGCATCGCTCGTTCGATAATTACTAATTCTCCTTCAGTTTTAACGTTATTATTAATCATAATTTGCCCTAAGGTATTGGCGTATGTCCGAATAGCTTCATCACTTGAGGCAATGACCTGAATTTGATTAACGTTATAAATGTAGTCTTGGACCGCAGTGGCACGGAGTAGTTCCGCGGTATCAGTAACCACCTGATCTGTGCTTGGGCCGACACCACCCCGCCCTTTTGCTTGCAGAAAATTTTGAAAAAGCTGAATACCAACGGTATCAGTAATTGATGTTGGTGGAGTGTATTGCACGGGTCCAGCTACCTCTGTATCTATAATAATAGGAGTGTCGTTAACAAATTCCTCACGCCAGTCTTCGATTCCGTTATTGTCATTATCGGTAACCGCAATGTAGTTTCGTTCTGAAACAGCCGCTGCTCCTAAGCCGTAAACGGGTTCATTTTGAGTGTCAACTCGGGGTGCATTAAAATTACTGAGAGTATAGGCACCAAAAACCAGCGCAAAACCGACCACAAACGCGCCGAGGATTTTTTGATTGATTGCCATTACACAATAGTATAGCAAGTCTGTCAGTCACTATTATAATAGGTAGTGTATAAGGTGTGTAAATGCTGGGGATTACCTTGTTAGTTAGCAGAGTGTAATTTGGGGGTAACGGCTAGTTTTTTAGTCAGAGTGAGCCAGGATGATAACGGTACTGTTTCAGCTCGAATGTCTAATTTTAGACCTAACTCAGTAAAAATACGTTCGAGGGTAGATCGGTCATATGAATGAGCTAAATTAGACAACATCTGCTTCCTTTTTTGGCCAAAACCAAGATGTAACAGTTCAAAATAGAGATTTTGTTCGTTTGTATCGCTAAAATTGTCTAAACTGATGTCGCTAATGAGTAAAATAGCGGAATCAACCTTTGGTGGTGGATTAAAGTGCCCTCGGGTTACTGTTTTTACGTATTTTGGAACCCCAAAAGCCTTCACCGACAGTGACAAAATTGATTCTTTGGTGTCTCGAGCAATCCGATTCACTACCTCTTTTTGCATCAAAAACACCAATTTTGAAGGCTGGATTGGGTTTTCAAGTAAAGTGCGCAGTAAAAAACCTGATAAATAGTAAGGTATATTAGCCACTACTTTGAATTGTTGATGGGCTAGTCCGAGCGCAGAGATTGATAGCTCCCGCGCATCACCATGTATCAGTGTCAGTTGGCCCGTTTTAATTTCTTCGGTAAACAGGGGTTCTAAGATTGTTATAGCTCGAGTGTCAGCTTCAAGGGCAATTACTTTGGCGCCAGTTTTAAGGAGTATTTTGGTAAGGGCCCCGGTTCCTGGTCCGATTTCGAGTATGGTATCTCCCGCCGTTACCCCACCCGCTGCAACCAGCCAATTAGGAACAACATCACTCGTGAGGAAGTTTTGGCCCAGAGATTTCTTATGGGCGAATTTCTCACCCACTGCTTCTTCGTCATGTTTATGTTGGGTGCGCTTCATATACCCTCGAGCATACCTATATATGTATCTAAATACAAGAGAATATGGAATAGAGAAAATGGAAAATTGAAGATTTAAAAAATCGTAATGAAGTCAAGGGTGGTTGGAAGTGAGTGCAGTGCTAGGAGTGAGAAAGCAAACTGCTTTGCTTTCGCAAGACTCATTGAGGAATTTTGAAAAAATAACCAATGAGTGGACAGCTTCTGTAAGAAGCAAGGATATTTACCGTAGCGGTCCAGCGATTTTCCTTAGGAGGAAAAATCGGGACAGTAATTCAGAATAGGTGATAAGTGATTAAATATCACTTATCACGATGCTCATTTCTTCATTCCACAACGCAATGTGCCACTTACAAGTACCCGACTAGTCTAGGAAGATTGTGGTTTCGTACCCCGAACTAGTATTCCCCCACCCCCGTGGATTCTCACTCTCTACATATTCTTGACTGATGTCATTAATAAACGATGACGGTACGTTTACTTTTTGGCTACCGTAAATTGTGCGCATGTGCGCGTAGGTTAAATACACCTTTTTTTCTGCACGCGTGAGAGCCACATAAAACAACCGACGTTCTTCCTCGTGATCAATGCCGGTATCATCTAAGCGCTCATGGGGAAACAGTCCTTCCTCCAAACCACTGATAAACACATACGCAAACTCCAATCCCTTGGCCGAGTGCACGGTCATTAATCTGACGGCGTCTTGTTCTTCTTTGTCTTTGATTTCATCTTGATCACTTTGCAAGGCTGCGTTTTCAAGCAATGCTTCTACCCCAGCTTCGGGACTGAGTTCGTCATAGCGTACGCCGAGTGTAACAAGTTCACGTAAGTTTTCTAAACGAGATAGATCGTCTTCGGTTCCATTCCTTTTTAATTCAGTCTCAATGCCAGTCCGGGACATGATAAATTTCAAAGTTTCAGACAGTACTTTAGTCCGCGCCACATCAGCAATATCAGACATAATTTGATCAAACCGCTCAACTTTTTCAAGAGTTGCACCTTTTAGCTCACTTCGTTTCCCTTCGATTACTTTGAGCATCGTTACCTTACCAATTCCTCGGGCTGGTTCGTTAATGACGCGTGCTAAATCAGCAGTGCTGCCGGGATTTAGGGCGAGGCGCAAATACGACAAAACATCCTTAATTTCCTTGCGTTCAAAGAATTTTGTACCCAGTAACTGGTACGGTACGCCGTAATTTAAGAAAGCTTCCTCTAAACTTCGTGATTGGAAATTAGTTCGGTATAACACGGCAATAGATGAAGGTGAAATGCCGGTATCAACCAATTTCATGGCTGTGCGAGCAATATATTCCGCCTCATCAATGCCGGTCATCGCGGCGTAGAGAGAAATTTTTTCCCCCTCCCCGTTACTGGTGAAGACTTCTTTAGCAACTCGGTTTTTATTTTTTTCGATTACATCGTTACTCGCACCAATAATATTTTTGGTTGAACGATAGTTTTCTTCAAGCAAAATCGTAGTAGCGGTGGGAAAAAACTTTTCAAACTGCAACACATTTTTAATGTCTGCACCGCGCCATGAATAAATGTTCTGGTCGATATCACCTACCACACACAGATTGTGTTTTTCACCCGTGAGTAACTGGGCAATTTCAAATTGCACGCGGTTAGTATCTTGATACTCATCAATATGGATATATTGAAAACGTTTTTGCAGCGCGTGACGGACATGCTCGTGTGTCTCAATGAGACGAAGTGTTTTGATAAGTAGATCATCAAAATCAAGCGCGTGTTCACGAGCCATAATTTCTTCGTATTTTACCCACACCTCGGCCGCTACCCGGTCAGGGTATGACGAGGACTCGTCTTTAAATACGCTCGGTGTTTTAGCGTCACCTTTAGCTTTCGAAATTTTGCTTAAAATTTTTCGGGGCTCAAATTCTTTTGGGTTGTAGTTAGCAGCCTCGAGCGCTTGTTTGATGGCGCGCAAACTATCTGCACGATCGTAAATCGTGAAGTGTCGGCGCAAGCCCAAGACCTCATGGTACTCTCGCAAAATACGTACCCCAAGGGCGTGGAAGGTGGTAACGGTCGGGAGTGAATCAACTGCCGCCCGGTCAGACGGTGGAAATTCGTGGATTAGTTTTTCGACACGTTCGCGCATTTCTTTGGCAGCCTTGTTGGTAAACGTCACCGCCAAAATGTTATAGGGAGCAACGCCCTGGTGGATGAGGTGCACAATGCGGTGTGTAATAACACGGGTTTTGCCCGAACCGGCACCAGCTAGTATGAGTAAAGGGCCGTTTATATGGGTAACCGCAGTGCGCTGGGGGGTATTTAACCCGGTTAAGTATGGGATATCTGACATGTGGCTCATACTATACCACAACTACTCTTTTAATCAGAAAGTATATAATCAGTTCTGTCAATGTAATGAAATAGCCCTATTTCGTTACCTTTTTTTGACTCATTTTGATATCACGAGGAGAAGTGTATTACGTCAATTGTATCCCCCAGTCAGTCTAGTAGAATTACTGCATTACCAAAATCTTGGTAATAAAGAGAGTCTTTGCGACTCTTTTTATTTCGACTGACACTTTCCTGTAATGGTTGTATCGCGGCGAGTCCATAAAGAAACACGTATTCAACCTCACTTACATACTAAAACCTCAGCCCAAGAAACGATGAAGCTGGGAACAAAAATAGCACACACTGGTTTAACATCACGTACCGCACGGTACTTTTTTGATGCAGTTTTGCTACTTACCGCCATTATCCTCCCCTTTTCAGTGCAGGCAGGGGTTTTTCAATCGTTGCTTGAAGTCGGCACCATTGAATATGTCGCAGCCGAAACCCCCGTGAGTGATTCATTAGTAGATGTAGATGTTCTGGCAGCAGCCCAAAATCCTGATCCGCAAACCGCCCGAGGCGGAGCGGATATTATTATTGAAGATGGCGTGTTGGTATCAACTGGGCCGGTAGGACAAGATGATATTTCAGCCTCAAAAAATAACGGTGGCGAAATTAGTGTCTACGTAGTCCGCGAAGGTGATTCCTTGTCACAAATCGCCCAAATGTTCGGGGTGACCTCAAATACTATTTTGTGGGCTAACGATTTAGCTAAAGCTTCAGCTATTAAGCCAGGTGACAGTTTGATTATTCTTCCAATCGCCGGTGTTCGTCACGTTGTTAAAAAAGGCGATACCGTTTCATCAATAGCTAAAAAATACGAAGGTAATGCTGAAGAAATCCTTTCATATAACCAGCTGGCATCAGCTTCTGATATAGTGGTGGGAGATACTCTCGTGATTCCAGGCGGATCACTCCATGCTGAGCCACCTAAAGCTACCGTAGCAGCTAAAAAAGGTAGTACGGTTAAAACAACTACAACTGCTGGCAGCGGATTCTCGCACCCAATTCCAGGGGCAATTAAGACTCAGGGTATTCACGGATTCAATGCCGTTGACTGGGGTGCTGGTATCGGCACAACTGTACGGGCCGCTGCTGCGGGCACAGTCTTGGTTGCTAAAAGTTCAGGTTGGAACGGTGGTTACGGAAACTATATGGTAATTCGACATGCCAACGGTGTGCAGACTTTGTATGCTCACCTCTCACGTCTTGATGTTGGTGTTGGCGCAACGGTAGCAGCTGGTGAATCAATTGGGGCGTCTGGTAACACAGGCAAGTCGACGGGGCCGCATCTACACTTCGAAGTCCGCGGCGGCCGCAATCCTTTCTAATTTCGGCGCATTTCTGCGTTGAATTTCATAAAATAAAATGCACCGTACGAAAAGTACGGCTTATTTTATTTTAATCATTCGCCTTGAACTGCATCCAAAATAAGAAAGGATTATTTGCCAGGGGGAAAATTATTTAGTCATCTTTAAAGTTTCATCCGGTACTGTTATTCTTCAGGCCATTTATTAGGCTACTGTCTAAAGAGATAATTTTTGTACATACTCCTCTACCCCCTTTAACCAGCCCCCTTCAAGATAGTCTGATAGTTGTGCAGTGCGTAGATCTATCCACGTGTGTGATTCAATATATTCACCAGTTATAATTTCTCCACTTTCATATTCAGCTTCAAATCCTAGTGCAAAAATCCTTACATTTTCCCCGCTACCTACTTCAAAGCGTTCATGTCGAAAAGTGCAGACTGGATTTTGATGTATGATTTTATATGAAACGTCAGATCCAATGTCCTCGGTAACTTTACGTTTTAAAACTTCAAGGAGTGGTGTTTCGAAATCATCTTTTCGTAATCTGCCACCGGGTATATCTCCTTCCCCGAATGTGTCTCGTAATACTAATAACTCGTTCCCTTTTCGTAAAAGAATTTTTACCGCTACAAACCAATTTTCTTTACTTGCAGTCGCAGCTTGATGGTCAGCCATATTGGACTAGTATACTAATCATACTTTAGATTACAACTTAACTCGATACTGCAACGCCTCAAGTAGATGTTTAGGCTCGATGATGTCTGCCCCATCTAGGTCTGCAATCGTGAGAAAGTCTGGGAGACTTTCGCAAGAGTGAGATATGACCAAAGTCATATCGCAAGACTTTCTGAGAAGCTCTGCTTCCAGAAAGTGGACAGTTTCTGTAAGAAATACCTGCTATTTTGGAAAAATAGCGATAACCTGAACAGGTTCTGTAAGAAAGATTTCAGACCCTTAAAGTTTCACCCGATACTGCAACGCCTCAAGTAGATGTTTCGGCTCGATGATGTCTGCCCCATCTAGGTCTGCAATCGTCTGTGCTACTTTAATTAATCTATGATAACTGCGCGGAGAGAGGTTTAGTTTGGCAGAGGAGGCTTTTAGGATGTCTTTGACTGGTTGTGTGAGGGTGATGACGTCGTCAATATCGCGACTCGTCATATGGGCATTTACCGCTATTCCCCGACTTTGTAACCGAGCCATTTGTTTGTTTCGGGCGTTCCTGATTTGAATCCGGGCACGAGCCGTCTCTCCCTCGTGACGACCCAGTTCAGTTAATGTTTCGTAGGGTACATGTGGCACTTCAATCCAAAGGTCTATTCGGTCAAGAATTGGTCCGGACACTTTGCCGTGGTAAGTTTCTTTCATGGCGCGTGCTAAATCAGTGGTGCCGTCGTAGCTTCCACGGTACGGATTCATGGCGGCAATTAAAATAAAATCGGCCGGAAACAATGCAGTCCCTTGCACGCGTGAAATGCTAATTACCCGGTCTTCCAGTGGCTGGCGCAACGCATCAAGTGAGCGCCTATCAAACTCTGGAAACTCATCCATAAATAATACTCCTTTGTGAGCCAGCGTTACTTCACCAGGTTTTGGATTGGTGCCTCCGCCTACGAGCGCGGTGTGCGACGCGGTATGGTGCGGAGTACGAAACGGCGGGATCGAACTCACCACGTGTTCCCCACTACCGGCAATTGAATGAATAGCACAAACTTCAAGGGCCTCCGCTCGAGTAAGTGGCGGTAGCATACCCTGGAACGCTCGGGCCAGCATAGTTTTGCCGGTACCGGGTGGGCCAACCAACATCACATTATGACGACCCGCGGCTGCGATAGTCAAAGCTCGTTTGGCAGTTTCTTGACCTTTAATATCTTCGAGTAGGACGGTGCTGTCATGCCAATCTTCACCCATGACCGTGACTGGTGTTGGCGATAGTTTTTTATGATCAACATGTGTAGTGTCCATGTGATAAATTACCTCGCGTAAATTGGCAGCAGCGTAAATGGTGATGCTAGTTATTAGGGCTGCTTCAACAGCATTATCCATCGGAACAATCACTTCAGTAAAACCAGCCTTTTGTGCAGTTTGTACAATTGATAATACTCCGCGTACGGGGCGCAGTTCACCAGCAAGTGATAGTTCCCCAATTAAGATACGTTTGGTAGTGTCACAACTCATCACGCCTGCAGTCAGTAGGTAGGCTATAGCAATCGGTAAATCAAAGAGGGGTCCTTCTTTCTTTAAATCAGCGGGAGCAAGTGAAATCACAATTTTATGATTTTGACTTTTTGGCGCATCAAAACCGCTGTGTTTTATAGCGGTACTCACCCGGTCTTTGGCTTCTTCGATGGCTTTGCCCGCTAACCCCACTATCGAAAACGAATGCAGACCTCGACTGAGGTCTGCTTCGATACTAACAACAGTTCCACCAAGTACTTGAGGTTGCACCGTGAATACTTGGGTAACTGACATGGTAGTGTATATGACAGTTACGGTAGCGGTAGTTCAAATTCTGATTCCATGTGGTGGACACAAGTCCGAGCTGCTGGGTTGGCCACCAGTCTCCCCTCTTCTATTGTTTCGCCACTGATTTCACAAATTCCGTAGGTGCCACCTTCCATTTTTTTCAGGGCATGGATAATGCTGCGGTAGCGGTTTTCTAGTTCTGCCAGAATAGCAATTCGTTCGTCCGCTTCTTCGGCTGCGTCGGCTTGGCTATTTTCGTCAGTTTCGGTCTGATCAATATCATTTGTACGAATAACCCAGTCTCCACTATCAGTATCAAGCACTGCTATGTCTTGCAGTTGGGCAATTACCTCATCGAGTTGTTCCTCTAATGCTTTTTGGTGTGGTGCATATTTATTCATAGATACTAAAAGTGTAGCCTAATAAATATTTTGCGCAAGGTTTAAAAACGCAGTGGTATTTGAAGTAATTAGTAATGTGTCATAGCCTACAAATCCGTAGACAATTTCTTCGATACCACTCTCATTTTTCATAACCCGTACGTCGGTACCATTAATAATGCTGTCGGTAAAACGATCGTACGAAGTCACAGGTGTTGTGCTAAAGATAGGAGCCAGGTTACTGCCCATTGATGTCTCCCATGACAACATCCCTCCGAGGGCAGTATTTTTATCGCTAATAGTGAGCAAGATCCATGGTGCTCC
This sequence comes from Patescibacteria group bacterium, assembly GCA_019752815.1. Lineage (GTDB taxonomy): Bacteria > Patescibacteriota > Minisyncoccia > Phycocordibacterales > UBA918 > OLB19. The sequence continues at coordinate 21,687 of JAIELQ010000019.1, forward strand.
ACGGTAGTTACCGAGTCTGATGTTGTTAATTGAAGCAGTAAAATCAAATGGAACAGACGCGCCAAATAATGTTAAGAAGTCTGGTGCAGACAACGGTGCTCCCGTTTCATTTATAAAGGTGATTTCAGTCAGTGAATCAGTGTCGGTAGTTTGTGTTTTTAAGCGCTCACTTAACTGTGTTTTGTCTGTATAAAAATTAGTCTCGGTTATGTTAGCACTGCCCGGGAAAGCAGTTTCTTCTGTAGCGGGCACAGCCTCACTCGCGATTGGTGCCGGAGTATTTTGATATGCACGTAATCCAAGTCCGCTCCCGACCACCAATACCAGTATACCGACGGTGATGAACACCATTGGATTTGTTTGGGTAACCATTGACCACCAATCTCGTTTTGGTTCTCGTGGAGGGGCAAAACGTCGTTCCTCTACCGCTGGTTCAGGAGTTAGTTCTGGTGTTACCGCGGTGGATCGTTGCACGCGTGTGATGGGGATCTGTACAGAGGCTGGCGTTACCGGTTCAAGCGCGCTGGTTGTTATTGGTGTTGTTGGAATTGTCGGCACCACTATATTTCTCGGAGTAGAGGTAATTACTGGCTGACTTGGAGTTTGGGGACGAATTACTGAGGTAGGTGCTACAAAAGTAGATGTGCTACTAACTACGGACTTTGCAATTTGTGGCGGCACCACAGGCGTAATAACTCGATTGCTACTTGCTGCCGATCCAGCCGTAATCGCAGTGGCCACAGCAGTCACAGGCGTTTTTGATCGAGCTTCTTTTATCCTAGTGAATTCTTTACCACTGAGAATAATGCTCGAGTTTTCGGATTGTGTTGTATCGGTGAGTGCATTAGCTTTTGTTTGGATGTCAGTTTCCCAATGATGAGTTGCAAGAGTCTCCATATTTAGTGGTGGTACAACTGCTTCCCCGATTGATGATTTTCGTTTTACAATCCGATCATTTTGAATTCCAGTTTGAACTGGTGTCGTAATTGATGTCTTCTCCGAATCCCAAGCTGGTGTTACATTTTTTTGGGCTACTAACTTTGGTGCGGACACAGTTGTACCATGAGGTATTTGTTTGGTGGCCTTGATACGGTTCACCACGGCAGCGTGATCGGCTGATGACTCCCGACCAGTTTTTGCGGTGGCTTTTTGAATAACACCTTTACGTCGTTCAGCTACCGGTACAGTGTATTTAGGAATCTTTTTTTGTTGAGCAGATTGTTTCTTGTCATTCCACCAACCTAGTACGGAATGAGCAAGTGCTTCACTTAATTTAAACCGTTTATGTTTAGTGTCAGTAATGATAACGGCCGGTAGACTTTCTTTAAAATTACCTGCGGCCTGCAGTGAACTTGATGCCGTGAGAATTTTTTGAGTTTCGGCTTGTGAGTTTGACGTAATCGCCGAGCTTGGTCGTGCCGGTTTACTCGTGGTGGTTTCAGGCTGACCATCGCTTCGTTCATTTTTTGAAAACGTATGAAATGGTGGAATCGTTTGTGTGGCTATTGATTTAGTAACAATAGCCTGTGGTGCAGGTACAGACACAGGTGTAGAAGCGATGCTTGTTACCGGTGTAGGTTTTGTTTCGCGCACCGAATTCAAATCCGCAGCGTAGGTGCGGACTTTTGGAATAGCTGTTGGCGAGGTACTCATATGTCCCTAATAGTATCTCATGTTTTACTGATTATGCTGAGTCAATATCTGTGAGTCTGATGTCAGAAATTACCTAAAACTTATCAAGTTGTAGTGGTATCTACAAAATTAGGATTTATTTTTTTAATAGACAGGCCGATTTTTCCTTCATCTGCTTTTATGACCGCTACTCTGACGACATCACCTTCACGCAAAATTCCTTCCAGTGTCTCGAGTCTACGTCCGGTTACTTCCGAAATGTGAATTAAGCCCTCATGATAATCATCCATTTTGGCAAATGCACCAAAGGCAGTAATTTTAGTGATAGTTACCTGAAGTTCCTCCCCAACCGTGTACACTCGTGTCATGTTTTGTATCATGGTGGCCGCTTTTTGGGCCGTTCCATTTTTCCCGGTGATGTACACTGAGCCGTCATCTTCGATACTTATTTCCTCAACACCACTAGTCTCTTTTAGTTTATTGATAGTCTTTCCCCCACCACCGATAACGAGACCAATTTGTTCTGGTGCAATTTTTATGAGAATGATTTCGGGTGCTCGTGGTGAGATGTGTGTACGTGGTGATGCAATAGTGTTGTTCATTGTCTCGAGTATATGGAGTCGGGCAAGCCGCGCCTTCTCGAGTGCTGCTCGTAGGATGCTCATAGACACCCCTGCTACTTTTACATCCATTTGCATGGCGGTAATCCCCACTGTGGTTCCCGCTACTTTGAAGTCCATATCGCCATGTTCGTCTTCAGGTCCTTGAATGTCAGTGAGGATAACGAACTTGTCACCCGACATCATGACGCCAGAGGCGATGCCCGCAACTGGTCGTGTGATGGGTACTCCACCATCGCATAAGGCGAGACTACTCGCGCACACCGAGGCCATGGAACTTGATCCATTGCTCGACATCGTTTCGGAGACTAGTCGAATCGTGTAGGGGAATGTTTCTCGTGGTGGCAATACCGGAACGAGGGCTTTCTCTGCCAGAGCACCGTGCCCTATCATTCGTCTGTTAAATCCACCGACGCGCCCTGTTTCACCGACCGAAAATGGTGGAAAGTTATAGTGGTGCAAAAAATGTTTGTGGCGTTCTGGCCCCTCAATAGTTTCTATCGCCATAGATCCTTCAGGTCCACCGAGCGTTAATACAGACAATACATGTGTATCGCCACGATAGAAGATGCCACTACCGTGAAGGACTGGCGAAATTCCACCGACGTGTGCTTCAAGGGGTCGGACTGTATCAAAATCACGACCATCGGCTCGCACCCCTAATTCAAGTGCGCATCGGTGAATTGCTTCATCAATCATCTCTTCAAAAAAGTTCCCTGCAATAACCGGTGACAGTGTGGAGTCAGTAGCTTGTAGTTTACTGATGAATTCTTTTTTTAGCGTATGAAGATGTTGTTTACCAGCTGTCTTTGCAAGTAACTGCTCATGTAATCGGGTATGGTAAGTAGTGGTAAATAATTCGGTCACCAGTTCCGGGATAACAGGCGGCAGCATTTCTTGTTTGGGTTTACCGAGAGCAGCGACAATTTTATTTTGGAAGGTTACTAAATCAGCGTGCACAATGGTAGATGCTTCGAGGATGGTCATGATGTCAGCTTCACTCACTTCACGAGCTCCCACCTCAATCATGTTAATAGTGCCGTGTTGGCCACATGTGACCACTTCAAAATCAAGGGTCTCCAGGTTGCGTTCAGTGTACGTTCCATTGATTGAGAGTAGTCCGGTTTGTGCATTACGACTTATCCGCACCGCTCCAACTGGTCCGTTCCACGGAATGTCAGAGATGGATAATGCCAAAGACGCTCCAATCACTCCTAAAATATCTGGGTCATCTTCACCAATGGCGAGTACAGAAACAACAATTTGAATTTCATTACGGATGTGCGACGGGAAGAGTGGTCGGATGGTGCGGTCAATCAGGCGAGCGGACAGTACTGCTTCATCAGTTGGTTTTCCCTCGCGCCTACTAAAACGGTTACCGAGAATTTGACCAGCTGCGTAGAACTTTTCTTCGAACTCTACCGACAATGGAAAGTAGGGTAGGTTCGGGTCCGTCTTTGTACTCATGACGGCTGTTACCAAGACTGTTGTTTCACTAAGCTTCATGATAACCGAACCATTGGCTTGTCCCGTTAAATCCCCTATTTCTGCGGTGAGTACTTTTCCTCCAACTGTTGTTTCAAAAATTTGGCGTACCATTGTCGTGTGTAATTATGAGTCGGACACGTTCCAGATTTCTATGTTTAGAAACCTACCTACGTGCCAAACTCAAAAGCGAATAACATCGTGAGTATACCAAAAAAATTCCCTACGGGCACAATCGTGCCCGTAGGGAATTTTAATTGTATTTACAAAAGTCCGTCAGTATCAGTCCCGACCACTTTGTTGAGTTGGAGCCTGAGGGGCGAAGCATTTTTATTTCGCTTCTGACCCTTCCCCTTTCCTCCCTTGTAGCCGATGAGATACTCGCTTGGATTTTCATCAAGGTCGATAAAGTCATCAACTACCTCGCGTAGTTTGCCAGAGGCCGATCGTCCAAAGGTCACCGCTTCTACTTGGCACCCCTGACTCTTTACGTACTCAACGAGTGGAATAAAATCTCCGTCACCAGTGACCAAAATTATTGCATCAACTTTATGAGCCATCTTGATAGCATCAACTGCCATCCCAACATCCCAGTCAGCTTTCTTAGCGCCTCCGTAAAAAATTTGTAAGTCTTTGGTTTTGATTTCGATGCCGACTTTTTCGAGCGCATCAAAAAATGCTGACTCCTCTCCACTCTCGGTATTAACTACGTACGACAGTGCTCGCACCAACCGTCTGTTACCAAGAGCAGTAGCGACAACTGCTCCAAAGTTTACTTTCGATTTGTATAAATTTTTTGCACTGTGGTACAAGTTTTGGGTATCAATAAAAATTGCTACCCGTTGATCATCATGTCGAATGACTCCCATATAAAAATTAATTTAGCCTCTAATATTAAAAAATTCTTTGCTGGTCAAATGTAGAGACTGATTTAAAAACGGATGTTTCTTCATTTAGTCTCTATAGATATTTTACTCCTAAAACAACAAATGCTCTACT
>JAIELQ010000012.1 GCA_019752815.1 Patescibacteria group bacterium
ATTTCCGGGTCGAAGGTTATTTGGCACCTCGCCGAAACTTATCGCAGCCATATCACGTCTTTCATCGCTTCTTGAAGCCTAGGCATCCACCTAAAACCCTTACATTCCTGTAAGGAAAGTTGTGCACCAACTTTCCTTTCTGTGTTCGCTTGCTCGGTCATGCCAAAATAAATTTTGGCGCGACGCTCGCGCGCTCCACAGTAAGTTACGTTAGTAACGAAATTCCCTACTGGAACATGTTCTGTACACCGCTGTACAATTTTGTTGAGTGTGTCCGGAGATACATACTCCGGACGTTTGTGTTGTGTGTTGGGGACGAAAAGACCCGAGCGCCGGCAAAGGCTAACCCTATGGGATCTTAACCCAACACACTACCTGTGTTCATCTAAGCGTCGCTTGCTAGTGGCGCTTCGATGAACCTGCCTGCGTGCGTCGAACACACAGGACTTGCGAGCACCCCCTTATCAAGGGTGCTCTAATAGAATATGAAGTTGTAAAATATCTGGCAACCTCCTTGATTGTAAAATAAAAAGTCCGCGATTTTCGCGGCACAACATCAGCCTATGAAGGTGAAGTTATGCGCGAGTGCGTTGCTTTAAATTCAATATCATAGTTACGTGCTGGCTATTCTATAGGAAAGCAAAATAAAGTCAAGCACTTATTCGGGATATTTATAAGCATCGTTATCCCCTATTCTATCCCCACCTCACCCGCACTCACCTATGACTTAAAATCTATATATAAATCAGTTATATACTTGCTTTTTAAGCAAAAACATGTTATAGTATTAACAGGTTGAAACATGCTCTTTGTTAGAAGAAGCATTTAGAGGAGATGACGATGGCACGTAAAATTTGGAATTTGCTGGGCGACAATTGGCTTGTCGTCTTTGGTGTGATTGTACTTGTATGTACCGCTTCAATCTCAAGGGCACAAACGGTGCTAGACTGCGTTGCAACAGAACGGGCAGCATGGTCTGTCATTGGTACCGCATAATATGTTGGTGACCCCTGGTTGCACACGTGGTACATAACCCAAAATTGGGACAATGACGCCGGAGCATGGGTCGATATTCAGCCGATTCCACGCACGATTACAGTCCCCGGCGAACGTCTAGTGGCGACTCTCGAAGACGGAACCGTGCTCACTTATGGTGAGCCCCTCACCGCAAACAACCGCGGTATCTGGGCTGACAACCTGTCTTCGATTGCAACCTATAGCATGGCGAACATCAGTGAGCCGTACTACGTGGCCAAAAGAAGTGATGGCGCCGTGTATCTCCTCAACGTGAGAGAAGACGGTACTTGCACAGTCGGCTGGAACCTCGGTCATATTGACCAATGAAATTGTGAGGAGTGCCGTAACCACGGCACTCCTCCCCACCACCCTTACCCGGTGGTTTTTTGATGTAAATTGCTAAGATAAATAATTGCTTATACGTGAAAATTATGTTGTAATATAAATTGGTTGAAACACGCTCTTTCGAGGGCCCTTTGCAAGGACTTCACATGCTCTTTAACTCACTTCGAAACGTCGCTCTGATTTTGGCATTGGCTCCCTCGTTTGCGGCTCAGTCCGCACAGGGGCAAGAAGCAGCGAGTTCGGGTCATTGTCTGGACCTGCTCCCCTATGCGGGGTACACAATCAGTGACGAACTGATTGTCACCACGACTGGAGAAGCAGCCGTCGCAACAGTCACTGGGGACTACTTTGTGAGTCGCGCCGCGTTCGACGCAGAAACGATGCGTGAGCTGCGGAAGCTTGAAGAAACAAGGACCAGGTCGTACCTAGCCTACAAGGAGGGCGAGTACCGGCTGTACTTGGTTGCAGAAACAGCCGAATCGGGTTGCGTTCGGTACCCGCTCCCATAAGAACAAAATGGCCAACCCTATCGGGTCTGGCCATTTTTCTATACCCATCAAAAACACCTTACCCACGGAAGGAACCCCGGTGCAACTCATCGCGCACCCCAATCCGGTCTACTAATATTGTATGTTTATAGTCAAATAGATCTCGAGTGAGTTTATCATTCATCCCTACCCGATAGAGCAGATCCTCGGACGACATTAGGGCAAATCGTATTTCCATCCCGATTTCTGATTCCAAAGCGCGAATAGCTGTTTCAATCTTGGCTTGTGAAATCTTTTTCATAGCAATCAACACATCAAGCGACTGTTCAAATTCGCGCACAAATACCCCTGCTACTACTAGAAAATCAATCACGCCGGCTTTGCGCAAATGCGCTATCAGATTTTTCCCATCAATTGGTGCCGTTTCAAAGAGAAATGTTTGTAATGCCTGCAGTTCTTGAAAGTCTTTGTTCAAGGCAAACCCTAACACCTTCATCTTTTTCTTTTTTCCATCTATGAGCACGTACATGGAACGACGGACAATCACCCCTGCTTTTTCTAATGCTGATATTTCTGTTCGAGCAGTGCGACGCACCAATCGAGCCCGTTTACTGATTTCGTCAAAGGTAAATTCTTTTGACGGGTTAAAGAGAAAAAACCGAAGGAGTTTTACCCGGGCATTACTTCCAAACAGAATAGACAGTGGATCAGCCATATCAGAATCTTGTGAAGCTATTTTACCACCAATCTCGTTACCCACAGTCTTGACGGTCGCCCCAGCGTGATGCAGATATCAGAGAAACCGTGAATCAAACGCTTTTTAGACACTGTTAGATACAATATAATAAGCAAACGCCGCACACGTACTGTATGCGGCGTTTATTGTTCATTTGGTCTATCAGCCTGCGTAGCTTCTTTAAGTTTTACCTGGTGTGCACGGTACGCCTCTTTTCGAATCTCCCGGTACACATGAGCACTTCTGATAGCCAGAATAAGTTCCAGGTCTTTTTTTGGCCATTCACAAATCTGAACACTAATCACCTCAGTAATTGTTCCCAGAAAGTGAATCTCAGCCAGAAGCCAGGTCATGAGGGGCTGTCCCCCAATATCATTACTTTTGTCGTAGTGTTGGTACGCAGCTTCAGCGACGTTATAGAGCTTTTGGTCCATCTGCTCACCTTTTTTCAACCTGCGGTAATCATACTACAAAACCACAATAGAAAAAGCCCGGCCGATGTTGCGATTGCAAACATCATTGGCCTGGCTTGGTAACTCTACCGAGATTGAATCAAGCGTTGGTTCTGACAACAGAACTAAACTGCTTTTTACGTATCAGACGCAAGGCATCGGCAATCGATTTATAGGCTTGATACTGCCAGTCTTCGGCCGGAGGTTTTTGCGGCGCAATAACGAAGCCGATACCAACCTCATCCGCGAACCGAACTTCGGCAGACAACCACCGATGCACTGAAACTTCTTTGCTTTGGCCGTGATTTTTAAAGCCCAGCACAACAGCCTCTTCGGCTGCCTCATACAGAGCATGGGCACGAGAACTCAGTCTGGTCATAGCTTTTTACCTTCCCTGTATTCCCTGACAAAAAGTAGCCTATCACAAGATTTATAAATAACAAAAGAGCGTCCTTGCGGACGCTCTTTTGTTATTTAAGGTAACTTATTTCAAAGTTACTTTAGCTCCGTCACGAATCACTAACTATAATCATCGCTACGCTCTGATTCTAGTAAGTGTTCGCGACCCCACCTCGCTGTTTCGGCTCCCACTGGGGTCGCCTCATATCGCTGCGGTTCTGGAGCAAAAGTAATTGAAATATAGTATTAAAAAACCACCCCTTTCGGGGTGGTGTTTTAAACTTATTTCAAAGTTACTTTTGCTCCAGCCTCCTCAAGCTTAGCTTTCAAAGCATCAGCATCTTCCTTCTTCATGTTTTCTTTCACAACTGAAGGAGCTGCGTCTACCATGTCTTTGGCTTCTTTAAGACCGAGACCTAGGACTTCTTTAACTACCTTGATAACTGCAATCTTTTGAGCACCAGCTTCTGTAAGTTCTACAGTGAATTCTGATTGTGCATCATCTCCTCCGGCAGCAGCAGCTGGACCAGCTACGGCTACAGCAGTAGCTGAAACTCCCCACTTCTCTTCAATTGTCTTTACGAGAGTATTGAGTTCAAGAACAGTCATTTTTTCAACCGCTTCGATAATTTGATCGTTTGTCATAATAAGTTTGTAACGTTAATAATTAACTCTTTGTTCCAGCTACTGCATCGAGTACCACAGCGAAACGCTGACGTGGTGAGTTGATGAGTTGTGCAAACATTCCTCGGAGTACATCGAGTGATGGGATTGAAGCAATTTCAATCATTTCCTCCTTATTCTTGTAGGCACCTTGGAAGACACCCCCAACAATAGAAATCTTGTCTTTGTACTTGGTTGCAAACTCCTTCATGTTCTGAGCCGGCGTCATGGCATCAGTACTGTAGGCAACAGCGATTTCTCCATCAAGCTGTGGCATTTCGCCGGTGAAAGCACCATCAAATGCACGAGCCATTAAAGTCTTCTTTGCAACAAACATTCCTACTCCTTTGTCGCGAAGTTCTTTTCGCATTGCTGTTGTACTTGAGAGATTGAGACCTTTATAGTGTACAAACACGATTGAGTCTGCAGTATCTTTCACCGTTCCAAGCTTTGCTAAAATAACTTGCTTTTTTTCTTTTGTAATTGCCACGAAATTTGTGTGATTACTTCTGATAAACACAGGCCCACGGTTACAAAATTAGTTTCTGTAACCCTAGGCTTCGACCCCAAAATCAAATAGAAGTTGGACCTCGGCTGGCGTATGGTGGCTACCATACATTACTGGGAAGTGGCTCTCCCCAACCGGCTGTCTTGAGCCTGATGGCAGATACAATACTACAAACTACCCAAATGGTAAAGGGCTGGCATCGCGGTGCGATGCCAGCCCAATCTTACGCTGCTTGCTTGATTTTCACTGGAACCCTGACCAGCTGAGCAGGTTCCATCCGTACGCCATCCATCCACACCGCGGTGATCCGCATCAGGTGGTTGTAGCCTGTGACTCCCCCCGGTGCTGCGGCGAACACCCGTTCGCCTTCTGCAACACAGTTGGCCTCAAGCGACTGGGTAACATCAGCGGTAAAACTCGCCCGTTTCACCACCACCTCGTTCTGATGACCGGGCGGACAGTCGTGCTGCCGCCACTTGTCATACACCGCTTCAAAATGTACTTCCACATCCATCTAGGCTCTCCTTCAACTGACCTACCCGGCACTATAGCAGAATATTCAAAAAATTAAAGCATCAGGTATAATCTCTACTATTCGGGATGTGAGCATAAGCGTTCATCCCTACATTCGAACAAACTGGAAGTAAAGTTTCATTCGTTCTCATTCGGGATGTAGCATAGTGGTAGTGTGTGCGCATGGGGTGTGTACGGCCCGGGTTCGATTCCCGGCTTCCCGACCAGAAATTTCTCCGACAGTCTGAGAGACTGTCGGTAAGACATCGGTTCAAGTCCGGTTACCCCGACTCAGTTTTTTACCGAATGTCTGGGAGACATTCGCGGGCCGGAGGCGTACGGCGGCGATCCGATTCCGCCTATCCCGACTTGGATTTTTGCCTAACTCACCATTGCTTATGCCTGTAGCAGATAAACTATTGACACAAAGTACAGCAATGATATTATATAGGCACAAACGGCTTCGGCCCTCCCCGCAAGGGGTAAAAACAAAACTCACGCAATTAATTGCGTGAGTTTTGTTTTGAGTATTTTGAAGTTACTTTATTAAATTTTTTAATAATCACAACTGGCCTGAGAAACTTATCTCCCCTACCATCTTGTTCATATCCGATATTTGTACCCATAATACAAAACCATACTTCACGCTCGTAAAAACCTGGCCGGATTTTATTTTCTTCTACCGCACTCTTTTCTGTATGCCAAATTGAATAATCTTTTTTTGACATAACTTATGAAGTTACTACCCCTCGACTTCATTCTTCAACTTTTCAGCTTGCCAGCCAATCATGTTTGTTAAGAGTTGGAGGAATGTAGCGACAGCCGAGATAGCGAGGAAAATGGCAAAGAATTGGAAAATTGGAAATAATAGGTAGAAGAACGTTACCGAAGCAGCTGACCACACCCCAAAACACCACGGGCAGGAGAATAGGTCAGCCAACGTACGACGCGGGCCCGAGGCTGGTTTTACCAAACTAAATCCCTTCCCTACTTTTTGGACATCATAGAATTGTTCCCGAATGAACTTGGTCAACGCGTCATAGACAAACAACCGTATCACGCGCCAGGTAGCGAGCGTGATGATGGTGTAATCAAGGAGTGTCAGGTCAGTATAGGGAATGCGTGATTCAGTGTCCAAAATAATCGCACCCATTACTGCGAGCAATACAAAAAACAGCCCGAAGACAAAGTTCCAAAAATACTGATCAGTAATTCGTATCATAGTGTATTACTTCCCCGCCCCCATCCCGACTATCAGAATAAATAATAGCACACCCGCAATCACCGCGATGAAGCTAAATAGAAATTGGTAGAACGACTTGTTAAACATTCCGTATAGTATAGCGTATTGGTTAGGTTTTTAGAATTGGTTATTTGATTTTCTTCCAACTTAAGTATAGTTGCATTAAGACAAATAGAGTCGTAACGACAGCTAATACAAACATTCCGTTTTCTGCCATCTGTGCTCGCGTTGGATTAAGGGGGTTGCCTGAATAAACCGAAATCCCTTGGACTAAATAAAGTGTTATTAAAAGAATCGGCGGAGCAATGTAAAATAACCATTTTCTAAAAATCTGTGCTGGGAAAAGAAGAAGGATTCCTAGAATTACAGCCAACCACAGACCACCTGAGTAAACTGGATTTATAATTCCTTTTTTAAGTTCAACTGTGCAGTTGTTAATGCAGTTGCCACTATTTACATATAGATAAACAAAAACTACCGTTAATAATACTACAAGAAATAAGAAGAGATTTATTAATTTAAATTTTTCTTTAAAATATTTTTTCATATTGATTATTTATTTTTTAATACTGTAATCATCTGCAGTAAAGCTTGACCGTCTGCTTGTGTTAAATATCCTTTTTTAATATAGAGTTTTATCAATTCTTCGGCTGTAGTAAGTAATCCCCTTTCAATTTTCCTATTAAGTGTAACTTGTGTAGTTTTATTTGCATATACTTGTGCACTATTAATGATTATTAGTAGCGCCTGCTTATAAATCTTTAGTAGTGAAAGGGACTGAATTTTAGCAATTAATAATGGGTACGACACAACTACTACTGGCACACCGGAGATACTAGTAGTTGTATCTATCGTTCCATCCCCATTAATATCAGTTGTGATGTTACTGTACTGACTGCCGGTATTTTTGTACTCGGCCAGCATTGTTGGTGTTGTTGTTGCGTTCTTCAAGACTGTATTAACAGTTTGAGTATCGTTTACTCCAAATGAAGCTGTGGTTAGTGTATATCCACCATCTGCTTCACCATACAGTTTTGTAGTCCGATTGGTACCCTTAGGCACAACAAAATATTTTGTATCACCAAATTCAAAGTACTGGCTTCCTGGTATTTCCTCCTTAATTGTTCGCACACCATTTACTACCACAACACCTGTTTGATTTCCTTGCGAATCTGTCGAAAGAAGTCTGACCGGTGAATCAATTATCTCAATATCATAAGAATCATTAAATGTAGTGTAGTTAGTTGAAATGAACTCATTGTTTTCTGTTGATGTGCTTATTATTAAATCTGACAATAATTTCATTACTGGAGGAGCCTCAGTAATATTATGGTGCACATATTCACCTGATAAACTTGAGTTTTCAATTGCATCTAGATTCACAAAGAATTTCCTCTTTTCCCCTTCATACCCCTCAGCAGAACGCTGCACAACTGTTCCATCTCCATAGTGTGTTAATAGTGCATAAGGTTTTATTTCCCCTTCTACAACACACACTTGACCGCCAGCTCCTGCCGAAGCGCATTTAGTTTCTGTTATTTCTCGATATTCCACAGCTTTCATTGTAGGTAATCCAGTACCAACAATTTCAATCACTTCAACACCTTGTGGTGCAACCCAATTATCTAAATCATTATGGTTAACTAGCGCTTGGTCTAGCAAGTCAACATTAGCTCGAACTGGCTTACTAATAGGACTTTCTAAACTTCTATCTAATCCATCCTCCCCTTTTACATACCTAACCATTTCGCCATAACTAAAAATACTTGAGCCGTAGATATTTCTATATGGTTGCGTTGAGCTATTATCATTAAATACAATCAGAGGTTCAGACAGACCATTAAAATACTTTTCTGATGGCAATAAACCATATGCGCCAGGCATATTGTTCAAAACTTTTCGAACTATCTGACCATCCATTATTATCCCACCAATGGCATCTGTTTGATCATAACCATGTAAAATGGTGCCTATGGCTTTTGGTGTACCTAATTGTGGTGAAGCTAGTAATATTACTTTATCGATTAAACTTGATTTTCCTTCAACTTCTAACCTTTGCATAATCGCTTTAGCAAGTAAACCACCGTTTGAATGACCAATTATTGTAACCTTATCTGTAAAAGAATCCTCTGCTAATGCCTCGATTTCATCAATTACATCTTTGATGCCATTTTCATATAAAGTCCCGTTCTCTCCAATATTTTTTACACTATAGCGCCAATCATAAGCATATGGCTTCCAGCTTTCAATTTTATTTTCTGAGTCTAATTGATCCATAAAATCAGAAAAGTTTTGATAGATATCCCCTGCTCCGGGAGTAGAATCAATAATGTCTCTCGTATATACATTTTTTTCACTACTGCCTGACAGAGACATACTCAAATCCTTAATATCGTTATTAAGGACTGAGTTTGGAGGCCAAACTTGATCTTCGTTTAATATAAATGGATTAATATACAACCTACTTGCCTGAATCCCGGGCAAAAACAATACACTGCTGGCACCGGTACTGGTGGCTGTCGGAGGTGTGGTGGTAGCTGTGGTCGTTGAGGTAGTAGTCGCTAATTCACCGAAACCACCTGAGCAACCATCAATATCGCATATTTGAAATGCCCAACCTCCAGGTTCAAAGAAAACTTCCGGACCATCAAAAACATAACCTGAATTTAAGGGTGAGCCGTCAAGAACAAAACTAGGAATGCCGTCACAGTCGTTCTCAACACAAATAGCAATAAGGCCGACTGATTTATCGGTTCGATTTGAACCAAAAATTGGGAAATCGCAGTATTCACCATTTATGTTCCCTCCTCTCGGTCGGCCATCTCCAATTGAAGTGCCGTCAGTTGCAAAAATGCTTATATTAAATCGAGTCTCACAACCTAAGCCCGAAATTCTTTTTACACGTAACCATTCCGCTGTACCTTCGTAGGCAGTCCCACCACTATCAAATGTAAAAGGAGGGCCTCCAACATGCTGAGGTGCCCTATTAACATAACCTGTTCCGTTAGCTCCTAAATCTGTAAATAAATCATAGGGAGTACCAATTTTGCTTTGCTCATATAAAACTTTTGCTTCTGAAACACCTGGGGCTAAGAAAAACGAAGAGATTAGGAGGGCTAGGGTTGTGAAGAAATATGTCTTCATGCCTCTGCTTTATTAATTAAGTATATTCCTGTTTATGTACCACTGTGTATAAATCTGTGCATAACTTTTATTACATACTTGTTATAGCCCGACTTACACAGGTCGGACCTGTGTGAAGGTTTGCGTGTTTGAGGGCTTCCCTGTTGGATTCCCCAGACACAACAAAAGCCCCCTTGCGGGGGCTTTTGTTTAGCTTTGACTTACGTTTAAGATGAAACTAATGTTAAGTATTAGTTAACGATAGTAACTTCGTTAGTTCGGAAGTCTTGTGCTGGAATGAAGTTTTGACTTACAGCTGATCCACCTGTTGGAACAGTAAAGAAGTCTAGGTCATCAAATTGTACACGGTACGCAGCTCCTGCATCTCCACCAGGAAGAACAGTGACTTTGAATGTGAATGTTTCTGTTTGACCTTCATCAATTCGGTATCGGTTACCAGATTTTGTAACACCTGTTCCACCGAGACTTGGAGTTGCAGTAACTGTTGTTGTAGCAACACCATTTCGAAGTAGAGTGAAATCAAATGCAGTTGATGCACTATCTTCAATATAGAATGTGTCACCAATTGCAGTGACCTCTACTTCTACTTCGAACTCTGCAGAATCGACTGGAGTGTTACCAGTACCTGAAACTCGTACAGCACTAATGTCTGTTACATCAAAGGTTAACCCCTCATCCACAAGTGTATGAGTTTCACCAACCGCACCACCGTCAGGTGTGATGTCGTTAGCGCCTTCTGTATCCCAGAATCCAAGTTCTGTTCCTGTAACTTCAGCAAATATCTGTTGACCTGTTTGGTATCGAGCAGCATCGTTTGTATCATTGAAGTCGATAACAAGTTCAGCGTCAATTTCTGAATCTTCGTCAATAGTGACGTCTCCGTCAACATCAAAGAAGTACCATACAGCGTCAATACCATCATTGTATGAGCGACCGTCAGCGAAAGCTGCAGGTGCACCACCTGATGTAAGAAGAGCCTTTGCCTTGAATGTTTGACCATCAAGAACAAGTTTAGCTTCATCAACTACATCAGTTGTTGTTGCTCCAGTAGTTTCAACACGAACGATTACATCATTTACATCAACATCGTTGTTTTCTGCCTCAAGAGTCATTGACATGATTGTTACATCATTGGTGTCTGAATCTGCATCAACAGCAACGTTAGCTGAATCTGGACTGTCAGGAGAAAGACTTACATCGAGTGCTTCGTCATCTCCTTCAATAACAACTTCAAATTCTGCCTCGCCTTCTACAATAGGAGTAGTTCCACCATCATCTTCTGTGGTAGCTACACCATCTGCATCGAAGAATCGTACAGCGTTTGGTGTGATAGTCCAGTTACCAATTTCTGATGAATCAACATTGTTTTGTACTGATACAGCAACATCAATATTGAGCTCTTCATCTTCCATAGCAACAATTTCTAGACCTGAGAAACGAATTGAACCATCGTCTTCATCGAGGTAATTGTCTTCATCTGATGCATCTACTTCAGCCACCATGTCACCATCTACCCATAGAGAGATAGTTTCGAAAGCATCGTAAGCATTAGAGTTAGAAGGACCAGCGATAGTAACATCAATACGTGAGATTTCAGCATCACCATCAGTAAATTCTACTGAGAGTTCACCTACTACTACGTCTGATTCACCTTCCTCAGCTTCGTCATTTTGACCATCTTCCATTTCAAAGAGGTCAAGTGAAGCTTCTCCTTCTAGATCAGTTGTTGATCCACCTGGAGTTGTAGGTGTTGTTGGAGTTGTTGGTGTTGTTGGTACACACTTTGCAGCGATAGCTGCAGCTGTGATTGGACCATAGTACCCAGCTGCTGGTGAAACACCATTAGCTGATTGCCAAGCTGCGAGAGCAGAACGAGTCTGTGCTCCGAAGAAGCCTGTAGCTCCAGCTGGAATTGATTGTCCAGCTCCGATAAGGAAGTTCTGTAGAGCAGTTACACTTGCGCCTGAAGCGTTCATTGTAAGTGGTGCAGGAATACTTGCGCAAGTACTAGTTGTAGTAGTAGTTGTTGTAGTATTTGTTGTTCCACCTTGTAGCGCAGCAATCTGTGCCATCAAAGCAGTGATTTGTGCTTGAAGTTCTTCTGCTGTTGCAGCTTTAGCAGCTGGAGCAACGAGAGAGAACACCATAGCTGCAGCAACAATGGCTACGAAAGCCTTTGAAGCTACGGTTGTAGTTTTCGTCATAATTATAATTTTTTGTTTTGTGCGTTTGTTAACAACGCGGTTATGTCCCATTAGCGGGACCGGCTAATACTGATAATATGAATTAATTCATATTCATAACAGGTCACCCCGTTATGTAATATCACTAACTCCTCATATAGATGTATTAGTTCTATATAAGAAGGTTAGCTGCGAAAAGAAAGGTGTGTCAGATAAGCAGACATGGCGGGAAAAGGTAGTGCGGGAATTACCAACATGAGTTGGTTGTTGTGTTTGATATGTATGAAGCGCCGGGAAGCCATCTCCAATTATTAAAGAACATAGAACGCCTAGGTGGAGCGCTTGATTCCAAGGGATTGGCGCAAAGCCAGGCTAGGAAAAAAGCGCCTAAGCGCATACCAAATAGTATAGCAACTATTTGGGAAATAGCGAGTTTTGTGTCTGTGGAAAGCGTTACAGGTAACGGTATCGTAAGTCACAAAGCCCACTGTTCTGGTATCTATGACGAGTGGTTTTACTCTGTCTTACCATCAATAATATTATGAAATGATTAGTGTGTCATGGCAAGGAGGTATGATGACGTGGATTGCTTCACTACGGTTCTTACAGAAACTGTTCAGGTTGTCGATATTTTTACAAAATAGCTGGCAACCTCTTGCGAAAGTCTCCCAGACTTTCTCACGCAAAGACGGCGTGGATTGCAACGTCGTCGTACCTCCTCCTCGCAAAGACGGACGAACGTCTTTGCGAGCGATAGCGCAGCAATCCATGGCTGTATACTAACGATAATGACCAATAAACAACCCACTGTCTATATACTCGCCAGTAAGCCAAATGGGACCATTTATGTTGGGGTGACTAGTAATTTAAGTGCACGAATACACGCTCACAAAACAAATGCTGTGGAAGGTTTTACAAAGAAATATGGAGTTCATACGTTGGTTTATGCTGAGGCATTTGAGACTATGAACGAAGCAATTTTACGCGAGAAACAACTGAAGGCTGGATCAAGAAAAAAGAAAGTTGATTTGATTGAAAAGAATAACCCGGGATGGGTGGATATATCTGACAAGTTGTAACGGACATGGACGGGACGTGGATTGCTTCACTGCGGTTAGCAAAGACGACGGACGGGAGTGGATTGCTTCAGTTGCGACTTCGCAAAGACGGATGTGTAACGGACGGTAGTGGATTGCCGCGTCGGTCGTCGTGTCTCCTCCCTCCTCGCAAAGACAGAAGAAGGGATGGTCTGTATAGATGTCCTTTATAAAGGACAAACAAACTCGCTCATCTGCTAAAGCTGATGAGCGAGTTTGTGTCTTTTATTTAGCAATTGAGTATTTAGACCAACGTCTTTCTCCCTGTCTTATAACTTCTCCATTTTCTATGAGACTGTTTAAGTCTCTTTGAATTGTTTTTGTACTCACGTCGGTAATGATTTCAGACAGGTCTTTTATAGTGGCTTCTGGCTTGGCCTCAAGGACAGTTTTGATGCGGGCGGTTCTGTCTCCTAGATCACTGTAGACCAAGACCGCGTCTGAGCTAAAGTCGTTGGCTGGAATATTAGGACGAATGCGTCGTGGAGCGCGGGGGGTTGTTTTTGGTTTGGAAGTTTCAGCGGTGACTGAAATTCGATTAGCCGCTTCATTCACATAATGGTTACGGATGTAGCGCAATACGACATCTATCTCTTCCGCTACTACTGCCTCCATGTCATTTGTTATCAAGCGAGCAGCGGTAGCTATATGAAGTGCTGAACCAAGTACTACGAGTGCTTGCTGCAACGGATAGATTTTGTCTCTCACTTCATACTCGTAGAGGTTGAGAGAAGCACTGACCGCTTCATGGAGCGTCATGGCTTTGTCGCTTAGATTGTTGTAGTGGACTTTTGTTCGATCATTTAATTCTACGTGGGCCAACATGTAAAAGACTGCTGATGCGACACGCTCTGTCTTTTTGAAAACTATATTATAATAGTCATCATTAGCAGACAAACGTTTGAGGTATATGAGACTGTCGTTTTGATTATTTGAGTTCATGTCGTAGTGATGTCTTTAATGTAGAATGTATGTCTGATAGCTGAAAGACACTTGTATTATAAGGACATTTGAGACAAATAGCAAGAAAAGGACAATCTACGAGATTGAAAATTGGATATCGAAAATTGAAGATAACGCACGGTCTCGCTTTAATGAAAACTTCAAATGTCCTTTGATCTATGCACAGATATTAGTGGTGCTTTAGTGATATAATTTGCCCATATATTAATGTTTATTCGGTAGATATCAGTAATGAAAATATGGGCAAACGGGGACCAAAAAAAAATGAAAAGATAAAAGAGTCGAAGCCGTTTTTTGAGGACCTCAGTCCTCAGGCGCGGCAAGCGATTGGGGCGGTACTGTTATCTACCGTGGGTATTTTCTTTACGGCTGCCCTGTTTAATTTTGGTGGGGTGGTGGGTACTTGGACCCAGATTTCACTCTACTGGTTGTTTGGAACGGGAGCATATCTGGCACCGCTTGCCTGTGCGTTCTATGTGTACGCATTTCTCAACCCCAAAGAAAATGAGGAAGTGAGTATGTCGAAAGTAACCGGGATTGGACTGCTGTTCATTTCCCTACTCGGCATTATGGAGATCTCCGTGACTGACTGGGGTGGAATGGTGGGCTTGGCACTCTTGTGGCCGTTGTCGTATTTATTCGGGACTACAGTAGCAGGAGTCATTTTAGGAGGTCTGGTTTTGATTTCTGGATTTTTGATTCTGAACACTGGTTTGCGACTTCCCCGTTTCGGTAAAGAGTCTGCACTCGATGATGAATCTGATATTGATAATCTACTCCTCCCTCCTGACGAAGTGGATGAGGAGGAATTTGCTGAAGAAGTAGACGACACTGACAAAGAAGCGACAGCCGCACCCAAGCGGCCAGCGATGCAAAAAGTGTCTGATAAGTTGGGGCTGACTAATCCCGCTAAAGCAGATTTTGTGGTATCGACATTCTCAGGCACCTACGCCCCACCATCACTATCACTTTTGAAAAAAGATGCCGGCAAACCTCAAACGGGAGATGTGAAAGCAAATGCAAACATTATTAAACGTACCCTCAAAGAATTCGGAATCCACGTAGAGATGGATGCGGTGGAGATTGGTCCGACCATCAGTCGCTATGCGCTCAAGCCCGCCCAAGGAGTGAAGATTGCGCGTATCGTCGGATTACAACAGGAGCTACAGCTCAACCTATCATCAGGCACCCTCCGTATCGAAGCACCGATTCCCGGCAAGTCACTCGTGGGTATTGAAATTCCGAACCTGACACGATCAACGATTGGACTAGCGTCACTACTTAAGACACCAGAATACACCGATTCACCGCACCCATTATATGTAGCGCTCGGGAAGGATGTAACCGGTAATGCGCATTTTGCGAACATTGCCCGGATGCCTCATGCCCTCGTTGCTGGTACTACCGGATCTGGAAAATCTATTACCATGCACAATTTGGTGATTTCGCTTTTGTTCCGAAATTCACCAGACCAGTTGCGATTCTTTATGGTGGACCCAAAGCGGGTGGAGCTCACATTATATGAGGGCATTCCGCACCTCCTGTCACCAGTGATTGTAGAGGCAAAAAAGGCCTTGATGATGCTCAAATGGGCAATTAAAGAAATGGAACGGCGGTACGATATTCTGCAAACAGAAAAAATCCAGAACCTCGATTCGTACCATACAAACGTCTACAAGCCAGCTAAAAAAGCCTGGGAAGAGCGTGGTTCACTTGAGGAGGAACGAGTCGAACTACCGGAACCACTCCCCTACATTGTTATTTTGATGGACGAGCTGGCTGACTTGATGCATGCATACCCTCGTGAACTCGAAGCCGCTATTGTACGATTGGCCCAAATGTCCCGTGCGGTGGGTATTCACCTCATTTTGGCAACCCAACGACCATCGGTGAACGTTATTACCGGTACGATTAAAGCCAACATCCCGACTCGTATTGCCTTAAACGTGGCCTCGCAGATCGACTCCCGCACCATTCTCGACGGTGTCGGTGCGGAAAAATTGCTCGGTAAAGGTGACATGCTGTATCTATCGAGCGATTCACCAAAACCAATCCGGTTGCAAGCAGCGTTTATCTCGGAAGACGAAATCAAAAACGTGGTTTCGTACCTCAAGATGCAAGACAATGCCCATTCACTTGATTCAATCAACCTCGACGAAAAGGCTGGTGGATCAGGCGATAGTTTCATTGGCATGATTAATGATAATGACAGTGATGACGATGACGAATTGTATGAAGACGCTAAACAAGCAGTTATCGAAGCGGGACGGGCATCTACGTCATACCTGCAGCGTAAACTCAGGGTTGGATACTCACGGGCAGCGCGTTTGATTGATTTACTCGAGGACCGCGGTGTGATTGGGGCGGCTGACGGTTCTAAACCGCGAGAAATTCTTAGTGGCGGACCAAAGGGTGACGACGAGGGGTCGGATGAAGATAGTTTCGAGGATGATAATCAAAGCGGACGAATGTCCTAACGTTTCGTATGCCCGGACTCTCTGCTACTCGGTTTTCGTTTCGTTCATTCTTTTATCTTGCCCTGATGGCAATTGCTGCTGGGATTATACTGCTGTATATCCTCTTTCAGGCCCGATTTCTGCTGCAGGGACCACAATTAGCACTGATTGATGAGCCGGAAATCGTGCAAAATAACCAAGTGGTCAACCTGCGAGGTACCGCGCGCAACATTACCAAAATTAGCCTCAATGGGCGACAAATATTCACCGATAAAGCTGGGTACTTTGATGAGGCACTGGTGCTTGAAAACGGGTATACTATAGCTACCATACAGGCAACTGACCGCTACGGCAGACAAGCAAGTATTGTAAAGCAATTTGTGTACACCCCCACTTCCATTATTCCTGAGGTAAATTAAGATACTAAATTACAATATGCGACCAAAAAAAGCAGCTAAAGAAAAGAAGACCCTGGGCGAAGCGGCTACCAGTAAAGAAAGTGGTATCGCTGATATCGCGGAAACTCTGCGGGCTCTTAAAACCAAGTTTGGTGACGAGTCTATTATGATGTTAAGTGATAGTAAAAAAGTTGATATTGATGCCGTACCAACGGGATCAATTGGTCTTGATGATGCACTCGGTATTGGTGGCTTCCCCCGCGGACGTATCATCGAAATTTATGGACCAGAATCATCAGGTAAAACTACCCTATCTCTGCATGCCATCGCTGAAGCGCAAAAGATGAACGGTATTTGTGCCTTTATCGATGCGGAACACGCAATGGATCCAGAGTACGCTAAGAATCTTGGGGTTAAGCTCGATGAGCTACTTATTTCACAACCAGATAACGGTGAACAAGCGCTCGAAATCGTCGAGTCACTCGTTCGTTCCGGTAAAATCGACGTGATTGTGATTGACTCGGTTGCTGCCCTCACTCCCCGCGATGAAATCGAAGGTGAAATGGGAGCACACCATGTTGGTAAACAAGCTCGTTTGATGAGTCAGGCGTTGCGAAAACTTACTGGTATCGTTGCCAAATCAAAGACAGTTGTTATTTTCATCAACCAAATTCGTATGCAGGTAGGTGTGATGTTTGGTAACCCAGAAACAACACCGGGTGGAAAAGCACTTAAATTCTACACCTCAGTACGACTCGATATTCGCCGTATTGCCCAAATCAAAAAAGGTGAAGAGGTAGTTGGTGGTCGTCACCGAGTTAAGGTAGTCAAGAACAAGGTCGCTTCCCCATTTAGAAGCACTGAATTCGATCTCATTTATAATGAAGGGATTTCAATTGAAGGAGAAATTCTCGCACTCGGTGAAAAGTATAAGTTTGTGACCAAGTCAGGTTCATCATACAGCTATACCCCACCCGGTGGAGATGAATCAACCACGGAAAAACTTGGTCGTGGCTATGATGCGGCGCGGACATTCCTGCGTGAGAACACAAAACTAAAGAATGAGATGTTGAAGCATGTGCGAGCGGGATTAAAGGCTGAGCACGCTGAAGCGAAGAAGTAGTTTAGAATAATACAAAAAACAGCTGGGTACCCTAGCTGTTTTTTGTTTGTAAGACTACTTTTGATACCTCTTTGTTAAAGACGCAATAACCTCTTCAGCCGTGTACACCCTACCTGCAGCAATATCAGCTAAGCCTTCATGCACTGCAGCAATAAATTCTTTGTTTTCGGAATCATAAGTTGGCATACAAGAGTAATGATTTACACTGAACTCAAACGCTGTTCGCGGGTAAACACCGGCAGTGTTACCTTTAACCCGACTGAAAGTAACGTGAAGACAATAATACCAAAGGCAATAAGGGCGAGAAATTCGGCCTGCATCATTGACTGTAATACATAGGTTGGCACTTGGCCGATCGGGACATTAAGGAAATTCTGGACGATACTCGTGATTGAAACCAGTCGCCAAAAACCAATCACACTAGCCCCAAAGGCAATGCCCCAGGCTGTACTTGGGCGAATGGCCACACTGAGCACATAGGTATACCAAACCCGTCGCATGATGGCGTTTCTCATTTTTTGCGAGTTATAGGTGGTTGTTTTGTTCATACAATAGATATAACGCTGGTCAAATGAAATAAGTTACAGTAGTTGCTGGCGTTCGAGTTCGGTACTTTCCTTGCGAAAAGCCGCCTTGGCACGGTGAATACGGGCTTTGACAGTGCCGACGGCTTCGCCGGTTTCATTGGCGATGTCTTGATGGGACCAGCGTTCAATGTAATGCAACCGTAACACTGAGGCAAAATGCCCCGGTAGTCGAGCCAAAATCCGTTCTACCCCATCGTGCACTTCGTGTTGCAAAGTGCTAGTTGATTTATCAGCCACAAATTGCTCAAATTCGGGATCAATATTTTGGAACCGGGCTCCTTGTTTGATTCTCTTTTGATACGCGGTAAAGGCGGTATTCATTAATATGCGGTAGGCCCACGATGAGAATTTTGCACCATCGACCGGAGTAAACGAAGCAGCATGGAGATAAATTTTGGTAAAGGTATCTTGGACGATCTCTTCGGCATCTTGGGGATTATGAATGATACTCATCGCTTTACGCATAAAGGCATCTTGGTATCTATCAAGCAGTAGTGAAAACAACCACGGCTGCGCGCCACTGCGGAGTAAAATATCCTCGTCAGCGAGTTCGCTCATGTTTTCGGGATTACCAAACAATTGCATATGTTCCTTTATAATACCACCAAAAAATGCCTTTTGTTGCTGTACATGCGTTGCTTTTACTGCCTAATTTTGGTATAAAGAAGCGCTTAAAGAAGCCATGGATTGCCGCGTCGTTACGCATACGCTACACTCCTCGCAAAGACGAACTACTCTTACCTGCGTAAACTATTACCAATACTAATTATAAACAGATGGCTGTCCTCTCATATAACGAAATAACCTTAAAAAAAGTAATCCTCTTTAACGATGAGCCATGTCTCGTACTTGCTACGCACGTGTTCCGCAAACAACAACGCAAGCCGGTAAACATTACCAAACTCAAAGGTCTAAAGTCAGGTCGTCAATACGAACAAACTTTCCATGTGAACGAAACGGCTGACGAAGCGGATCTCGAAAACAAAAACGTGACGTTTATCTACCGTAAAGGGAGTGAATACTGGTTCCATAATGCTGGCAAGCCAGCGGAGCGATTTATGCTCACCGAAGATTTTATTGGTGAACAAGGCAAATTCCTCAAGGATCGCAGTGATGTTCAAGCCCTCGTATTTGAAGAAGAAATTATCGGTATCAAGTTCCCTATCAAGGTAGAACTCAAAGTAACCGAAGCGATGCCCGCGGTTAAAGGCAACACCTCAAGTAGTGCCCTCAAACAAGTAACGGTAGAAACCGGCGCAACCGTGATGGTGCCAATGTTTATTAACGAAGGAGATATTATTTCGATCAATACTGAATCGGGTGATTATTCAGAACGAATGGAGAAAGCGTAAAATATCTAATTATAGAGACTATCTACTTTGTTGTGCTGCGGTTAAATAATTTTCAACGTACAAAAAGTACGCCGCAAATCATTTACCTTGCACGTCGCGTATCTAGTCCCTCTAATTAAATATTTGAAAAGATTAGAAAATTTAATATCTACATCAAAAGGAAAAGCCGCGGCATGAGCAGCGGCTTTTTTGTTATTCTTTTGAGGTGAAAGGACCATGCTCGATGGAGACATCCTCACCGTCTCGGGACACATATAGAACAAACCCAACAAGAAAGCAAAATCCCCCGGCAGGATACGACAGAAATGCCCACCCGAAGCTACCTGTAAAAAAGTAGACAACCGGCACACAGATGAACCCGAACATTACTGCACCAAAGAGCGCACTACCTAAAGCCGGTTCTAGATTACGTTTGGTTTTCATTTTTACCCCCCAAAGGTGACGATTCTGGTGTTAACTATAGCATATTTATTTACTTTTGTACAGATTACGGGTGTGGGCGCTGGGATAAGGTACAAAAAACCGCCCAAGTGGGCGGTTTTTTGTACCTTAGCGGGCGATGTATGGCATAAGGGCCATAAACCGGGCTCGTTTGATTGCTCGAGCGAAGTCACGCTGGGCCTTGGCTGAGAAGCCAGTACGGCGGCGACTATTCATGCGCGCGTGTGGGTTGATGTTGTTTGAAAGACCGATGATGTCTTTGTAATCAATGTGTTCCAAAGCGGCTTTTTTGTGTAGGTTGTGTTGTTCCATGTTTGATTTTTTACTGATAAGTTTCAAGTTTATTGAGATTTGTGGATTGCCACGTCACTTCATTTCATTACGTTCCTCGCAATGACGGACCAGGAGATAATTTTAGAGTTTGGGGTGCCCGAGATGCTAGGCGTAAATCAATTTTGGAAGAAGCGGTAGGTTTCTACCGTGACTGACACAATTGATTTACAACAACGCAGATTGGGTACATCCAGACTCTAAAATGGGATGTCCTCGGGGTTAATGTCCTCTGTTGGGTACTCCGGTAACACCGGCGCACTATTGTTATTACCCCCGGTACTTCCCTGCGCACTCGGTGCACTACTACCACCACCATTACCTGCACCGCCGCCTTTGGGACCGAACTCAAACTTATCGACGATAATTTCCGTGCGATACTGTTTAACTCCGTCTTTTTCCCAACTATTGGTTTGCAAACGTCCTTCTACATAGACAGGACTTCCCTTGGTTAAATACTTTGAGATTACTTCTGCTTGTTTTCCAAACGAGGTAACGTTGTGATATTCAACTGCTTCCTGGCGCTTACCATCTCGGTCATTGTATGAACGATTAGTGGCAACAGAAAATGAGCAAACTTGCATTCCGCTGGGGAGGGCTTTCATTTCCGGATCTCGAGTGAGATTTCCGTAAATCATGGCTTTGTTAAGGTACATATGGTGAGTGGCTAATTACGAAATAACGTACTACGCAACCTTTACTTCTTCTTCTACTACTTCATCAATTATATCATCAGTGTCGACTACTTCGGCATCTGCCGCCAATTCAACATCGAGATCAATATTTTTGATTTTGGTATCAACCAATGCTTCGTGGAATTTAAACGGATTAGCTTCTTCTACCTTGGTCAAACGAACGAGGAGGAATCGCAAGAGTTGCTTGTGTTCATCAACGTGTGACGTCAGCTCGGTAAGTGCGGCTGGTGCTAGTTTGAAACGAGTCCAACCAAAGTATGCACTATTGAACTTTCGGTACCGCCCTTCGAGATATTTATCAATCTCGTACGCGAGTTCGAAGCGTTCAGCGGCTTCGGTGTCAAACACCTCACCTCCGGCTTTTGTAATAAGAGCTTTAAGTTCGTTCTCTACGGTCATCACTTCCCCTTCAGCTACCGTTGGAAGTATGTGGTAGGCGAGTTCGTAACTGGCAATTTCTTGCTCGTCATTTCGAACTGCAGCCTCGGCAGCTGGCATATTTGTTTCTGACATTCTTAATTTTTATTATGTGTTTAAAGCAAGGGCTGGAAATCCAGGATAACTTATCTTTATCCACACTCTAATAATGCCGGTACAGTACCACAAATAGTGCCCTGTTTCAAGCATGCATGCTATACTAGAGCACAGTCATGGAACAACACAACCTACGACGAAAAATACACCCTAAATACCTCTATTTAGGAGTGATTGTCACCCTATTTACCGCTACCTGCTACCTCGGTTACCTGAGTTATAGTCAATCAAACGAAATTGATATGTTGCTACAAGAGCGGAACTTTTTCCTCTTGGAAACCGCTTCGAGCACGCTCAGTCGCCAAGAGGAGCGCGATTTAGCAAGTAGCACTATTGCCGAGTTATCCGAACGACTCTCGCTCACCGCTGAAGAACTTGATGAGATAGAAGATGATTACCGTAAAGAAAAGAAAAAGAACGACAACTTTGAAGATCAAATTAAGGAAATCTCCGGCACTGTGGGAGTGCTTGATAAACTCTCAAAAACAGACAAAGAACTTCTGCAGAAATATTCTAAGGTCTATTTCTTAAACGAACACTACATTCCGGAAAAAATTGTCCCGATTGAGAAAAAGTATCTCTATAACGAGGCTGTCTCTAAATCAATTCATGGAAATGTTGAACCATTCTTAAATGAAATGATTGAGGATGCGCTGGCTGATGGCATCAAAATTTGGGTGGTGTCAGCCTACCGTTCATATAATGAGCAAGCCAGCCTCAAAGGTGCCTACACGACAACATACGGATCTGGAGCGAACGCCTTCTCAGCAGACCAAGGATATTCTGAACACCAATTGGGTACTACAATTGATTTTACAACCGAGGGTCTCGGGGGTGGTCTAAATGGATTTGAAGGTACGCCAGCCTACGAGTGGCTTCTTAAGAATGCCTCTA
>JAIELQ010000009.1 GCA_019752815.1 Patescibacteria group bacterium
TGGGCCTAAACCCATTCGACTTGCATGCCTCATCCACGCCGCCAGCATTCATCCTGAGCTAGGATCAAACTCTAATTAAAGACAGGCGCTGGAGAAATAAATTTCTCCGAGCATCTGCGTCTACGAGCATGTGCGGTACTGTACTATTTCCCGCGCTCAGTAAACTATTTTTTACCTAAGAATAAGACAAAAGAAACTTCAATTCCCGAAACGAAAATTGACATCATAACTGTGTACCTCGCGGATACATCATCATGAAGTGACTTTTGTCTTCTATAATTTTATTTGTGATGCATGCCATTATCTACATTTCTTTGAAATGCATTAATAACATACTCGTACGCAATTTTTAATGCGCACGTCTATTTATTATTTTCAAAATACAGACGTTCCCGTTTGATGAGATTAGGTAGTTTTTAGGCCACACAATGGGCGGGTTTACACCCGCCAATTACCTCCATCAATGAACGTGGGAGCATTATACAGACTCTGGAAATAATTGCAAGCACTTTCTGTCAGTTCAAGCCTGCTCCAGAAGGTCGAATTAAATACACCAGATCATATTCGACGATACTGTGGTAGAAACTGTAATATTGCACCCACCACAACCTCCATTTGAGGTTGTGGTATTCAAAATTAATGAGTTTATTGACGTAAAATCCCACCCGAGGAACCCGGGTGGGATAATCTGCATGTTCTGATCAGTAGTATTTCAGACCCTTAGTGACTGGGTCATAAAATGCCACGGCGTACCCAATTGTGCACCAGTGGGTCGTGATGCACAAAATGTTGTACTTATAACGAACCCATACCGCCCACTGCTAACGCTTGGGCGGGGCGTGCATTATAGCAGTTGTGTGAGTCGTGGTCGTAGAGACCGTCTCTGTCTTCACACTCCCGCCGAGACATCATTCTCGGCTCGCCCAACATCCAAGACATCGTTTTAAGAGACAGCACTTCCCCGTCACAGGAATTCTGGTCGCAGGATTCTTCATGAATCTTGATACCAGATGTTCCAGTGATGAGCTCCGATAGCACTCCCTCTTTGAGGATTTCTTTTGCCAAAGCGTCATCAAGAGCTACAACATCACCATTTGAGCTGATAAACATCTGGTCGGTCGACTCGTAGATGGCAAGCATTGCTCGCTCCGACCGACCATACTTTTTGAGATGGATTTCAAAAATGGCAAGGTCATCTGACTCAACTACAGAATAGTCGCCATACAGGCTGTACCATGTATGCAGAATCCCCAGAGCAACTACGCCGAGGAGGACTGACAACGTCATGATGCGGTTCATTCTTTCGTATCCTTCTGTTTCAGAGCTTGCACTGCCGCATCAACGCTAAGGACGAAGAAGCAAAGACAGCTGATGACCAACAACATAAGTGGAGCCCCACCCACCTGGTGAGCAGCTACGGCTGCAGTGACAAACGCTGCTAGCACGGCCCAATTGTGGTAGAGGATTGATCCCTCAGTCTTCTTCGAGGGAGTGGTCGACTCTTCAGCAACTTTTGTATTCATTTTTTACTCCGTGTCTATAAATTGAGCTCTGTTTGTATTATACACATTTTTTACAAAATGTCAATATATTAGGTGTTTTTGTAGACAAATAAAATCCCACCCGAGGAACCCGGGTGACAAATCAATCTAAAACCGATTTTACCACTTAACCAAAGATTTCACTTACATAAAAAATAAGAAACCCCCCGCAACACACATGTTGCGGGGGGGGTGACGACAGGACCTAGGCCCTGTCGTCAATGTTTTGGTCAGTACCGATGCGGCTTCACACACACTTTTCCGTCGGCCGGCGGCTCGGTGATTTTCCAGACCGAACCAAGAACAGGAGCACCTTGATAGACGACGTCCACCACCATCCCATCTTTGACATAGACTTTCACCCACTGATCGCGGGCCAGGTGCTTGCGGAAGAGATCCGCCAACTCCGACTCGTCCACATTCGGACCAATCGGCTTGTTGTCGGCCGAGTGCAAGATGCATACGTCGTTGGTCGACACATCCTGGCCACCGTCATTCTTGGGAAAAGACGGAGGGGTCGGCGGCGTGACCGGCGGTTCGTGGGGATCTTTCGGATCATGGGGATCATGGGGATCCTTGGGATCCTTGGGATCCTCATTATCGTCCTCCGAATGATCGTCATAGTCGTCACCGTCAGAGTGACCACCGTTGTCATCACCGTCGTTCGAATGATCGCCACCTTTGGAGTCACCTCCATTATGGTCGCCATCCTTTTCCGGCTTGTCGCCCTTTTCTTTGTCTTTTTCAACCTTTTCAGGCTTGTCGGCCTTCTCATGGTCCTGACCCGTACAGTCGCCGCAGGCGAACGCCGGAGCAGCCACAAAGGTGGCCAAACCAAAGCCAAAAACAGCGGCGACGGTCGTGTTCAAAAAAATCTTTTTCATTTTTAGTCCCTTCAGATATGGGCAAATGCCCGTGTAAGGTGCAGCACGTTCTCTGTTGCAACAGCACGTGATACCAGTATCTAAGCACATTATATATCATTTGTCAATATTAATATCATTATTTATACTGGCGGAATTAGGCTTTCGTCCTATGGCACACTTACGATACTATCTCAAAGAATACTGCTCTTGATAAGCTTTATACGTACCGAGTGTAGTAAACTAACTAAACATTAGTGTATGCTCAAGACAATTTTCTTTTTATTTTTAGAGATTTTACCCCTCTTACTATTTTTTACTCTGGGACAATACCTACCCTTTTTGCAGGCGGTCGCTGGGTACATGTTTGCGACTATAGCCGTCACGGGGATTATCTGGCACCTACAGAAACGTATATCATATTTAGCCCTTATTTTTGGCGGATACATCATTATCACAGGCAGTCTCAGTATTTGGTTTAGTAACCCAACCATACTACTGCTCTCCGACACTTTGTATTACGGTGTCGCCGCTCTCGGAATGGCTTTGCTCTCACTATTGAAAATAAATGTCCTCAAAAAACTATTCGGTCACACCTTTGCCATTACAGACACTGGCTGGCGAATTCTCAACCGACGCTGGATGATTGTCCTCGCGCTCGCCGGTATCGGGAACGAACTAGTACGCCAATTAGGGACCACCGATGACTGGCTCTATTTTCAAGTTATCAGAACGTTCCTTATTATAGTATTTGCCACCTACCAGTTTACACTCACAAGAAAACACCGCCTGCCACACGCAACAGCCTGGGGTGTAGCAGTCACAAAATAATGAACCACTTTTCATAGCCTCGCTTCAATTTTAAAACATCGTTATAAACATTAGGAGACCAAAAACGTCTTCTTTATAAATTATTTATCAGTATAAAACTAAACGTAGAAACCCCCGACATTTGCATGTCGGGGGCCTTAAGCAGAAAATCCGCTTGTTTGGTTAATTGCCGGCTGTTTGCGGAGCCGTGCCGGCGGTTGCGGTCGAGCCCGCTTCGGCGCCAGCGGTGTTCTGCACCTGAACCAAGGTCCCGCAGAGCGTGCCCACTGGGCATTCCGCTTGAGCTGCCTTGAGGATATACTTCCCAGTGACGATGTTCGGGCCGAGATTCAGGACCGCATCAAGCAAACGATCGCTCAGACGCAGGGTGTTCCCCTGCACGATAGCGAGGGGAACCTTGCTGTATTTGTTGTAGACGATCATCACGGTTTGCACCGGGGTTCCGGACACACCAGTCGACATGGACATTTGTACTGCCCAGTGCCGTTTGTCTTTTGTTATAAGTTCGTGTGACGTCGCCATCGGCGGAGCAACGCATCCACCGAGCAAAGCCACGCACAACAACCCAAACATAACTTTCAGCATCTTGACTTCTCCTTGTTAAAAATCGATCAATTGCGATCTGGCGGTATTATACCACGCATTTTACGAAACGCAATAGGTAAAAGAAAAGACCGGCAGAGGGTATCTGCCGGCCTTCATAGTATTGATCAAAGGATCAGAGATCAGTCCAGATCGGCCGAGATGTCGACATCGTATTCGAAGCCGCCGGTGCCGGTCTGGGTGTAGACGTACTCCCAGCCCTCGGACACGCCAACGCCAACCGAGCCGCCGCCGCCTGCCGTCGCCAGACCATCAAAGGTGACGGTCGACTGGTCGTCGAAGGCCGAATCAAACGCCAGCGCGCCGGAAGCAGCAAACGAACCGGATTCGAACGATGCCTGCGCGTACGGGCCATAGGCGGTGTCGTCATAGGCATTGCCCGAGCCCATGGCATACTGCCCACTCATACCGCCGGTGTAGGCGTAGTCGCCTTCAGCGTTTGCATCGCCATTGGTGCCCGCCCCGCCGTTGAACGAGAATTCGGCGCCCGAGGTCGCGGTATACTCTTCGCCTTCGGTGAAGGTATAGTCCCAGTCGATTTCGCCGGTACCGTCGGACACGAACTCGAAGTCCTGTGCCTGGGCCGCGGCCGCGAAGCTCAGCGCGAGCGCGAAAGCACCGACGGTGCCGAGAATCTGTTTCTTCATAACAAAGACCTCATTGTTTGGGAAAATCCCGTTTCAGATTTGGTACGCCCTTCCCCTAAAGGGTGGCGATCCCAATACCCCGAATCACTCCGGAAGCTGGGCTACCTTAGCATATAAAAGGTTAATGTCAAGCACTCTTTCTTCTCTTTTTAAAGTTTGGGTGAGCGGTGTCCAAATGGTACACTAGGGACGTTATGTTAGAAAAAGAAACCATTGTGATGTCAGTAGGCGGATCACTCATCGTTCCTGATGGCATTGACACCACCTTCCTTAGCAATTTTAAAGACCTCATTCATACCCAAGCGACTACTCATAGTAGTCGCCGTTTTATTATCATCGCCGGCGGCGGCAAAACCGCCAGACGCTATCAAGACGCCGCATCCGCGGTCACCGAACTCACCCCTGACGACCTCGATTGGATGGGTATTCACGCTACGCGTCTCAATGGCCATTTACTACGGACCATTTTCCGCGATATTGCCCACCGGGTAATGATAACGAACCCGGATGAAGTTCTCGACCTACATCCAAGCGAACAAGTGATTATTGCCGCCGGATACCGCCCAGGGTGCAGTACCGATTTGCGCGCGATACAGATTGCACAACGGGTTGGCGCCACCAAAGTCATCAACCTCAGCAACACCGACTACGTCTATACCGACAACCCACACACGAACCCCGACGCCATAAAAATCGAAGACATCACCTGGACCGAATTTCGGAAACTCATCCCCGACGAATGGGCGCCAGGACTATCTGCCCCGTTTGATCCAATTGCTGCCCGCGAAGCTGAAGCCCGCGGTATCGAAGTCGCCCAAATCAATGGTCTAAAATTAGAAGCTCTCGCTGACTACCTCGATAACCGTCCGTTCATCGGCACAAAAATCCACCTGTAAACTTACTTGATCTAAAGCTAAAAAACCTTTCAGTTAACTGAAAGGTTTTTTAGCTTTAATGATATACCGGAATTATTTTGAAGCTGCTGAATCGACGGAGCCAGCAGAACTGTCTGCAGATGCACTCGCGGGTACATCTGGGGTAACATCCATTGTTTCCGTCATCGAGGCTGGAGTGTCAATTTCGACTACCGGGGCAGCAGCGGTTGCAACTGGCACTTCTGGTGTTCCCTCTGGTCCTGTTTTAGGCACCGCTGGGGCACCATAGGCATTATCAATCGGTTCGGTTTTAGTAACCATCCATACAATTAAAATAATCCACCCGATAATTGGTATAAACAAGAGTAATTGCCACCAACCACTACGCCCAATATCATGAAGGCGACGCGAAGCCAGAGCGAGACTTGGCACCAACAGTGCCAACCCTACCAGCATAGAAAGCACATCCAAGCCCACAATTTCAAACGCAAAACTCAACAGAACGTTAAATAAAACGAACATCCAGTACTCTTGTCGTCCCACTCGTCCATCAAAATCAGCATAGTGATTTTTAATTGGGTCAATAAACCAGTGCATAAAAATTGATTACCTGTGTAATGTCATCATAGTAGCATATTGTTCACGACGAACCATACAAATATTTAGGGCTGGAGACTATACAAAAAAGGTTATTGGGCCAAGCTTTGGATGAATTTTTCCACCTCACGAGCGAGTGTTTTTTTATCGGCGCTGTTTTTAATGATGTAGTCTGCTGCTGCCATTACCTTGGCTTTTTGCATACCATGTGGGTTCGGGTCGTTGTTTTCAAGAGCTTCGTGGGCTAAAAATTCATCGTACGTTACTTTATCGGTTTCTGAGCGCCTGCCCTGCACCCGTGCATAACGCACAACTGGATCCGCATCAACAGCGAGCAGTATCCCCCCGTGTAATTTAAGATACTCAACTTCTGCCATCGCTCTAATGGATTCAATCACTACAGCGTCTTTTTGTTCAGTGGTTGCTTTTTCAAAAGCCTTGCGCACAATCACATCATTACCAAATTGTTCACGCAAGTCATTGGCGGTGAGCCGTAACTGATTGCGATCAGTGGGTAAATTCAAGCGATTGATCTCCTCCATAATAAAATCACGAGATGAGTAGTGACCAAAACCATGGTGAGTGACGAGGTAGTCAACCACTGTTCCTTTGCCAGCCCCATCGGTTCCGGTGATTCCAATTATCATACCTACTTACTTTCCCTTTTTGCTTGATATTCGGCATAAGCCACAAGGAGTGGACTCGCAATAAAGATTGATGAGTAAGCTCCGGCAATCACACCGGCGATAAGTACGAGGGCAAATGTTTGCGTCACCACACTACCAAAGAAATAAAGTGCAAGGAGCGCGAACAATACAGTGAGCGAGGTGTTCACAGAACGGACCATCGTTTCGTCTACAGCCTGCCCCACCAACTCATCAAACGGTTTGTTTAAGGTGTAGGTCACTTCTGTTCGGTCCATTTCACCAACTCTTTTAACCACTTTTTTATGTTCAGTACGATTCTGCTGTAGTTTCTCACGCACGCGGTCAAAAATAACAATGGTGTCGTTTACCGAATAACCGAGAATCGTAAGCAGGGCCGTCACAAACAGAACGTCGACTTCCAGTCCTGCCAAGTACCCCAGCAAACTCATCACGGCTACTGGTACCAAAATATCGTGAACAAGAACTAACACTGTCATCGCTCCGTAGACCCAAGAACTCACCGGTGTACCAATACCGACAAAGGCAATGGCTACATAAATAATAATCATGAGTGATACTGCGAATAACGCATAGTACGCTTTGTCAGCTAACTCCGCTCCAATGACCGGACCAACCGAAGTCGTACGGATAATTTTTGAGTCAGGAGCTATCTCGAGCAATTTTGTTTCAATATTTTTCTGTTCTTCTACTGATAACGTGCGGGTAGTAATAATGTAACTTGTTCCGAGTTCCCCAGCTGATTGCCGGATAGCGCTATTTTCAAGTCCATTTTCGCTAAGGACTGATTCGATGGCACTTTTTTCAGGCAGTGTTTGATACTGCACTTCGGTCAGAGCACCACCAGTAAAATCAATTCCTGGTTTAAGTCCCAAGGTAAACACAATCGTCGCCGCGGTGAGAACAATCAATGCGCCAATCATCAAAAACAATTTTCGATACGTAATGATAAACATACTATTTTATTTTAATGCCAGTACCGAGTAAAAATGACCACACCGTTTTATCATCACGCTTCACATCAGGCAACGCCAACATCATGGTTCGAGTCAAGACAATAGCTGACAAAACAGAGACGATGATACCGATTCCAAGCACTAGGGCGAAGCCTTTAATCATTGCTGTTCCAAACCAGAACAAAATAACGGCTGACAATAATCCGGTGATGTTACCATCTCGAATCGCACTCCAAGCACGAGAGAAACCTTCGCGGGCTGCCTCGCGACTACTTTTACCAGCCCGGAACTCTTCTTTAAACCGTTCAAACACAAGCACATTGGCGTCCACCGCCATACCCAGTGACAGAACAAACCCAGCTAAACCAGCGGCCGTCATCGTGACCGGAATAACCATAAAAGCGGCCATGTTTACAAGGATATAGATAATGAGGGCAATACTGGCAATAATCCCTGGAACCCGGTACCAGAACATTAAAAAGAGCGAAATAATACCAAAGCCCACCAACCCCGCCATGTAGCTTTGTTGTATGACTCCCGCACCGAGCGTTGCGTCGATGGTTTGGGTACTCGCTAACGTAATCGGTACCGGCAAAGCACCAAAGTTTAG
Organism: Patescibacteria group bacterium; assembly: GCA_019752815.1. Taxonomy (GTDB): domain Bacteria; phylum Patescibacteriota; class Minisyncoccia; order Phycocordibacterales; family UBA918; genus OLB19. The sequence goes on from JAIELQ010000009.1 coordinate 8,189, forward strand.
ATTCTGTGCCAAGGCTTTTGCTTCCTCGGGATCAAAGCCTCCAGAAATCACTGCTGTCCCCCCAGAAATAGCCTCATTTATAGTTGGAGCAGAGATAATTTCACCATCAAGAAAGATAGCGAGTTGCTTGCCCGTATTCTCTCGAGTGATTTTTTCAAAGAGTTCACCCCCCTCTTCATTAAACTTAATAGATACGATTGGTTCACCGGCAAGCTGCCCTGATTGCCCACTCGTAAATTCCAAGGCAGCTGTTTCTAAATATCGTCCGGTGAGTCCAGTTTCAGTATATGGATCCATTTCAGACACCAATTCACCGTTTACTTTTACATTGCCAATAACGGACCCAGACGTTGCATTAGCTTGCAGCGCCTCGGCTGACTGTTGAGCCGCGATCACCTCTTCATCAATCAATTTAAATTCCAATAGTGGTGTGCGTCCGATTTCTTCTACGGCCTTAGTAACATCAGTTACCCCTGGCAACTCAACTACTAAACGATGTTGTTTAACTTCAGCCGCAAAACTACTTTCCTCTACCTGAATGATTGGCTCTGACACACCAAACATGTTGACGCGACGTTCAATCACAAGACGTAACACGTCCATTAATTCTGGCACTTCGGCAGGATCAATTTGACTTACATCCGCCTCGTAGACGAGATGACTGCCCCCGGCGAGATCCAGACCTAACTTAAATGGGTAGTTGGCATTTGGATTAGTGGCGTTACTATAAACAAAGTAGGCAATAAGTGCACTCACTGCAATGACAACGATGACGCGGAAGATTCGTAAAAAATTTTCTACAGCGGCGCTATTTTCTGGTTGATTTTGAGATGGCGTAACGGACATAAACTAAGGGATTAATGGTACTGTTATACCATAACCGGCGCATACTTTCTATAATAAGGCCTTATTCTGCGCCAACGTCACTACATTTTGCAGCAACACGGCTATAGTAATCGGGCCAATTCCACCCGGAACCGGCGTCACGAGTGACGCTACTGATTGTATATCGGTGTCTGCATCTCCTACGAGCATTCCTCCCTCTTCACTCGTTCCTGCATCAAACACAATCACACCTGGCTTTACCATGTCTTTTGCCACCAGTCCGGGTACTCCCGCTCCTAAGATTAGGATGTCGGCTTCTTTAATTGCCTGCTCGGAATCGGCAGTATCTTTTTCTAAAATCGTCACGTGGGCACCATTGCTCGCCGCATACAGTGCCGCGGGCGCACCCACCAGTCGCCCCTGCCCTACTACCACTACCTGCTTGTTAGTCCACAATACTTGGTGATGCCGAGCAATTGCATCAATTGCACCTACCACCGGTGGCAAAACAGTTACATCTGAACCGTCGTACATGAGTGCATCCACATCGTGACTGACAGGCACGCTGGCGAGCACTGCGGCAATATCAATACTGGGCGGAAACGGTAGCTGAACCACAATACCATCGGTGTGTGGGGTTGCTTCATTAATAGCCTGAATGACGAGCGGTGTCATACTGCGCGGATCAAGTTCCACTACCGTGACCTCAATCCCCACTTCAGTCGCACGTTGTTGTTTTAGGGCCAAAAACTTTTGTGTTTCAAAATTGGGCGCACAGGTAAAGACCGTGAGGCGTGGCGCCTGGGGTAATTTTTTAACTCTGGCAGTAACTTCAGCTAGTATTTGAAGTGCAATCGCTTTTCCATCAACAATCATAATCCGGCTAGTATACCAAAAAAGAGCAAGGATTGCTTGCTCTTTTTTGGTTATACGCTTTGAATTGGTTTTGGATTTTTACTTCCTTCTGGAACCCAGTCACTGTAGCGGCCATCGGTATACCGAAATGCATCCTTGCTCGAATACTTACACTCGTAAATTGTCGCGAGCTTGGCCCCACTCATCACGACCGGATATGAATAGAACCGCCATGATCCCGGACAAGTGGGAACACGACCTTGGGTAGCGTGCCAGAAAAAGAAAAACGCTAATCGAGCCATCCAGGGAGCAATTGGTAAAATCTTCTTACCAACTGCCTCCGCCATATCTTTTGCGAGTACCGGCTCACCTTCGGGAGTGATGTTAAAGACTTGGTAATCAGTCGCGAAATCTTCAAACGTAAATTTGGTCACAATATCAGTCACATCGTCTTCGTGAATAAACTGTCGGACCCACCCTTTGGTAGCGGGAACAAACGCGGTCAAGGTAGTGATGATTTTGTTTACAAAACCACCCTTGAGGTTACCCGAGAGGGCTGATTGTAACCCGAACCGAATGCGCATAAATCGTCCGCGCGGACCCGTAATGGCGGCTGGCCTAACAATAAATATTTGCGGGGTGCTCGCACCAGCCGCTTTTTTAGTATCAAACAACGCTTTGAGGTTTTCTTCAGTTACCCTTTTTTCTTTGGCGTAAATGTAATCATCGGGGCGGAAACCTTCAACTTCGGTAAAGCGGTGTAGAATGGTGTTATCGGGACGCGCTCCGTACGAAGAGGCAGTGGAGAAATAGATCAGTTTATCAACTGATGATTTATCAAACGCAAAGTTAAAAACGTTGTTGGATCCATCGACGTTCCAGTGCCACTCTTTTTCAGCCTCACCGTACATGGCTCTAATTTGCCAGGCGGTATGAATCACAATCGTCGGCGCAAAAGTCGCTACTTTTTCCTGCCAGTTTGTATCCGCCATGTTGGCTTGTATGTACGTTACTTTGGGCAGCGCTTTGGAATACTCTGATTGTGGTTCTTTGTCGAGCGTGACAATTGCCTCAACGTCTTCACGTTTACCCAACTGCTCGCAGAGCATTTCACCGACGTACCCCGCTCCTCCAACAATAAAAATAGTTTGTTTCATAAATAAGGTGGCCCTAGTATATCATGTCGTAATAATGAGGGTATGGTATGTCAAACCCAGGTAACTCGTCATGTATTAAACGTTTACCGGAAACGAATAGTTACACCGAATCGTGACAGTAAGGTCTTGATAGTTTTTAAGGCAATCGCCACATCGAGGGTAAATGAACGGTTTTTAACATAGTATAAATCGTACGCCAGACGAACTCGGGACTCCTCAATTGATTGCGGACTAATGTTGTTAGCCATGTAGTGCTGATTGGTCTGTGCCCAGCCGGTAACCCCCGGTTTTACAAAGTTTCGAATTTTGTAGTACGGGATTTCTTCGGCCAACCGATTGCCTAACCCCACAATATCATTACGGGGACCGATGAGCGACATCTCACCTTTGAGGATAGTCCAAATTTGTGGAAACTCATCAATACTTGATTTACGCAGTATCGCCCCTACCCGAGTCACGACATTACCTGCTTTGGCATCTTCATTAGTCCAGGTGGCACTACCGGCCAAGTTTTGCGTCATGGTGCGGATTTTATACACTTTGACTGGTTTATTAAACTGACCAATACGGTCTTGAGTAATAAACAATTCACCCCTCCCTTCAAAACGCATTGCCAGATAAATAAATGGTAACAGTATCAGCAAAATACATCCTAGAACAAGCGACCCTACAATATCGATCACTCGTTTAGAAAAATCATAGACGATACTTTTTGATTGTGAGACATGGGCCAAAAACCAGTCATACCGTAATGACGACAGTGGTACTCGATCAAACGTGTCTTCATACACTTTATAAAAATCTAAAAACGTACAGTTAAAATCAATGAACGCTTTGTCGAACAACTGCGGCAGAATTTTTTCTAAATATTCACTATGGGGGTTAGCGACAATAATTTGAATTTTTTCTTTCTCAATGAGAGCCAAGAGTTTCTCTTCAAACCCTGGTGTCTTTTGGGCAGTCTCGCTATCAATCAACCGCGCAAAACTGTAGTTGTATCGGGCGTTATTATTTATTTCATCTACCAGTTCAATCGCCTCACTCCCATCCGCCAGCAGAATTGCTTTTTGTTGGTTTTTTGGTGAGAGGTAGTTAAAGAGATACAACCGCCACCAGGTGATTAAACCAATTGATATGAGTAAATAAATAACCAAATTTGTTTTGGGAGCAATGCCAAATGGAATAATCATGAACAAAAGTGCCGCTACCAAAATATTCATAAACTGAATATTTAGAATACGACTAAACAAGAGAGACTTTAAAAAGACCGTGTGTTTATCATATAAACCACCGACATAAAAAATAAACAACCACACGCCAGACAGTATCAAAAACGGACCGAAATGGTTGGCGATTAATTCACTGCCCGGGAATTCTAAATATCGTACAAATAACGTCAACCATAGAGCCACAAAAAAGAAGACAATGTCTCCGGTAATGAGTATCAGTAATTCTCGTGTGCGTTCCCCCATATAAGTTCCCCTATCGTACTAGGAAGATAATCGAGTAGCAAGGATTCAGCAACCAAACATCCTAAAAATAAGTTATACTAAGACTATTATTATGGAAAAAACCTTGCAAAACAAAGCCAAAATTAAAGTTCTTTTCCTGATCACAAAATCAAACTTTGGTGGGGCTCAACGATACGTCTATGACCTCGCTCTCAATCTTGATAAATCAAAATTCGAATCGGTGGTGGCGCTTGGGGGTAACGGGGCTCTCTTAACCATGCTCCAAAATGCTAACGTGCACACCATCACCTTACGAGAAATGCAAAACAGTACATCCTTGAAACAAGCCTGGCGCAGCTATACAGAACTTTTGCAGACACTAAAATCAGAAAAACCGGATGTACTCCACCTTAATAGCTCAATTGCGGGACTCGTCGGTGCAGTGGCGGGTAGGTTTGCCCGCGTACCGAATATAATTTTTACTGCTCACGGTTGGGCATTTAATGAAGACCGCCCCCGGTGGCAACGTCTCATAATTAAATTTTTTCATTATGTCACCGTACTGTTGTCAGATCGCACCATTGCTGTTTCAAACGCAATTGTATCCCAAATGAATTGGCCCGGTGCGCAGGAAAAAATGAAGGTAATTAATCCCGGGCGCACTATCGGTGCCATGTATGACCGGAATGAGGCTCGGACTAAATTAATTGATTTCTACCCGCAACTAGCAGCCTTTGTTTCTTCCTACTGGGTAACCTGCGTCGCTGAACTACATCCGGTAAAACGCCACTCTGTTTTGATCGATGCTTTTGCACAGCGATTACAAACTGAACCGAACCAAAGTCTAGTCTTAATTGGGGAAGGAAAAATGTTCTCTGAACTTGAAAAGCTCATTTTTGAACGGAAGCTAACAGACAAAATATTTCTCTTAGGTAATGTGGTTGACGCTGCTCGTTTTTTAAAGGCCTTTGATATGTTTGTCCTCGTTTCTAAATCAGAATCCTATGGGTATGTTCTCCATGAAGCGGGATTAGCTGGGGTGCCGATCATCGCCACCAATGTTGGCGGTATTCCCGATATCATCACTCATCCGCACGAGGGACTTTTAATTCCTCCCGACTCCACCAACAACCTCGTGCAAGCACTCTCTGAAACCTACAAAGGTAAAACTCTCGCCACAGAACGAGCACAGACACTACAAACAAAACTAGAATCAAGAACGGTGGCAAAAATGACTCGTCAAATTGAGAGCTTATATCAAATTCGCTAAGTATACTAACCCCTAAAAACAGTCAGGGTAGTTGGCATCTGGCCAGTTAGCAGTGTTCGGACTTGGTCCAACACGAATATCACAAAAGTTGCCGGGATTTATTACTACCCCTGCACTGTTGGCAACCGCGATCTCACGTCGTAGTAGAATCGTATAACTGTTACGCTGTGGCGCTGCAGTAGTACCTCCCGTACGGTACAAGATTGAACCCCAGGTAGGTGTGGATGAAAAGACCGTCTCTTCTCGCGGCAGTGTTAGAAACTGGGCCAAGGCGACATTAAAGACCGTGGTACTCGCTGAACCATTAACATTTACCTGTCCTCCACCGGACACACATGCAGGCATCACAGCAGCACAAGGGTAATTACCATTGTTTTCATTACGGTATAACTCAAGCGCCTTTTGCAATTCCTTCACCATCTGCACGCGCTGAGTATCACGGGCTTTAGCCCGCGCGTCAGTCAAGGCAGCTAGCACCACACTGGCAAGAAATCCAACAATAGTAATAACCACCATCACTTCAATAAGCGTAAAGCCCTTGGTTTTACTCCGAAATAATGAGTTCATGATTGTATTTTTTATTATACCCTTAATAACAGCGTTTTTTAAGATTGATGGGGAATACTTTCATCCACAGAATGCAAAAGCAGTATAAAATAGGATTATAAGAAACAAATCTCATGGATCACAATTTTAAAATAAATGACGAAGACGCAATTATCCAAAACCGCCAAAAAAAGGGTCCCGGAGGAATTATTGGCTGGTTGATTAAATCAAAAATCGTCAGTACTCCCGGGCAAGCTAACATGGTTCTCGTAGCAGTGATCATTGTTGGTATCGCCGGCATCATCTACCTTAATTTACGAACATTTGGCGTCTAAACGCTGCTCTTCTATACTTTTGACAACAGAGCGTCTTCATCTAAGGATGCTCTTTTGCTAATACGTGCATAGCGACTCATCGCAAACACCATACCGATGGCTACATATTCTGTCACCAGGTGCGACCCGCCGTAACTTAAAAATGGCACCGTAGTTCCCGTCACCGGTAGCAAACCAATATTCATTCCAATATGAACAAAAAAGTGACTAATGAGAAAAATAACTACCCCAGTCGCAAACAAGGTCTCAAAATTACTCGCTCCACGAACAGCCTGAATTAACAGTCGCCAGACAACTACGCCAAACCCAACAAACAATAGCAGCACCCCAAGCAATCCCCATTCTTCAGCGTAGGCCGCAAAGATAAAGTCAGTTTCATATTCAGGCAAAAATAGTAATTTTGACTGTGTACCATAACCGATCCCCTTGCCCAATAATTGACCTGACCCGACCGCAACGGTCGATTGATAGGCGTTGTAGCCTGCCCCCTGGATATCTGCGAGCGGATCGAGAAACGTCATGATTCGCTCCTTTTGGTAATCTTGAAAAGCAAACTGCCACATACCGCCAAAAGTGATTGCTCCCACAATAAACACTACCGCCAAGTGCCGTAATTTAATGCCGGCTGCTAAAATCATTCCAAACCAAATAAAAAACAAAATGATACCGGAACCAAAATCGGGCTGAATAAACACGAGCCCAAAAATAATAAATGCGTACACTCCCGAGATGATAATATGCCTAAAATCACCAATCAGCTCATGTCGTTTGGAGAAATATTTGGCCAAGACAAGAATCAAAATCAATTTAGCGGGGTCTGCCGGTTGTAATGAGAAAAACCCGAGGTCAAACCGACTCTGCGCACCCAGGGTAACTTCGCCAATAAACAACACCAAAATGAGCGCCAGTACAATTCCCACATAAAAGAAAAAGGTTGTGTTCCCAATTCTAAAAAACCGGTAATCAGGCAAAAGCGCTAGAAAAAAAGCCACCAGTGCTACCCCAATCCATAACAATTGGCGGTTAAAATAGAGATTGTCACCTTGATATGAATACATTGTCACCAGACCAAGTAAAGTCAGGAGAATTACTGTACCAAACAAAATAACATCAAATGATTGGAAAAAAGCGCGCAATCCGTGCATGTCTATAGCATAGCCGATTTAGACAATAATCACACCTTGCGGGTTTAGGTTTTTAGTGTGAATAAGCTCTGTAATCAGCCAGATTCGCGACGTCAAGATAAATAAATATGAGGCGTACTTTATGTACGATGAATGTTTATTTGTCGCAGACAACAAAGAAGCTGGCGATTACAGAGCTTATTCAAGTGGTGCAAATGATCTAGTTACTTTGGGAATCACATCAATTCGCGCCGCCCCATCTTCACAAATGGAATCAGTAATATTTTTATAAATACTACCTAGGGTACCAGTCGTTGGGGCGGCATAGGCGAGATTTGACCCAGAGGCGAGGGTGCGCAAGAAATCCATGTTCACACTCTTCCCTAGACCAATGGTGTAGACCGTAATATCTTCACTTTTAACTATATCTGCCTGGACTTTAGCATACTCCTCAGGTTCTTTTTCTGGCGCAGTAGCGAGACCATCGGTGAGTAGCACAACCACTTTACGCGCATCCGGATTTTGTCTGGTAGAACTTAATTCTCCTTTTGCCAAAATAAGCGCATCTCCTGGATTGGTATTACCGAGCTCCTCTTTGGGATCAATTTTAAGCTGCTTGATCGCGTTAGCGACACTCGTGACATTGTTTGTCAGTTGATTATTAAGAGTGGCTTTGGTTGCAAACGTCACCACTGACACCCGGTCATCGGTTCGCAACTGACTGGCAAACGCACTGGCCGCCTCTAACACCGACGTGACTGGTTCTGGCGGGTTATTACCGTCATTATTCATACTACCCGAGAGGTCAATGGCAATCACAACGTCAGTGGGCACGGCACAGCTGCGTACGGTTTTTGCAATCGGGTTTGGCCAGGTAAACACAATGTCTTTTTGACTACGTCCCGCAAATAAATCAATGTACGTTTGCGAAGACGTGAGTGGAATACCACTTTGATCAAAAATAGTAGCTACTACTTCAACAGATTGTGCTTCTTTTAAATCAGTGTTTTCAATTTTAACGTTAAGTTTTGGACGAGTGCCAGCTTCTACTAACTGTAAGTCAACTGTTTTAAACTGTTCACGACCAATAATAGATGGAAGCCACATATCGGCATTACGGATTTCCAGTGTCGTTTCTGTCGGCACGCGCCCATCAGTATCAACTCGCCCCTCAAACACCGGGTAGGTACTATTGGCCGGCAACACTGTTTTACCCGCTCGCTCCGTAATTAAACCCGCACCATCATACAATCGAAACACATAATCAAGTACCGGTGTACCTGCTACCACGTTCTGATTTTCAATATACGCTACCGCATTGTATTGTCCTGGCTGAATCTCAAAACTCTTAACCCACACCACCTTTGGTGGAGTTACGGTAAAGGCACAAATGCGAGTACACCCTCCCCCACAGTCTACCCCTCCTTCATCACCATTTTGCGCCAGGTCAAAACAGGTGGCTGGCGTGTAATAGAACACAAAATACACCGATAATGAAACCAGACTTAAAAAAGTGATATAGCCAGTTCCATACTGAACTCGCCGCCAAAACGCCCACATTCGCGTATTTTTCATCTGTATATTGTAGCATTGCGTGCAAGGAACAATCTTGGGCAACTGACAATAAAAAAGCCCCGTGAGGGTGCTTATGATGTGAACTCTTTATGGAAATATCTCGAGGTGAGAGTGTGCCGCTGGCACGTTCTGATCTGCCGACCATACTTCCCCCACCTCGAAATACCTCCGACGCAAATGTTGGTATTAAAAACGCAAGCCAAGAGCTCCACGCTACCATTTGTCGAATTGGAGCGACCATTTTTCAGATCTTTTCACCGCCGGAACCTTTCGGTATGTCGAAAAGCACCCATTTATACTCATTATCTGCAAGCCGGCCTGCAGTGAGTTTTAGCCTCATTTCAAAAGGTAGTCCGTTAGGACAGCGATTACTCTCCCATACACAGAGCGGCCCATAACAGGACATCTAATCTCCCGGTCGCTTCTAGACCGACAGCCTCTGTACCTCTACAATACACCCGTTTTAGCATTCCGCAACTAAATATTTTATTTAAAAAACCACCCTAAACCTACCTGTTAACAGGTAGGTTTAGGGGTAACGAAAAGCAAAATTCACCATCATATATGATAGTGAGTGAAAACTTAATGTGGAATGAAGAAATGAGCGTAAATGTTGGCGTGAGAAAGTGATTTACTCATCACTTTCGCAAGACTCATTGAGTTAATTTATGAACTTGTGAAATAAATTAGCCAATGAGTGGACAGCCGCGGTACGCGGGACCTGCTCTCCCACAGTAGGCGCAAACCGCCATTTGCGTTAACAAAAACCACTAGTCTTTTTGACTAGTGGTTTTTGTTAATTCAAGACTCAATGTTGGCGCCTACCTACTCTGCCCCTTACGGAGTACCATCGGCGATGAAAGGCTTAACTTCCGTGTTCGGAATGAGAACGGGTGGACCCCTTTCGCTAAAGCACCAACATTCAATCTTGAATTTGATATTTGAGTTAAATATCGTGAAGTAATTCCCGCACATAGTGAGCGAGGAATGGCAGCCCGTGTGCGGCTTATACGCACATCTGTTGCTTTCACAACATGTCTTCGTTAGACGAACGGGCCTCATTTGGTCGGGGCGGATGGATTCGAACCACCGACCTCCGCAACCCAAGTGCAACGCGCTAACCAACTGCGCTACGCCCCGACCGTACTCTGTGATTACATAATCACTTCACGATATTTAACATCTGACATTACTGTCAGAGAACTCATATTCTATTATTTAACGACATTTAACACAATTACTCACAAAACTGTACAGCTTTGTATTCACATGTTCCGGTCGGTTATTCATTTCATTATTTTTCATAAATTGAATGAAGTGCGAGGCGAGTTTGATTAAAAATGTGAGTGGGGCTTAACGCCCAGCGAACATTTTTCTTCAAACTCAACGAAGCAATTCGTCAATTTTTGGAAAAGAATTGATGAACAACGTTCCTTACAGGAAATACGTCCTATTAGTACGCCTTGACTCCATGCATTGCTGCACTTCCATCTAGCGCCTATCAACCTGATCATCTCTCAGGGGACTTAATGATATCTAATCTTAGAGTTGGCTTCCCGCTTAGATGCTTTCAGCGGTTATCCTTTCCCAACATAGCTACTCTGCGGTGCCACTGGCGTGACAGCAGATAGACCAGAGGTCAGTTCATCCCGGTCCTCTCGTACTAGGGACAAATCTCTTCAAATATCGACGCCTGCAGTAGATAGGAGACCAACCTGTCTCACGCATTTTGTTATCTTTGATTACTCAAAGGATCGGACTATAGCTTCTTCCTATTTCTAAGGAAGGCTGACGTGTAGTCTCTACGGGTGTTACTAACTATGTAACTTCCCTCGGAATTGCCCCTGACTTTTTTATGATCAGTAGGGTTCTTCCGATATCAGTCAACTTTTCGAGGTATATCTCTATACTTCGCCGCCGTGTTGGTTGGTTCTTTTCATTATTTCAATAGATCGAATACTCAATGGGGTTTAGACTGTACAAGTACCAATTCAAATACCGAATAAATTAATATGCGTATTAGAACCTGTACGGTCTAAACCCAGCTCGCGTGACTTTTTAATTGGCGAACAGCCAAACCCTTGGGACCTGCTCCAGCCCCAGGATAAGTCGAGCCGACATCGAGGTGCCGAACCGTGCCGTCGCTATGGACGCTTGGGCACGACTAGCCTGTTATCCCCAGGGTAACTTTTATCGGGTAATCTCCGGCCGCATCTAACGCGAGCCATCGGTTCACTATGCTCCACTTTCGTGTCTGTTCGATACCTACATCTTACAGTCAAGCTGGTTTATGCCATTACACTATCGGCACGGTTTCCATTCGCGCCTAACCAACCTTGAGACCCCTCCGTTACTTTTTGGGAGGGTAGCGCCCCACTAAAACTGCCTGCCACGCACTGTCC
>JAIELQ010000001.1 GCA_019752815.1 Patescibacteria group bacterium
GAAGTTCAGAAGGAGGTCAAATGGCCGGTTTTTTCAGAGCTATCCTCATTTTTATCAACGCTGTACTCATACCTCTTGTATTGGGTCTAGCTTTCCTAGCTTTTGTATGGGGAGTATTTAAATTCTTTATCTTGGGAGGTTCAGACTCAGAAAAACAAGCCGAAGGTAAGAGTCTCATGATCTACGCGGTAGCTGGTTTTGTACTCATTCTCTCACTGTACGGAATTGTAAACTTCCTTACTACTGGACTTGGATTCGATAATGATACCATTTCAGTTCCGAACGTCCCATCTGAACGACAGGGTAACTAATTAAACTATGTTAAAACCACCCCCTAACAGGGGGTGGTTTTTTGTTTAAGAGGGGAGGTGATATACTTAGGGTACTATGAATCCGGACAGCGTATCGAATCTCGCTCAGTCACCAGGTGCGGCCGAAGCCTACGAGTTTGTTGCTCGCTTTAACGAGGTAATTTTGTATCCGGTTATTTTGTTACTCACCGGTATTGCCTTTTTAGTTTTTCTTTACGGTTGTCTCATCTACATTACCCACGCCGAAAACAGCAGTGCTCGCGAAGAGGGCCGCAATCACATTATTTATAGTCTCATCGGAATGTTCGTGATGCTAGTCGCCTACGCCATTTTAACCATCGCTGCGAATACGTTTGGTCTGCAAGATAACTTAGATTGTGCAAACAATCCTAATGCAGGTGGTTGTGATGAAATTATGCGGTTACCGGGTGCGCCACCAACACCGTCTCCAGTAGGGCCAGGTCCAACACCAACACCGTCTCCAGTAGGGCCAGGTCCAACACCAACTCCTTCGCCTGCCCGACCTATATAAAAAACGGCCTCTAGCAAGCTTGCTAGAGGCCGTAGTGCGGGTCTATGACCCGCAGCCGAATCTTCCTACTGGAACATCAAAGAACTGAACAACGAGACCAGGCGAGCCTGTGTATCTATGTTGTCCGCCACCAAGGTCTTCTCGGGTGACGGTTGGTTCACCAGGATCGGCAATGATACAGTAGCCGATTTCTTTTCCTGAAGCCAATTTGGTCGGTGGGAGTGCCTCACGGTCATACTTGGTGTTAACACCGAATGTGACTGTGAAGCAGTTGAGCTCGTCTTTATATCGACGAACGCAGGGCTTTGCCTTTGCGTCCATCATTGTTTCTTCCAGTTCACGCGCTGCAGCGACTTCCGCTGCAACACGTGCCCTGGCTTCTCCTTCAGCCTGAATTCGCGCCAGTTCTTGCTGGCGTTTCAGCTCTTCTGCCTCTGCCTTGCGGGCAGCGACTTTTTCTTCAGGTGACATATAGATGATGTCTGGCACCATCGGCGTCACGTTGGGGGCAATACCCTTCAGCCCTTCTTCCTGGATGGTTCGTGCCGTTTCTGTCACTCGTGTGGCCGTTGATTCAACAGGATTGAACATTAGTGTGCCAAATCCTACCAAGAGAACGACCCATGCAAGTTTATTGCCCCAACCTGTGATTAGCATCACCAGACTGAGCAAAACCATTCCGCCGAGTATCAGCATAATGATTCCGCTGAGTTCCATGATGATGTCAGTTGGAAGCAGGTTAAACAGTATAATCAGCACACCAAGCACCAGGTAGCCGATTATCGTTACAGAGGTTCGGCTCAATTTTCCAGCACTCACGCCGCTGTAACGCATCAGAAAGAAGATAATGGCAATCAGAGCCACTGCCGCCATACCTGATACGATCCAGCTGTTTTCTTCTGAGACAGCCCACTGCCAGATGTCTGACAGCGGATTTTCTTCACCACTCACCACGATATCATTCGTTGCGGGGGGTGGAGTGGTCGGTAGATTCTCTCCTTGGGTTGCTTCGGTAGAGGTGGTCACGGGGGCGGAATCGCCCCCAATGAAGAGATTCAGAACGAGGAGGATGATGCCAAAGCCCAGAAGGCTCCACACCAGCCACTTCGATCCCATCAGACTTTTGAGTCTGGTATTTGTGCTGACAGGTCCAGCTTGCATGGTCATTTTTCCTTAACGGTTGCCGGTACGGGTGTCTGTGCCGGTTGTTGATTGACCAGGCCAGCTGCAACGCCGACCGTGGCATACTTGTTGTCGGTCGAGATGCGGTGAAACTGTGCCCTGCCACCTTGGTCAGCTGAGGCAGCGATGCCGAGCTTATCAAAGTAGGCAGGGTCGTTCATTTGGTCAGCAGAACTCTCCAGTTCTTTGAGCGCCTCGGCAGTCGCCTTAGCACTCTTGACTTGGACAGTGTTTTCGAAGGTTTGCAGTTCGGCCGAGACAGCAGCTGTTTTCAGATCTTCGTCATACACGACGTTGCCGACCGTGGCGGAGATGAGGTCAAAGCCATTTCGTTCGAGGATTTCTCCTAGACCGATTTGAACTGACCGTGTCTCGATGACATATTCGACCACCTCTGCTTCCGTACCATCTCGTTGCTTCTTTTTCTTTATGATGGAAACGGCTGCCTTCATAGCTGGGGTCAGGTGTGTATCGAGGTGTTTTTTGTACTCCTTGATGGTTCGTTTGGTGGCCACCGCCAGAATGTCTTTGGCGGAGGCTTGGGGGTTTTTCTTCTTTGCTGCAAGAGCGTCAGCTTCAGTCACTTCGACCATGAAATAAGTGGGTTCGCCACCTGTGTCACGAACGATTGATCCCTCGGCTAGATTTTCAGCAGTTGTCATAATGAAGCTGACCACCATTGTCTCACCTTCGATCATGCCGGCGATACCATCTTTTGCAAGAGCGTTATCGACCGAAGTGAAGTAACCCTGGCAAGTTCTCATCATTGAACGTGCTCGTTCAGCGATTTCAAGTCCAGGGTCATCGTTCCGCAAAGCAGGATTCGGATCCTTCGATTGCAGTGTGATCTGCAGTTCCGATCCCACCGGACTCCCGCCTTTCGAGACGCCCATAATGAGCTTATCAATAACTTCTACTCCGTCGACTTCTCTTGGAGCAGAGTTAAAGAGGGTGTAGGGGATAGGGGTAACCTTGAAAAAGGCGTCCGTAGTGTCCCCGTCTTTTTTTCGAGTCGTGAAGTCACGGAGAGTGATCGTTGAAAGTGCCAGAAACAAACGTTGTCCCCACCACGGAAAGTCTCCTTCACTGAGGTAAAGTCGGTAAAGGGCTCCGATGAAGGTGAGAGGAATGACGGTATTGTTAGGCACATTAAGAATTGTTCCGCCAGGAAGCTTATCCGGGCGGATCAAATACCCTGTCAACAAGATGGTAGTCAAGAGAACTAGCCCCATATGCAACCATCCAGATACAGTCATGGAGCCTCCAAAGGCCCACACGACCAGGTAGTAGATCCCAAGCAGAAGCCAGCTCGTCACAAAAGTAATGACAAATGAGGCCAATGGAACGCCCAAATAGCGGATGAAGATCATTTGGATAGGTCCAATGACCAACCCTTCGATTCCGAGCGCGCTCATGCGCTCTTCCGTCAGTTTTTGAGCTTTTGCTTTGATCGCATTTGTGACGAGTGCACGTTGCTGGTAGAGGTAGAGACCGGTTCCAGCAGCGAGAAAGCAGAGAGCGAAGAAAATATACATTTTATTCATCTTTCATTTTCTGTTGTCAAAGTGCTGGCCGCAGCCAAGTCTTTGACTGGTTGCGTTGTGGGCAGGGGCCCAACTTGCCGGTTGGCACCAGGAACTGGTGTCTACGGGGAAGTCGGGGTAGTACCCTCCCATTCCAATTACTATGATAGCATAATTTATAGTAAAAGTCAAGTTTAGGGTTGCCATCCTGGCCTTTATTATCAATGTTATTTTGATTATGGTGACTATGAATTGTGCATGATTTGGTTGCACAGAGGTCATGACCACGGTATTATGCGCACACTATCAGTATGAACGTAGCTACTCCGAGTAAGTTTATTGATGCCCGACCGCGAGCCGAAAAACGGGCAGCGGTTTTGTCGGATACTCGTCCTCGGACGACCCTGTCATTTTACAAGTACGTAAAAATCGCAGATCCAGTAGCGTTTCGTCTGGTTCTCCTAACAAAATTCGCAGAACTGGGGTGTCTGGGGCGTATCTATGTTGCACATGAAGGGATTAATGCCCAGATGAATGTGCTGAGTGATAACTTTGCTGCGCTTGATAGCTTCATTCAATCACTGCCGGAGCTGACTGGTGTCCCGTATAAAATTGCGGTGGAGGAAAAAGATTTTTCTTCGTTTTATAAGCTGACAATCAAAGTCAAAGACAAAATTGTCGCTGATGGGCTCGATGATGCTAGTTTTGATGTCACGAATACCGGTGCGTACCTAACTGCCGAAGAAATAAATGAGTACGTCGATGATCCAGATGCGATTGTGGTAGATATGCGCAATGCGTATGAGAGTGAAATTGGGCATTTTAAAAATGCGATTTTGCCGGACGTCGATACGTTCAAAGAAGAGTTAGCAGTCACTCCTGAGCTACTCAAAATCCACAAGAACAAAAAAATCGCTCTCTACTGCACCGGCGGAATTCGGTGCGAGAAGGCAAGTGCCTGGCTCAAGCACAATGGCTTCACCGATGTGCGCCACCTAAAAGGGGGAGTGATTGACTACGCCCACCAGGTGAAAGAAAAGGGACTCGAGAACAAATTCCTCGGTAGTAACTTTGTGTTTGACGAACGATTAGGGGAGCGAGTCGGGAACGAGATAATTTCCCATTGTCACCTGTGTTCAGAACACAAGAGCGATACCCATTATCATTGCAAAAATCAAATCTGCCACGTTTTATTCCTCGGGTGTGACGAATGTGTCACAAAATACCATGGGTACTGTGGACTCAAGTGTCGCATTACCGATAAGGCACCCGAAGGTGTTAAAAAGGTATTCGCCCGGTACTACAACCAGTATTTCAGACCAACCCAGTTCAAGAAGGCGCGGTTGCGAAGCTTGTAATAGTGGTATTACTGAGGTACACTTTGGCGCATAAGTTTATTTTGTAGTTTTAAACAATGCGCCCAAAGCTTCAGTTAGTGACGCGTAAAAAGTCTCCCAGACTCTTTACCTTCATTAACGAGACAGGTTGTGCGTTACATATATGCGCCCTTAGCTCAGTTGGTAGAGCAGCTCCCTCTTAAGGAGACGGTCCAAGGTTCGAACCCTTGAGGGCGCACAATGAACGAAGTGAGTTGTACGCCCTCAAGGCACAGCTTTTCGTTCAGAAAAGCGCCGTGCGGTTCGAAGCCCGATTGAGCTCGTCACGAGCCAATTGGGGTACTGGTCTCGTAGAGACCGAACCCTTGAGGGCGCACGAGGTAAAAGTATTCAGAGTGCGCGTGTGGCGTAATTGGTAGCCGCGTTAGTCTTAGGAACTAATGGAGCAATCCGTGGAGGTTCAAGTCCTCTCGCGCGCACTCTGAATGGTTTACAAAAGGCACATGCTTCTGCATGTGCCTTTTGTATTGTGCCGGGGGCGGGAATCGAATTCTACGAATTCTGTGCAGCGTTTGGATACTTTGTTTCACTTCGTTCACAAACTATCTCAAACCGCTTTTTGATTCTCTCAACCCATATGTAAAAATATCAACTAAAAAAGTTGATATTTTTACATGTAGGTGCCCAGAGCGGGAATCGAACCCGCACGGCCTTTCGACCACAAAATTTTAAGTCTTGCGTGGCTACCAATTACACCATCTGGGCACAATCAAGATTTCACCTTGAATCTGTGTTGGGAATCGACCGTTACACGGTCAGTACTCGTTGTCGCTATATTACTTCGCAAGCTCATAATATAGCTGGCAACAGCTTCGATTCCCTTGTCATATCTAAAACAAAACATAAAGAATATGTTTTGTTTTAGATATGAGACCGAGGCGGGATTCGAACCCGCGAATGGCGGTTTTGCAAACCGCAGCGTTAGCCTCTTCGCCACCCGGTCAATTGGGTGTCGATACTGTAGCATTTTTATCTGGTTTAGACAAAAGATTATTCAAGTAAAACTCCCACCTTTCTGGTAACAGAAAGGTGGGAGTTTTTTGGTTAGGCTTTATCGGGACTAGGAATTTCTGCTTTTCCGGAATCCAACAGTTCGTCAATTACTTCTTCGTGGGATTTGCCGCTTTTGTCTTCGATGTCTCTTGCTATCTCGTCGATATGTTGGCGGTGTTTTTCGCCGTAGTCGTAGGCAAATTCGAGGTGGGGGATGATTTTGAGATTGGTCTTCTTCTTAACATGCCCGCGCATCTCGCTCGCTGAACGTTTAAGGAAAATGAGAGCGTCAGCTTCGCGGCCGTCGGGGATGGTCGTTACGTAGACAGTTACCTTGCGGTAGTCGGGCGATACGGTGACGTGGGTCACGGTAATCATCGGGTTGGTGTTAGCCTCCATTTGGATAAAGGTCGCAACTACTTCTTTGATTAACGACGCGGCGCGATCGTGGCGGTCGAATGTGGTGGGAGCTGCCATATTATGAAATTACCATTTCGAAACATTCGAGGGTGTCGCCGGGAGCAATTTCGATACGTGATTCAATCTGCATACCAAACTCACCCTCATCAACTTGTTTGACGTCAGATTTTTGTTGTTGCAGGTTTTTCACGGTTCCTCGGCCCATGTCGATATCACGACGAAGGATTTGTACTTGAGCACCCAGCTTCATCATGCCGTCTTCGACCCGACCACCGAGGACATGGGTATTTTTCTGGGTACTAAAGTGTTTAATGATTTTGGCATGACCAATAACCACGCGTTCTTCTTTTTTCGGAGTGCGGTTTTTAAGGGCGTTGTTGAGCCAGTCTGATAGTTCGTAGATAATTGAGAAGGTATCAATCTCGACACCACGGATTGCGGCCAAGTCAGCGGCCGCGCGTTCAACGGCAACGTTAAACCCTACAATAATAGCGTCAGGGGTGGCACTTACGTTACGGACATCACTTTCAGAAATTGCCCCTACACCAGTATCGATAATACGCACACTGATCCGGTCAGAGACAAAGTTATTGAGCTCGTGCTCAATGGCATCAATGGTGCCTAGCATGTCGGCTTTGATCAAAATTGGAATGGTAGGGAGGTTTGTTTTTTTGTGCGTCACTACTGGAGCGGCTTCGGTATCAATGAGTGCTTGCTCGGCTTCTTTTTTACTATTTACGGTATAGAACTCGCTCCCGGCTTTGGGAATTGAGGTAAATCCGACAATCCCAACTGGCATGGATAGGGTAGCTTCCTTGAGTGATTTGCCATAGGAATCTTCCATGATACGGACAGGAGCAAAAGAATGACCAGATACCACAAATTGACCTGATTTTAAGGTGCCGTTTTTGATGATTAAGGTGGCGGTATTACCGCGTTTGGCATCCATCAATCCATCGATAATTGTTCCCGTGGCCGGAGCATTAACGTCACCGGTAAATTCAGCTACATCAGCCGCCAAGATAACAAGATCTAACAGATCGCTCACTCCCGTGCCTGCTTTGGCAGAAATTGGTGCCCAGGGGATATCGCCCCCCATACCTTCGATGTAAATTTCATGTTCGATGAGACTGGCTTGGGTACGAGGGATGTCGGCTCCTGGTTTATCAATTTTGTTGATAGCTACAATCATAGGGATGCCGGCTGATTTGATTGATTCCAATGCTTCGAGTGTTTGTGGTTTCACCCCGTCTTCAGCTGATACTACTAAAATCGCGATGTCTGCCACGTCGGCGCCGCGCAACCGCATTTTTTGGAACGCAGCATGTCCAGGAGTATCGAGGAAGGTGATGTGTTCGAGCGCACCATCTTTGGTTTTGTGCTCCACTACATAGGCTGAGAGGTGTTGGGTGATACCGCCGGCTTCACCGGTTACGACGTTACTTTTGCGGATATAGTCCAGAAGCGTTGATTTTCCGTGGTCGATATGACCCATTACCACTACAATTGGTGGACGCTTGGTGATTTTAGGGGCTGCTGTTTTAATGTTTTTTGCCATAATAATTGTGGTGGTTGCTAATAAAGTGAGGCTAGTGCCCACATTTGACTTATATAAGTACCGGGAGTATAGCAGATATTTACAGAAATATCACCCTGTGTCATGATTTAAAAATGTTTAATCCCTTTA
This sequence comes from Patescibacteria group bacterium, assembly GCA_019752815.1. Lineage (GTDB taxonomy): Bacteria > Patescibacteriota > Minisyncoccia > Phycocordibacterales > UBA918 > OLB19. The sequence continues at coordinate 8,046 of JAIELQ010000001.1, forward strand.
CGAAAAAAAATGAAAAGTTCGAGGCGAGACCTCGAACTTATTTGGATCATGCCTCAGCTACGCCGATGTTGCCTGAGGTATTTACGGCCATGACACCGTATCTCACAGAATTGTTTGGTAATCCGGGATCTATCCATACCGAAGGACAGACTGCGAAAGCAGCCGTAACGAATGCTCGTACCAAGGTAGCGCGGGCACTATCAGTACAGCCGGAGTGTGTGACGTTTACAAGCGGGGGAACAGAAAGTAACAATTTGGGAATTATCGGAGTGGTGAAAGCTCGACATGAGAGCGGAATACCGTACGAACAGATTGAAATCATCACCACTCTAATCGAACACCCGGCAACCGGAAAGACATTTGAATATTTAGGTGGGTTGGGTGTGGTAGTCAAATATGTGCCAGTTGACGAAGGTGGCCAAATTATTTTGTCGCAATTGCAGGCACTCCTTACCCCGGCGACACTACTGGTGTCAGTGGCGTACGTTAATAGTGAAATTGGGGTAATTCAAGACATCGGAGCGATTAGTCGCGTCATAAGTAAATACACTAAGCAGCAAGCAATCGACATTTTTTTGCACATCGACGCTGCTCAGGCACCATTGTGGTTGCCATGTGAGTTGTCACGTTTAGGCTGCGACTTGATGTCACTTGATGCAGGGAAATTTGGCGGACCAAAAGGTGTGGGTGCACTCGTGCATCAAAAGCGCGTACCGATTTCCCCGATTAGCTTTGGTGGTAGGCAGGAACAAGGGTTGCGCCCCGGAACAGAATCAGTCGCGTCAATCGTTGGGTTTGCAAAAGCATTTGAGTTAGCGCAGTCATCATGGCAATCAAATGCAGAAAAGGTCGGAGCACTACAACAATATTTTTATCAAAAATTGTCAGAATTGATACCAACAGCCGTCATCAATGGTGTAGTTAGTGACGCGCGCGTCGTAAATAACATTAATGTTTCGATTCCTGGGATTGATAGTGAGTTTGCGGTCGTGACACTTGATGTTGCGGGGATTGCGATTAGTACCAAAAGTGCCTGTAGTAGTGCGGGTGGGGGAGCAAGTCAAGTGGTGCAAACGATAACTAACGATACAGCTCGAGCCAGTACTACGTTGCGCTTTAGTTTAGGTCTGCAAACGAGTACACAAGATATCGATAGGGCACTGACCGAGCTGGCCCACCACGTCGCCAAAATTCGTGCCTAATTTTGACACTACCTATTTTTCATGGTAATATTGTGTTTATAACTCGCTCGTACGTAATGGTATACTGGAGTTACTACTGAAACGATTGTTCTGACTGCTACCCTGTATTTGTTCGCCTTAATTTTTTAGAAGCCTTATGCCCAATTTCCACAATTTCACGACCAAAGCAAAAGAGGCTATTCGAAAAGCACATGAACTCGCTATTGAGCGTGGTCAAAACCATGTGAGTCCTGTCCATCTATTAACTGCTTTATCAATGCAGGATGAGAGTATGGTAATTTCAGTGCTCGATAAAATGGATGTCGATATCATTGTTTTTACTGATTTGTTGCTGGAGGCGCTGGAAGGATCTGAAACTACTTCAACCATTTCACAATCCTACCAACTCTACCTCACGCCTGAGCTCGCCAAAGGGTTAGAGTATTCAGGTATCCTTGCTGAACAGCTCGGCGATTCGTATGTTGGTGTTGAGCACCTATTTTTAGCCACACTCGAACACCCTGGTCCAGCAGCGGAAATTATGTCTCGGATCGGACTCGACAAAAATAAAGTGATGAATGTCATCAAAGACATTCGTGAACATCACGTCAGTGATGCTGAACGACCAAAGAAATTCCGCGCGCTGACAAAATATACGCGTAACCTCACCAAGCTGGCGCAAGACAACAAGCTTGATCCGGTGATTGGTCGCGATACAGAGGTACAACGCGTGATTCAAATTCTGTCTCGTCGTACTAAAAACAACCCTGTTTTGATTGGTGAAGCTGGGGTGGGTAAAACCGCGATTGCCGAAGGGTTGGCCCAGCAGATTGCAATTGGACAAGTACCAGAATCAATCAAAGGTAAAGAAATCCTATCACTCGATTTAGGTCTCTTGGTGGCGGGTACTAAATTCCGCGGTGAATTTGAAGAGCGTCTCAAAGCAGTGATGAAAGAAATTGAAGGGGCTGCCGGTCAGATTATTTTGTTTATCGATGAACTCCACACTATTGTCGGTGCTGGTAGTGCCGAAGGTTCAATGGATGCCAGCAACATGTTGAAACCAGCTCTCGCTCGTGGTGAAATGCGCGTGATTGGTGCCACCACGCTCAAAGAGTACCAAAAGCATATTGAACGTGATCCGGCCCTGACTCGACGTTTCCAACCGGTGTATGTGAATGAGCCCAGTACTGATGATGCGATTGCGATTTTGCGTGGTATCGCTGAAAAATACGAACTGTATCACGGCGTGCGAATTACGGACGACGCGATTGTGGCGGCAGTTAATCTTTCAGCCCGGTACATTACTGATCGATTTTTGCCTGACAAGGCGATTGACTTGATTGATGAAGCTGCTTCGGCATTGCGTATTTCACTCGAGAACAAACCAGAAGAATTGGTAGAATCAGACCGTCAAATCCGTCGGTTAGAAATCGAACGAGAAGCGTTGAAAAAAGAGGAAACGATGACCGATCAAAAAAAGAAAATCAAAGATCGTCTCAAAGAAATCACGTTCGAAATTGGAGAACTCAAAGAAACTACCTCGGCACTGGAAACAAAATGGAATAATGAAAAGGAGGCTCTCACTGATATTAGTGCTCTTAAAAAAGAACTCGAAGAACTCCGTCAAGAGGCTGATAGCGCTGAAGCGGTAGCTGATTTAACACGCGCTGCTGAAATTCGCTATGATGCGATTCCAGCAAATGAGAGGGAACTTGAAACCAAGATGAAGCGTCTGAAGAAACTACAACGCAGTCGTCGTCTCTTAAAAGAAGAAGTGACTGAAGAAGAAATTGCGAGCGTGGTCTCACGTTGGACCGGTATTCCAGTGTCGCGCATGCTCGAAGCCGAAGCTGCAAAATTGGCCCGCATGGAAGAAATTCTTAAATCAAAGGTGATTGGTCAAGAAAACGCCATTGCGTTAGTTTCCAGTGCCATCAAGCGTTCACGAGCAGGCATAGCAGACCCAAATCGTCCGATTGGCTCGTTCTTGTTCCTTGGACCTACCGGTGTCGGTAAGACCGAATTATCTCGCGCGGTTGCAGAGTTTATGTTTAATGACCCAGATGCACTCTTGCGTATCGACATGTCTGAGTTTATGGAGAAACATTCAGTCTCAAAAATTATCGGTTCTCCGCCAGGGTATGTGGGGCACGACGAGGGAAGTAACTTTGCCGAACGTGTCAGACATCGACCATACTCGGTAATTCTGCTTGATGAAATTGAAAAAGCTCACCCTGAAGTGTTTAACATTTTGCTCCAGGTGCTAGATTCTGGACACCTGACTGATTCCAAGGGGCGCAAGATTAACTTCCGCAATACCGTCATTATCATGACGTCTAATATTGGTGCTGAACATATTGATCGGATGTCTAATTTTGGCTTTACGTCAGACAAGGGTGAGGTAGCACAATACACCCAAGCCAAAGATAAAGTAATGGATAGTCTCAAAGGTTTCTTCCGTCCAGAATTCCTTAACCGATTGGATGAAATTGTCATCTTTGATATTCTTTCGCCAGCGACTATTCGTAGCATTGTGGCCTTGCAAATTGAAGACGTTATTAAGCGTCTGCGTCACAAAGAAATTGTGTTATCAATTGATGATAGTGTGCTCGATTACATTGCCAAAGAAGGATATGATCCAAAATTTGGCGCGCGACCTTTGAAGCGTGTAATTCAAAGTAAGATTCTTACTCCGGTAGCAACAATGATGGTGGGGGAAGGAATGTTGCGTGGCGGAACGGTGCGCGTGGAGATGAAAAAAGATGAACTGTCGTTTGAAGTAAAAAAGCGCGCTCGCGCAGGATCCAGTGGCGTTCGTAAGAAATCTCCCAAGGCAGTAGCGGCAAAATAACAGAATAGACTTATATAAAAACAGCGGGCTTTCCCCGCTGTTTTTATGTGTGTAATGAACGTGACTAAAATTCAGTAAACTCTTTAACAATTAAGGGTTCAATATTTGATCGGTTATCGGTAAAGACTGTTTGTTTGTCTAGGGTAAGTGATTTTTGGTCAACTATGAGAGACGGGGCCATTTTTTCAGTCTTGTTAAAGTAATCAGTGATTTTGGTATTGGGAATAACAATTGGTTGATCGTCGTGCCGCAAAATGAACAACATATTTTGTGTTTTGGTATAGTCTGGGCCCCGAAGTGCAAGTAACTCATAATTTGGGAATACGGTCGAGATGGTTTTAATCATGGATCCCGTTAGTCCCATTGTAGCTGTGTCGAGAGAGCCAATAAAGTTTAAAATAGCAATCCCATCAGGTGCCAAGCGTGCCTTAAATGATTCAAAAAATTCTACTGTGGCCAGGTGAGGTGGAATAAACAAGCCTGAGTTCATTACGTCAGAAAAAATCACATCATATTGCGTACTGGTTGATTGCAAAAAAACGCGAGCATCTTGCTCGTGGTTGGTAATTTTATCCGTTATGGGAAGTTCAAAATATTCGTGGGCTAAATTAAATAATCCAGGTTCAATTTCAGAAACGGCAATGTTCATGTCAGGATACGTATGGTGAATAAAACGCGGAATAGTATACGATCCACCACCAAGTACGAGATACGTGTTGGCATCTGGGTTATTGACGGTAAATATGTCAGCTAGTTGGGTGTAGGTAAAAACGGGGGTTTGTGAGCCTGGGATGATAGCGGAAGAATGATTGACGTCATTTTTTAGAAAACGCAACGTAACTCCATCTATGGTACGCTCAAAAACTTTGAGGTGTGAATAAAAACCATCAGCTTGGTACATCGTTTTTGGGTCGGTGGTCCGCTCGGCTGTAGTGTAGGTGATATAACCAAAATATACCGTACAGCCTACACCAAGAGCAATAATGAGTGGTAAGGGTAACGGGAGTTTTGTCCGTGATTCGGGAGGTGGGATAATAGATAGGAGTACAAGCGCAATCATCGACCAGACAATTAACAGGATTGAGACCAGTGAAATAGTGAGCGTAAGCCCTAAAAAAGGAATGAGGAAAAATCCAGCTGCAATACTTCCCACGATACTCCCAATTGTACTAAAGAAAAAAATTGATCCCACTAACGCACCATTATGGTCAGGTGTGTTGCTTTGGGTGAGGAGCTTGATCACAAAGGGGGAATCAATCCCGAGCAAAAACGCTGGTACAAAAAAGAGGGCAAGTGACAGCACCAGTGGTCCGGCAGTAATCGAAAAAACTACGTTCGCGTACGGTAGGATATTCAACGCTAATATCTGCAAAAACAACATCACCAACCCCGCTAACCCAATAATACCGTAGAGTACGGTCGTGGTGGGAAATCGGTCTGCAATGCGTCCACCAAAATAGTATCCTAAACTGAGCGCTGCCAGAATGGTCGTGAGGACGCTTGAGAGGACATAGAGTGAACTTCCAAAATAGGGGGCCAACATTCGGACCGCCGCTACTTCAAAAATTAATACAGCCGCCCCGGTAAGAAAGACAGTAAGGTAATAAATAAACGATACAAGCTTCGGGCGAGTGATTAGTTTCATAATGAATAGTATAGCAAAAAGAAAACCCCAGCGCGTGCGCTGGGGTAAACCATTTATTTTTTGTAGATGCGGTTGAGCCGTTTGTCAGAACCCAGAGATGTTTTCAGGGCATCAATCAGAGTCATCACATCGGCTACGCGCACCTGGTACACCCGACAACCTTCAGTCGTCACTAGAGCCAGAAAGCTATAGCGACCACTTCCTTTGGGTGATTTGACGTTTACCTCCCCCAGTACTCGAAAACCAGGATCATTTATGGTTACTTCAACTGCTTCCACAACCAAATCCCAGTATTGGTATTCACCTGAAGGTTCAGTAAACGATGTCCGGAGATATTCCTCGCCAACACTTTGTGCGAGTGCCAGGTCGGTTCCGGTCAGGCTCCGGTAGTTTCCACCAATGGCTTTTTGTATAATCTTTTCCACTGCCAGCAGTTTTTTAGGGTAGGTTTTGTTGTTGTAGGCTGTTAGTAACTTGTCAGCGCACACTTGGGCTTCTGCTGTAGTGAAGGCTTGTGCAGAAGCTGGTACAAGCAGTGTTGAAATTAGAACAAGAGCGATACCACTTTTGAACATCTGTTTCTCCTTGAGAACGAATTTGTATCTACTCCAATGCTACTCCTGGGTCGCTTTTAGGTCAAATAACACTACAAAAAACTGGCGTGTGCCAGTTTTTTGTAGTTTATTCAGCAATTGTCCTTTTGGCCTCGTCCCAGATTTCTGGTTGATTGTGTTTTTGTTTCATGTGGAGCCACCATTCAGCACCCCATAAATAGTACCGTGATAAGCCAGCTTCACGAGCAAATTGGATATTTTCTTTAAATAGCTCAGGATTCATTGAGAGGGCTTTTTCTTCGAGACTGGCTTCGGCCAGACCTTTTGAAGCCCATGGTTCGGCTTGAAGTTCGATTCCGATGACTGGTGTGCCGTAGACTGACTCGATGTAGGCAGCTTTGTTAGCGTAGAACTCCGGCGTGAGGAACGTGTAGGGATTCAGGCCGAAGGTTTTTTCAGTGGCGTCCCAACTACTACGGTACATCGTTACTCCGACAATGTCTGCAATTTTAGCGACGTCAGTCCAGGTAGAGAGTTCCCCGGTGTCAGAGACGATAATTTTTCGGTTTGGATCAAGTGAGCGCACGGCGGCCACTTCTGCTTCAAGCATTTTAGTGCCGAGATCGTAGTACCAATCAGGGCAGGTACCAAACTGGAGCAGCGGTTCATTTTCTACTTGCCAGTATTCAATTGCCGGTGATGACTTGTAGCGTCCCACTAGGGTGCTGATGTATTTGATAATCTCGGCTTCACGTTGATCTTCATCAACTTGTAAGAACCAGTCCGGAGTGTGGCATTCAGGCCAGCGACCAGTCTTCATCCCGATGACGAGTACTAGCTTTACGTCGTTCTGTTCGGCTTCAGTTACCATCCGGTCGAGAGATGTAAAATCGATAGTGTGTTTATCTTTTTGCGTGGCATTCCAATTAACATGGATTTTAATATGTTTGGCACCTAGTTCATTAATGAGGGCAGAGTAGGTGGTCGCTGGATCAAGTCCGAGGTAGGCGGCCTGACTTTCTGAGAAGTTTACGCCCCAAACAATTTTCTCATCGTTAGCTGATGATGAAGGTGACCAGAGCAAAAGTAGTCCAGCACAAATAATGGCAACCACTGCCAAAGCAGCAGCAAGATGGAGGACGGCTTTAAAAATTGTTTTTGGGGTAATTGACATATAATAGTATTAACAGCTCAACACAAATAAATCCCAAAAAAGGGAATAGGAAACACCCGACCGTTAGTACGATTCGTTCAAGATGACGAAACAGAAGCACGAGTATTACAAAAGAAATTTGGTTATTTTCAGCCTTTCCAATTATGACATAAATTAATGTATTTTGTCAAGTAATCATTAATTTTTGGGTTTTTAGTAATAATCCTCGGCAGCACCAGAAATATTGAGCAAATGATTGTATACTATAAACACTATATGTTTGGGAAAAAACGCACCGGGGATACTTCTGGTTTTACGCTCATTGAGGTAATGGTGGTGATTACGATTGTAGGGCTATTAGCGTCGTTTGCGATGGTCCCCCTAAGCGAATCGCGAGCCAAGGCGAGAGACGCTGCCCGTATCACGACAGTTTTGCAGATCAGAAACGCCCTGGCACAATATCGTGAGCAGTTTGGCCGATACCCCCTAAACTACAGTGGCGGTGACCCTTCGGCACCGGTGTTTGTTGCGGGGGGAGTAGCACCGACTCTACCGTCCTGGGGTGCCTGTGATCGGCCGCTTCCTGGTATAGCGGGTGGTGGTGTAGTGACGCCCGGGTGTCCATTATGCTCTGCGATAACATTGGTCAATCCTCTTGCGTATGAGGCCAGTATGCAAGAATTAGTCAATGCTGGTTTCTTGTCAGTGATACCACGTAGTAATCCTGGCGAGCCTGCGTATTGTTACCAGGCTATTGATGATCAGGCGTATATTGTTACGACTTTAGAGGCAAGTATACCCTCCACGCGAGGAGCTCCCGGTTCCTGTCGTCCTTATGCCACGAGTAATCTAACGTGGTGTGAGTCAGGCACCCCTAATCGTTCACACTGTATGTGTGTTGGGGAGTAGGGTGTGATGATGCTTAGCGTTGGTAAGGTACGTTTGTGTGGTGGGGAGGTAAAAGAAAACCGCCCCGAAGCCGGGACGATTCATAGTTTTGAGTTCCTTTTCAAATTTGAACGGTTGCGAATTTAGGTGACTTGGAATGTATAGTGGCGGTAGTTGAGTCCATCACGTAACTCAATTCTTCCTGGTGACACTGAAAACGATGTGTGGTGGCCGTTGTCGGGGTAGCGTGTTCCACCAAACCTTACTGATGGGTGAAGACGAACCTCGTTATCGGATGTGCGATAAGGTGGCCCATCTAGAGCTACCTTCACATATGATTTGGCCCACCGATGCCCAGGTTCGGCCATTCCCCAGTCGATTGCTCGCGTCATCATTTTATTAAGGGTGCAATGTTCCCATGTTACTTCCTTTGGGGAATCATCATTTTCATGCACCCGTATTTTTGCTCGGGTGAAAGTGAAAGATTTATCCGTCAGCAGTTGTGTAAGCACTTCTGCCAACTCCTGCAAGTTAGCACGGACCAACTTAATTTCTTCCATCGTCTACTCCTTTTCCATTGAACTAGAGCTACCAGGGCTCTTTATTGATTTGAATAGTACTAAGTAAATTCAAATTGTCCATAGCTGGTGTCGAACCAGCAAACCTCCCTACAAAAAATACCATTGCAAAGCAATAGTATTTTTGTTAGTGCGCCGGAATGCGGGAAGTTAGAACTGCTATTATAGAATCTGACTACTGCTTCTTACCTAAATACGTTAGAGATAAAGTGGGTATCACAATGTAAAATGCCGCCAAGGATAAAACCCTGACGACATTTACTTTAGTTAATAATTACGTTTGATGTACCCATCTCGTGACGTGTCGAACAGTTCTAGACTGGTTTCAAGTTGAGCCTTTATTTTGTTGTTTATAGCCACGCATTTGTCATAGATAGCTTTTGATTTCTTACTTTCATCGTTCAGGGTATCAATCACCCAGTTTACAATCCGGTCTCGGTCCACCCATTCATCCCGTGTGCAGTGATTGAACATGTACTCCAACACCAAGTCTTCGAGGGTCCAGCTGC
>JAIELQ010000016.1 GCA_019752815.1 Patescibacteria group bacterium
TTTTAGCGATTATTAACGGGGCAAGTCACGAATTCTACGTGATACTGTCCCATAAACAACAATAAAAAAGTGGCTCGAACATCAGTTATTGTACGCTCACAGCGTACCCCGAAGTTTGCGAGTCGCGTAGTACGTCGTTGTGAGCGCTGTGGGCGCAAGCACGGGTACATGCGTGACTTCGACATGTGCCGTATTTGCTTCCGCGAAGCGGCTCACGAAGGACATATACCAGGTATAACAAAATCATCATGGTAGGCGACGTAATCGGCGACTTCATCATTCAGCTTAAAAATGCTGGTGCCGTGAATAAAAAGAGTGTTTCACTCCCATATTCAAAGCTCCGACATGCAGTAGCTGACAAGCTCGTCTCAGCAGGATTTATTGAAAAAGTTGGCACAAAAGGTGCTGTAGCAAAGAAGACATTAGAGATTGCCCTCAAGTATGAGCACGGAGCACACAAAATCAACGGTGTGAAGCGTATCTCAAAACCAGGTCGCCGACTCTACACAAAAGTGGCAGATATTCACCGCGTTAAATTTGGTCAAGGGAAGCTTATTCTTTCTACACCAGCTGGTATCCTCACCAATGACGAGGCCCGAGCTGCAAATGTAGGCGGAGAGCAACTCTTCATCATCTGGTAAACATATGAGTCGACTAGGAAAAATTCCGGTAGCTATCCCAAATGGTGTTGAAATCACTATGGCGGATACTCTACTGACGGTCAAAGGTCCGAAAGGAACATTGACACGAGAAATTAAAAAAGACGTTAACGTACTGATTGAAAACGGTATGGTTACGATTGTGCCGCAAGAAACTCCGATGGCGAAAGCTCTCTGGGGAACATACGCAGCGCACCTCCGTAACATGATAAAGGGTGTCACTGAAGGCTTTACTCGCATCCTCGATCTCGAAGGGGTAGGGTACCGTGCTGAAGTGAAGGGAACTGACCTCGTTTTGAGTGTTGGATTTTCACACCCAGTACCACTGACGGTGCCAGCTGGCATCACGGCCGTAGTTGAGAAATCAGCTATTACGCTCACAGGTTCAGACAAAGATGCTCTCGGGCAGTTTGCAGCCAACGTACGTAAAGTGCGCAAGCCAGAACCATACAAAGGTAAAGGTATTCGTTACCGAGGAGAGTTTATTATTCGCAAGCAAGGTAAAAAGGCTGTATAGGCTACTTCATATATGGAAAAATCACAATATAAAGTGGAAAAGCGCGCCGGACGACACGCTCGTATCCGATCAAAAGTATCAGGTACGGCAGAACGTCCTCGCCTTGCGGTGTATAAGAGTAACAAATTTGTGTACGCACAAATTATCGACGATGTGCGCGGGGTAACACTAGCTGCCGTTGATTCTCGAAAGACAAAAGGCACCACCAGTGAAGGCGCAGTAGCAGCCGGAACTGAAATTGCTGCTAAAGCCAAAGCGGCCGGTATTACTACCGTCGTGTTTGACCGCGGAGGATTCAAATACCAAGGAATTGTAGCAATGTTAGCTGACGCAGCACGTGCTGGCGGTCTCGCATTCTAAGACGTTATTTATTTTAACCATACATTTATGACACAGGAAGCTATAACTGATACAACATCAGACACAACTGCAGTACCACCCGTGGTACCTGCGACCGATGCACCTGCGACAGACGAAGCAACTACGGCTAACGCCGGACGTGGACGTCGCGGCGCAAACGGAGGAGACAATCGACGTAATGAACGACGCCCACGTCGTGGTGCTCGTCCAGAACGACAAAAACCAGAATTTGACCAAAAGATCATCAGTATCCGTCGCGTAACTCGCGTGATGGGTGGGGGTCGCCGTTTTAGTTTCTCAGTAGCAATGGTTATTGGAGACAAGCGCGGTAAGGTGGGAGTAGGTATTGGTAAAGCCGGAGACACACAGCTCGCTATCGAAAAAGCAATCCGCAATGCCAAGAAGAACATGATTACCGTAACGATGAACAAGGACAGCCACATTCCACATGACGTACATGTAAAATATGCTTCAAGTGAAGTGATGATGATGCCAGCCAAAGGTCGTGGACTCGTAGCTGGATCATCTGTTCGTACCGTTTTGGAACTGGCTGGAGTAAAAGACATTACTGCCAAGATCTTCTCTCGCAGTAAAAACAAACTTAACAATGCTCGCGCAGCTGTCGAAGCGCTTAAGCAGCTTAAAAAATAACGTATGCAACTACATGAATTAAAGCCTGCTATCAAGCGAAAGGCAGCCAAACGAATTGGTCTCGGTGGTAAACGCGGAAAGACATCAGGACGCGGAGGAAAGGGGCAGACTGCTCGAACTGGTAACAGTACTCGTTCAGAAATGTTGGAATTCATCAAAAAGATTCCAAAACTTCGTGGACATGGTAAAAACCGCGCTCGGACAGTGAACGAAGAAAAAACAACCGTTGTTCCAGTAAACGTTTCAGTTATTGAAGCGAACTTTGAAACAGGCGCGACTGTTTCTCCACGATCGCTCGTAAATGCTGGGGTTATCTCAACCTTCCGGAAGCGGGTACCAGTGGTAAAAATCCTCGGTACCGGTGAATTGACTAAAAAAGTAACTATCGAAGGCTGTGCCGTTTCAGAATCAGCAAAAGCCAAGGTAGAAAAAGCTGGCGGAAAGGTTATTAACTAGCGTATACTAGAACCATATGCAAACTTTTTTCCGAAAAATCAAACTCATATTCACTGAACCGGCTATCCGTAATCGTGTGCTGTTTGTACTTGGTGCTTTAGTAATCTTCCGTTTACTCGCTGCGGTCCCAATTCCTGGGGTTGATCAAGCGGTGCTTGAACAATTTTTCTCGAACAACCAATTTCTGGGACTCTTGAATATTTTCTCAGGTGGCGGGTTAGCTAACCTGTCCATCGTGATGCTGGGGGTAGGGCCGTTTATTACTGCTTCGATTATCATGCAGTTGATGACGGTGATGTCGCCGGCTATGAAGGATCTCTACACCAATGAAGGTGAAGCGGGGCGAGCTAAGTTTACCCAATATAGTCGAATGCTCACATTACCGCTTGCGGTACTGCAAGGTTTTGGCTTCCTCACTCTCCTTGAGAGTCAGGGCGTGATTACCGGCTTGTCATCATTTGATTTTGCGGTGAACGTTGTCTTGGTAGTTGCTGGTTCAATTCTCCTCATGTGGGTGGGTGAACTGGTAACGGAATACGGTATTGGTAACGGGGTGTCCATCATCATCTTTGCTGGTATTGTAGCGACACTACCATCAACGGTCAGTCAGCTCATCTTTACGTTTGATATGTCACAGCTTCCGCTGTACATCGGATTCGGATTCTTGGCGCTTGCTGTGATCTACGCGGTAGTGGTTATGACCGAAGCTGAACGACCAGTACCAATTACCTACGCTAAACAAAGTCGTGGCGGCACAACGTACGGTGGAAGTTCATCATTCCTCCCAATGCGTCTTAATCAAGCGGGGGTTATTCCAATCATCTTTGCACTTTCAATTCTCTTGTTCCCGCAAATGGTGTTGAATATTCTCTCGGCTTTTGATTTGCCGTGGGTCCCGGGAGCGATGGATGCAGTGAATGGATTTATCAATAACTATGTAGCCTACGGTATTACCTACTTTGTGCTCGTATTTATGTTCACGTTCTTCTACACTGCGGTAACGTTTGACCCTGATGCAGTGGCTGCTAACCTCCAACGAAACGGTGCCTTTGTACCGGGAATTCGTCCCGGGGCACACACTTCAGAGTACCTCGGTAACTTGATTACTCGTTTGACTCTTGTAGGTGCAACATTTCTCGCGTTGGTAGCCGTACTTCCAATCGGACTACAGCTCGCCACCGGAGTAGCAGCGCTTGCTATCGGAGGAACAACGATTTTGATTGTGGTGTCGGTAGTCTTGGATCTTATCCGTCGCCTCGATGCTCAATTGTCGATGAGGCAATACTAAAGCGAAGTAAAAAACAAGAAAAAAGCCCGCAAGGGCTTTTTTTCTTTGTCCTTTGCAATACTAACGCAATTAACTTATTTCTTTGCACTATGTTTTGCTATGGTATTATTTACGAATGTCAGAGGCTCTTAGCAATAGCAATGAAAAATTTAAAGGAGATTTGGAGAATCTGCAGGTTAGATTGGGAAAAATTTTAGATTTTAAATTAGATGTAGATATTATTACAAATGCTGATGCCCGGCTTGAATTTTTCTTAGACGAAGTTGTAAATGTTGTTGAATCAATTCGAGATGTTTACGCTAAACAAAATCCTGAAGTTGTAAATATTCAGCAGCAAGAAGAAGAGGCTTTAAGAGGCTTAGGATTTGAGGGGGTAGAAGCAGTGTTAGATAAAATTAATACCGTTAAAAAACTATTAACGGATACCATTACTAATATTTTAGAAACCCAAATCCCTGATGTCATTACTCCACCTGCTTCAGGAGCGGAAATTCAGCAGGGCAGTGGTAATGGTTTTGAAAAGAATACTCAGCTTATACCGCGTCTTAAAATGCTTCTCTTCATACTCATTAATGATTGTAATGTTAGTGGTGATAACATTAACGTCAGAAGGGGTAGTGTTTCTGAGGCAATGATGAGGAGTGAGCCCTATGTAAGTGTTAATGTGCCAGAACTTAATCGAGTGATTATAGTTTGTGATGAGTATGGTAACAGAACTGACATTTTTGATACTGCAAATTTAGCATTTCAAACAGAAGGTCTCGATCATATAGAAGCAATGACAAAAGAAGAAAAAAATCAATACGGTATGAAAAATCCCGGAGCACATACAACACTTTTGTTTAGAAAAAATTGGTCTGAGTACTTGCATACCTATTTATCAAATGATCTGCCAAAAGATAGTAAAGCGCTTAAACTAGTAGAACGACCAAAGACATTTGATACAACTCCCAGGTTAAATAAAGATGGTTTTTGGTATGATGAGACTGGTGAAAAGTGGGGTACAGCTAAGGCGATTGGTTTTAACATCACTGGTCGTGGTGGTCTACATCTGCAAAGCAGTTTCAAGGAATTTTTAAATGGTGCGGATTCTAGAATAGCTGTAAGTCATGCAGTTACACCAAAAATTTACAAACTATCAGAGGCAACAGAATTTGTATTAAATGATCCGGAATTAAGTGTTTTTTTACGTAAAGCGAATGAACAAGGCGAGTGGATCGATAGTGAAGGAAATAAGTGGGGTTCATTAGTAGCTATCTTGTTTCAATTAACAGGAAAAGTGTGGTTAGCAAGACAGAAAGATTTTATTGAAGCCATTGCTACTCTTCCAAAGAATAAGATTTTATCGGGAACAAATAAAATTGAAGCTCTTAAATTTAGTGATGTAAAAGCAATCATTGAAAATAACCCGGAGTTTTCTGTTAATGAAAGAGCTGTTGGTGAAGATGGGTTTTATATTGATGCTGAAGGAAATAAGTGGGGTTCAAAATTAAAAATCTCTGAGGAAATAAGTGGACGTTCGGCGTTGTATCACAATCAAGAATTTTCAGAATTATTAAATGGGTTACAAACACAAAAAATTAAAGGCGGCGTTTCAAGTATAAAAGCATATTCTCTGACAGATGTTAAAGAAGCAGTTAGAAAACACCCTTCCTTATCTAGATTTATTAGTCAATAATATGTATATATGTTCATAATCAAAGGAGAAAATTATAGTAGTGAGGAGTTAGCAGCAAAAGTGTTGTTTTATGGTGGTGAGTTTGGATATTGTTTCTCAAACTTTGCAGCGTTTTCTGTGTTGTGGCGAGGTCGTACCTGGACGACTTCAGAACATGCCTACCAAGCGGCAGCATTTGATGATGCAGAAATAATTGAAGAAATATTTAATGCCACCTCAGCTCATAATGCGTTAAAGCTGGCTATTAAATATGTAGATAAAATGCGGCCAAGTTGGCAGACAGAAAAATATGCAGTCATGAAAGAAATATGTCAGGCAAAATTGGACCAGCATCCATATATTCAAGAGACTCTTAAAAAATCTGGTGATGCAGAACTGATAGAAGACTCACTAAAAGATGCTTTTTGGGGGAGGGGTGCAGATTGGACGGGAGAAAACAATTTAGGAAAAGTCTGGATGGAGCTGCGAGAAGAGATGGTGGTCAATTAAACATGAATTAGTTCTAAATCAGAGGGGATGCAAGGCGGGCGAAGAAAAAGAGCCGAGCCGTACTGATTGTACGGTGAGAGTGCTTTTTCTGAAGACCAACGCAGCAGACTGCTGATTTTGGACTAATTTTTTAGTATTGGTTTTTGAAGGAGAAGCCCATCGGTATCGCACTCCGCACCTGTCGCCAGACTTCGGTCTCGAGCCATTTCTTATACGTATCAAATACTGCCAGGGCTACCGTTTGTGGACTGTGTCGGCTCGTATCAATCACCAGATCAAAATGTCGAGTGTCATACGGATCAACGTGGTACAGCATTTTAAACCGTTGTTGTTCATTGAGCATCCGGGCTTTTACTTGTTTACTGACTTCAATTAATGAGGCGGTACCTTCGCCGGCACCGCTGCGGCTGGTGTTCGACACGGCGTCTTTGTAGATGCGGGCGGTTGCTACTTCCATATCGAGATCAAGGTAGACTTTAAACGATTCGGGTAGCCAGTAAAAGCCCAGACGTGAATCGACCACAATATCGCTACTGCTGCGGAGATCGCGGAGCATGGTGTCGACCTCGTTATCGAGCCCATGTTCGTTCTCGGCCCGTTCGTTGTATTGCGCCAAGGTTAAGTGGTGTTTTTGCAAGAGTTGGCGCACCATATCGCCCGATGAGTAACGAGTGTAATTGAGCATTTCGGCGACTTTATCAGCGGTCGATGATTTTCCACTGCCTGGTTTGCCAGATAATGTGATGATATGGGGTCGAGACATACTGTTTATTATAACAGACTGTAATCATTGCGTATTTGTGAAAATATAGGTACGCTAGTGGAGTTATGACTTATTCGACCAAATACCAGAGTATTGTGCTGATGGGGAAAATTGCATCTGGTAAAGGAACCCAAGCAAGCGCAATTCTAGAACATTTTGGTGGCGTCTTATACTCCAACGGCAACAAGGTGCGCGAAGTATCGCAGTCACCAACGGTGTTTGGTCACAAAATGAAGGAGATGTACGAAGGAGGGTATCTCATGCCAGAATGGGTAGCGTCATATTGGATGACGCATGCGCTCGTGAGTCAGTTTGAACATGAGCGGGTTATCTTTGAGGCGGTCGCCAAAAAGCCAAATGAAGCGGAATTGTTTGATGAGATTCATCGCTGGATTGATCGACCATATATTGTCTTTAATCTTGATATTTCAGATGATGAAGTTCGGGTACGCAGCGCCGCTCGTGCTCGGGATGTGGTTGATTCTCCCAAATCGGTTGAAAAACGACTCGAGGAATACAACACCTATACTGCCAAATCAATCGAATTTTTTAGGTCACGCGGCACATTAATTGATATCGACGGCAGCCAATCACCTGAAGCAGTGCAAAACCACATTTTTAATTCACTTCAATCATAATATGGATATCAAAACAGTTATTTTTATCGGCCCACAAGGGAGTGGGAAGGGAACACAAATCGAAAAACTCAAAGCGGTCCTCGAGAGTCGTGACCGTAGACGGGTGGTTGATATTCAAACTGGCCGACGCTTCCGGGCGCTCGCTGCGACTCAAGAAACATTTGCCGAAGATAAAATCGCGGCGACTTTGGGCGCTGGTGTCTTGCAGCCGGACTTTATGGTGACGGTCCTATGGGGCAAGGCCATGATGGACCAGCTTGATGATAAAAGCCATTTACTGATTGATGGATTTCCTCGTACCGTAGGGCAAATCCCTGACCTAGAAGACGCCTTTAAATTCTTCGAGCGAGGACCGGTTTCTATTATTAATCTTGAAACGCCAGAGGAGGTGGTACGGGAACGGATGGTTAGTCGAGCTCGAGCTGATGATACAGAACATTCAATTGAGGAACGTTTGCGTTGGTATCGTGAGGATACACTGCCGGTTATTGCGTATTATCGCAACCACGCTGATGTAACGGTTCATGATATTGACGGTACGGTGTCGATTGACGAAGTGCATACTCAGATTTTGGCTGCTTTAAACATTGACTAATTATTTATGATAACTAAAAAATCACCTGAAGAGATTGAGAAACTGCGGATAGCGGGTGGTATTTTAGCAAAAATTTTAAAGACGCTCGGCAAAGAATCAGTGCCCGGGATGTCGACGCTTGATCTGGATGATCGGGCGATGGAGCTGATTGAAGAGTATGGAGTAGAGCCAGTGTTGCTCGGGTACCATCCTGAGTTTGCAGCCACTCCGTATCCAGCGGCGATTTGTATTTCGGTAAACAATTGTGTGCAGCACGGAATTCCTTCGAGCGATGTTGTTTTAAAAGAAGGTGATGTAGTGAATCTCGATATGTCGATTGGCTATCAAGGGATGATTGTTGATTCGGGCATTACGGTGGGGGTAGGTACCATTAGTGATACCGATCGTAAGTTAATCGCCGCCACCCAAGAGGCGCTTGCTCATGCAATTAAGGAAGCCAAGCCAGGTAACCACATTGGTGACATAAGTCATGCGGTGGAGACGTTTATTTCGTCCCGCGGTTTTAGTTGTGTGGAGGTGTTGTGTGGTCATGGAGTGGGGTACAAAATTCATGAAGAGCCATTAATTCCAAACGTCGGACGGTCGGGTGACGGTCCATTAATTGAAGTTGGTCACGTGTATGCTATTGAACCAATTGTGAATGTTGGTACCAAAGACGTCTGGTTTGATGATAAGGGAGATGGCTACAGTGTGTACACCAAAGACGGTAAAAACTCCGCTCATTTTGAACACACGGTAGTGATTACAGAGGCTGGACCAGAAGTACTGACAAAATAGAAAAACTAGGCTATTATCTGGTCCGATAGCAACCGCACTCATGCGTTTGTTTGTACCATAAACGGAGGAATCGATGAGTTTCGAGGAATTCAAAATACGATTTAGTGCTGCAGTGCAAATGTTGCGCGATCAGGTAGAGGCAACAACACTCACCTATCCTGATGCTATAGTAAGGCAATGTGTGTGTGCGGTAGGTCTACCATCAACCCGGCCGAATAATTTGCTAGTTTGGGTGCTCCTGCTGGCTGCGTTGCCGTCTGAATCAGTCGACCCAGATGAAATCATTCTGCTGTCGTATCAGTTAACGTTCCCGTGGTGGAAGCGACTTTGGTGGAACATGGCCGATGCGTATCGTGCCATCGAATACAGTGATTCTGAGGTCAAGTTGTCTTCATCAGACTAAGTGCGGACGCATTACATGCGAGCATAGAACAACAGAAGATCCATTCCTCTTACCCGCGTGTTGATTTTGTCACAGTCAACATGCGGGTTTCTTTTTTATACAAATATGGTAGAGTAGGCCTGTTATTTAATCTAAATTTATCGCTCTACATGGCAACAAAACACCCACATCAAGAACGAACGTTTGTTATTCTAAAGCCGGATACTGTCCAGCGCTCACTGATTGGTGAAGTAATTAAACGTTTTGAACGGACTGGTCTTAAATGTACTGCCATGAAGATGTTTACCGCGGACGAAGCTCGTCTCCTCCAGCACTACAACAAAGACGATGAGTGGTTCTTGAAAAAAGGAACCCGGATTGTTGAAGATATGAAAGCTCAAGGGCGCGCCGTAACCAAAGAACCAATTGAATACGGAAAAGACATTATTCGTACGATTGTAAACTACATGGTAGCGGCACCGGTCGTTGCGATGGTCTGGGAAGGGAACGAGTCAGTAGCGGTGATTACCAAATTAGTGGGAACAACTGAACCAAAAACTTCAGATGTGGGAACAATCCGCGGTGACTATACCGTTGACTCATATGGTCACTCATCATACGAAAACCGATCAGTGCGAAACCTAATCCACTGTTCAGAATCACCAGAAGAAGCCGAACGAGAAATTGCACTCTGGTTTAAGGAGGAGGAGATTATGCAGTATACTACTGCACAGGAAAGAATCATGTATGACATCAATCTAGACGGCGCCAAAGAGTAATTTGAGCGATCTGCAGCGTTACGCTGCGAAAAAAGACCCTCCCTGGACTATTCGTCCCAGTCGGGTCTTTTTTCTTGCGTGCCTTGCATCTCATCTCAAATAACTCTTTGGCTAATTGATGAAATAGATTATTTCAATCCCCTGAACTTGAAATTGTTGCAGAAAAACGTACTATTCGGGTAGATCGATAGAGGGAACGACATCATGAAACCGCTTACATTTATTACTGGTAACGCCGGTAAAGCAGAGCAACTCGGTCGCTATCTGTCATTTTCGATTGATCACGCTAAGCTCGATATTGAAGAAATTCAATCACTTGATTTAGAAGAAGTGGCGACCGAAAAAGCCAGGGCAGCTTATGCAATACTCGGCACGCCAGTTTTAGTTGAAGATACTGCGCTGAGGTTTGAAGCCCTTGGCCGACTTCCTGGTACGTTAGTCAAATGGTTTTTTGAAGAAATTGGCAATGAAGGAATTGCTAAACTTCTTACTGGATACAAAAATCGTAATGCTGTTGCAGAAACTTGTTTCGCTCTGTGTGATAAAAATGGAATCCACTTGTTCAAAGGGTCTCGAAAGGGCACAGTATCTCCGTCACCGAGAGGATCAAATGGTTTTGGTTGGAATGCTGTCTTTATTCCTGAGGGAGAATCTCTGACCTGGGCTGAAATGGATAATGAACAACAAAGCAAAACTTCAATGCGGCGTCTCGCTATCGAGAAATTGCAGGTGTATCTCGAAGCAAACTACAAATAACAAGTCGCCCTCAGGGGCGACTTTCGTTTTTTAATTTTCACTTTTCCATCTTCAATCTTCTCTATTCTTTTGCTATACTGATCTTGGAACCACTGATACGTATGTTCCGATTAAGTAATTATGCAGGGATGCCAGCAGTCATTGGTAAGCTATGAGAACTCGTAAGAGATTTCAGACCCGAACCTGAAATGGTACCCACCTAGAATTTCTAGGAGCATACGTGGGTGGTTCCATAAAAACACGTCTCCTCTGGGAGGCGTTTTTTTATTGGGTATAACCAACACCACATCTAGTAAAAAAAACGTATAATTTGCATATATGCAATCATATAAATCTCTCACCCTATTAAGTCTAGTACTTGTATTACTAGCGAGTTACCAATTTATTGGTGCTCAGTGGCAAGGACCTACCGGTGTGGCACCAGCGAATAACACGGATGCACCTATTAATGTCAGTGCTAGTTATCAGGCAAAGTTAGGTGACTTGGGATCTGTTCGCGTGCGATCTGGGGCATATTGTGACGAGGCTGGGGAGAATTGTTTTACCAATGATCAAATATACAACATGATGACCATGATGGCCTCTTCTGGTCCAAATTGTACCTACGAGACTACTACAGTAGTTGGCTGCCAAAGTGCTCCCGCCTGTCCAGCAGGATATACCGCAATTGGTGCGGCCAGTCGGCAGGTGGCAAGTTGCGGCACTAGTAATCAGCATGATCGCTATACCCAAACCTGTGGACGTAATGTGTGTCAGACCGCCGCGTTGCTCGTAAATGGACAGCATAATGAAACTCAATGTACAGCTCTCGGCGGTACCGTGATTGTTGATGGTACCAATCGATTCTGTCGCTTCAACCAATCAAGCTGTCCATCCGGTTGGGCAGCGTTCCAGCAGTGGTCTACCTTCACCGCTGGCACGGTGAGTGGCACTTGTCAAAAAGATGGTTCACCAGTAAATTACACTACAACGTGTAACGCTTCTCGAGGCTGGGCAAATGCCGCAGCGCCGACTGGAGCGACTAGTCAATGTGGGATGTTGCTCACCTGTACACCGCCACGCACCCAAATTGGTTGCTACTAGCTATATGTTTAATGGTTGCCTTAATTATTGGGCACCATGTAGTGAGTGGTAGAATATTGATATGAATCGTCTCACTATTGTCACCCTTATTATTGGCACCTTGTTTGCAGTGATACATGTGAATAATGAAATGTACCATTTGTATTGGTATTATCCCGGTCTAGAATATGTCATGCATGTATGGGGTGGGGTAGTCTTGTATCTACTCCTACAACTATTTCTAGGTCTTTCATTTATCCCGCAGGCTATCGCTCGGCGACCGCTTGCGCTGCTTGCACTATTAGCGGGAGGGTTAATTACCTGGGAGTTGTATGGAATTTATCGGTATGGTGGGCTTAAACCCGACTACGTGTTTGATACCAGTCTTGATTTAGTGTTTGGTATACTAGGTTGTACGATTGGGTGGCTGGTTTATCGATTAATGAAAAAAAATACAACATGAAAAGCCAATTAGGATTTTATGGTGGAGTTGGGAGCGTGACTGGGGCAAATTTTATGTTGGATACGGGAGAAGTTGCTATTTTGGTTGATTGTGGTTTGGAGCAAGGAAGTGATTTTGCCAGTGAAATTAATGCCGAACCATTTGTCTACAAACCAGCTGACGCCGATTTTCTGTTTGTGACACATGCCCACGCTGATCATATTGGTCGGATTCCGAAATTAGTAAAAGATGGTTTTGTCGGCGTCATCTATTCGACCACCCCAACCAAGGCACTAGCGTCCATTATGCTCGCCGATGCCCTGAAGGTGATGCAGTATGAGTACGAGCGGTATGGCAAACAAATACTTTATGATGCGCCCGATATCGCCGCTGCTCTGCGGTTGTGGAAGACGGTTGACTATAACGAAACGATTACTTTGCCAACTGATATTACCGCCCACTACACTGATGCCGGGCATATTCTAGGTTCTGGAATGGTCCATTTTAAACGAGGAGATAAAAAAATTGTCTTCACGGGCGATATCGGAAATGTCCCGCAACCATTACTTAATCCACCGGTAGTTCCAACTGACTATGATTATTTGGTGATGGAGAGCGTCTATGGTGACAGACTACATGAAGAAGTGGCCGAACGATCGTCTATGCTTCAGCATTACATCGAGGAAACCAGACGAAAAGATGGGACATTAATTATTCCAGCGTTTTCTCTAGAGCGGACACAGGGGATGTTACTTGAAATTAATAATATGGTTGAGAATGGTCTGATTGAACCAATTCCCGTGTATCTCGATTCACCCTTGGCTATTACCGTAACCGAAGAATATCGCACGTACGTAAAGTATCTCAAAACCGAAGTTCAGGATCAGATAAAAAACGGTGACGATATTTTTGATTTTAATGGTCTGGAATTTACAAAAACGGTAAAGGAATCAC
The DNA here is from genome assembly GCA_019752815.1 of Patescibacteria group bacterium. Classification (GTDB taxonomy): domain Bacteria; phylum Patescibacteriota; class Minisyncoccia; order Phycocordibacterales; family UBA918; genus OLB19. The sequence goes on from JAIELQ010000016.1 coordinate 13,247, forward strand.
ATGAAATTGATAGTGTGAAGGGGGCTAAAATCATCATTGCGGGCTCTGGGATGAGTCATGGTGGACGAATTAGACGTCATGAACAAAACTACCTCTCAGACCCTAAAACGACCGTACTGCTCGTAGGGTATCAGTCAGCGGGCAGTCTCGGACGTATCCTTCAAGATGGTGCCAAAAAGGTCCAAATCGACGGTGAGTGGACGAAAGTCAAAGCAACCATTGGAACTATCCGGGGATTTTCCGGACATGCCGATCGTGATCAATTGCTCGGCTTGGTAGCTGATGGTTGTCAAAAGGCCAAGCAGGTCTTTGTGGTGATGGGAGAGGAACGTTCCTCACTATTTCTAACTCAACGTCTGCGGGATTATCTGGGATTAAATGCGCTGGCACCGGATGCTAATCAGGAAATAGAAATCGACTTTTAAAAAACCTTAAAATTGGCAAATCTCTTCGTTGCGCTGCGAAAAAAGACCCTCCCTGGACTATTCGTCCCAGTTGGGTCTTTTTTCTTGCACGCCTCGACCTTTACTCAATTTAAAGATTTTTTGAAAATTAAGGGGTGAATTTTATTCAACGTAAGGTAAAAAACAACAGTTACAATTGAGACCTTCTCGCATCCTTTGGCACTCAATAATTGGTATTAAAGGTGCCAGACTTATATCTTTGTAAACGATACCGTTATATTTTTTGCAATTATTGCAACATACATCTGCTAAAATTTCGATACCTTTTATTATGTTAGATGAATTAAAATCTTCTATAGAAGAAAATGTATGCTTTAGCCCGTTTGTGACTAATTCCCACCATTTATCTTTTTGTTTTTCTGTTTTAAATACGTTTGAACTTTCCAGCTCTAAAAAAATTGGTCGGTAAGTATTTTCTAAAAGATTATTGAATTCCATATTATTAGTTTTGATATAAAAAAAACTGGCTATAGCCAGTTTTTTTTATTATTTAGTTGCGTCTACAACTCGTTTGAATGAGTCTGGCTTTTCAAGAGCAAGGGTGGCGAGAACCTTTCGGTCAAGCATGATTCCTTTATCAGAAAGAGACTTAATGAAACGACTGTATTTGATATCAAAGTGAGACAACGCTGCATTGATGCGGACAGTCCAGAGACGACGGAAATCGTTCTTCTTGTCTTTACGGTGTGCAAATGAGTAGGTCTCAGCGTGGTAGATCGCTTCGCGGGCTACTCGCTTCTTCTTTGATCGTTGGAGACGGTACCCTTTTACCTGTTCCAAGATATTGCGACGGCGCTTTTGGGCCATCAAACCTCCGGTTACGCGTGACATATGATGTTATTTAGCCTCTACGACTGGATTAGTTTCTGATAATGGTTTGGCGCCTGTTCCTGGTAGGAAGCGACGAGTGATGCGCTTACTAAGGTTAAGGAGTTGTGTTCGCTTGCGGCGAAGTCTCTGTTGACCAGTTTGGCGAGCATTAAAGTGGTTTTGACCTGGTTTGCGAGCTACAAGCTTGCCGTTTTTGGTCACTTTGATGCGTTTGGCGAATGATTTATTTGTCTTCATAAAATTGT
>JAIELQ010000017.1 GCA_019752815.1 Patescibacteria group bacterium
TTTGCGAGCTACAAGCTTGCCGTTTTTGGTCACTTTGATGCGTTTGGCGAATGATTTATTTGTCTTCATAAAATTGTATTTGTTGCTTCGAGTGGGGCAACTATAGCGTATTTGGGGTTTATTGTCAAAGGTTTTAATAGGCCCCCACTACTATTTTTGGGTGTAATAAGACAACTAAACGTCTTGTCAAAATTGACATAACTATATTTAAGTGATTTTATGTTGCAGTAATGTCACTTACCAATGGGGTAAATCATCATGGCAGCTGGTTCTTTTTTTGTAAATCATCCCGTCAATGGTAAACCGGTCGAGATAAAGGCAGAGCGATTGACATCAGAAAATGTTACAGTCGGGCAGTTCTTATGGTACGACGGCACGACATCAATGAGTTGGTGGAGTTGTCCGGCAATTGTTACCAAGGTCGACAACAAGAAGAAGACATTTCAGGTGATGTCCCTCGATGATTTTGTCGAGCAAGGGTCAGTATACGACTTTCATGTCGACGAAAATTCTGATTTTTCCCGGCAAACTATGAGAGTTGTGTCTCTGGAAAAAGTTACGGAATATCTTCAAGTCCGACAAAGAAAACTTTCTACCGAGGTTTCAGACGCTGAACAAGCTTTGATTTTGGCCAAAGGAAGATTAGAGGAATTCAGTAAGGCGGTCACAAAGCTAAATCTGAAGACCTGAGGCTCAACAGATTGTTATCAAAAGGGTCCACTGTATGCAGTGGACCCTTTTTCATAATTCTAATGGGAATTAAATCATCCCAGCATCCAACAATTCGTCGAGGTTCTTCTTCTTGCTTTTTATGATGCTGGTATCCACCACCTTTTTAGGTTCTGGAGCCACTGGTTTGGCAGCGTCTTTGAGTTTCTGTGTTTTGGTCCCCGGCATACGTTCGAGCGTAGTGGTGTAGCCTTTCGGACTTTTTTTCATTTCATCGGCTACTTTGTATTCAGTCGGGATGATTTTAAGGAAACGGTCGAGACGTTCTTTTAGAAATGCTGGTTCCATGTATTTGTAACGTCCCCACAAAAACAGATCCACTTTGACACGGTGTCCTTGTTCGAGCCAGTCAGCGGCTTTGTTGGCCTTGAGCATTTGATCGTTATCGCCGGTCCCAATTTTTACCTGCACACTTTTGGTTTCAGTGACATGTGACTTGGAACGCATTTCACTTTCTTTTTGGCCAGTATCATAGCGGTACTTTCCAAAGTCCATGATTTTTGCAACCGGAGGTTTGGCATTGGGAGAGATTTCAATCAAATCCAGATTGGCATCATCCGCTGCCTTGAGGGCTGCTTCGAGAGTGAGCACACCGAGGTTTTCGCCGGTTGGTCCAACAACACGTAATTCACGTGCTCGAATGGCGTGGTTAATGCGAGTCTTGGCTTTGTATTCGTAGGTATTTGGTTTTTGCAAATGTAGAGGTCTTAAGAAATAAAATAAATAAATGAGACTACCAATAGGTAGTGGGCAGGGGTTATGCGTTCGAGGGAATAGTCATACTAAGGTAGAGAAAATATACCACAATAGGCTATATTTGCAATGTATTTTAACTGCCAACCGCGTTCCACTCACATATTTGCACGGATGACTACTTTCTGGTATTTTGAAATTATGTTCAAACGAACACACAACATCGTCCTCGTCCTCGTGGGTCTTGCACCGGCGAGGTTGGTTGTGTCTTCATTTTAAAAAACTCTTGAAATAAACACAAAACCCATCTCGCACTGAGATGGGTTTTGTGTTCTTTATCTAATCATAGGGAAAGCTTGAGATGATACAGGGAAGTGAAGATATGTTTATTCGTACGGCCGGTGGCCTGTACGTGGCGTGGTCTTTGAATGTTCCGAGTAGTTGGGGTGAATGGGTGTTTGTTGAAGTGGTGCGGTCAAAGAGACTGTACCAAAGTAGCGCTCTCAGCATTGTCCCCCGGCGTGCCTTGAGTGGAGAAGAAATTCACGCGTTGCGTCAGCGTCCGCTACTGTTTTGGGGCATGAAGGTGCACAATGCTCCGTGGGCACTTGTGCTTTGTAAAACAGTATCGAGTATTCAGCTGCCTAGTTTTGCGGGGGAGGGATTCAGGGATCCTGCTCGAGCGATTGGAGTGTAGTTATGGAGAATCAAAACGACCGGAATGTAATCCGGTCGTTACTTTTTACTCAAAAACTGGTGCGCGATTTTTAAATGCATAGCTTTTTTGTCAGGCGACATTTTTTCAAGTAATTTTGGCATCATTGAAAGCCGGTAATTTTTGCTGAAAAAAGCACTATGGGTATTAATAAAATTCCAGTAGAGTGCCGTCCATAATTCCTCCCAGCCGCCCGTCCCACTTTTAGGGTAATCCGACATTTTTTGTAGGTAACTAGCACCACTAATATACGGTTTGGTGGCAAAACTACCGCCGTCACTAAATTGGCTCATGCCATAAATGTTGGGTACCATTACCCAGTCATAGGCGTCTACATACATACTCATAAACCAACGATAGACGTCATGCGGGTTGGTTTGGATGAGGAGCATAAAGTTGCCCAAAACCATCAAGCGTTCAATGTGATGGTTATAGCCGTAGGTTAATGCCGTTTTAATACTGATATCAATTGGTAGTGTGCCAGTCGTTCCAGTCCAAAATGTGTTTGGTAGGGTACGATTATGATTAAAAAAGTTTTGGTTACGCATACTAACACCATCAACTTCGTAGCTGGCGCGAATAAATTCACGCCAACCGAGAATCTGACGCACAAATCCCTCAAGAGAATTAAGTGGTGTCTTATTTTTTTCAGCGTACGCAATAGCCTTTTCAAGTACTTCAGTAGGAGATAGTAGACCAATATTAATGAGTGGAGACAGGGTGGAGTGGAATAATCGATGGTGCTTGGTAGTAATGGCATCTTCATACGTACCAAAGTTTTCAAACCGATAAGCAAGAAAGTCAGCTAGGAATTTTTTAGCCGCAACTCGGGTGTACGGTATCCAAACTTTTGTCTCACCATATTGCTCACTTGCAATTGTTTCAAGCCATTGTTGTGCTGCGGTTACTTCTTCATTTTCAAGCCATTCTAGGTCAGTGGGCAAGGGAATTGTTTTTGGTAACTTCGCACGATTGTCACTGTCAAAACTCCATTGTCCGCCCAGTGGTTTGTCGCCTGCCATCAAAATAGCTTTATCTTTGCGCAAACGTTCATAAAACTTTTTCATGAACTTACCGCTATCTTGAAATCGGGATATGGCGTCGTCTTTGCCCAAAATAAAAAGTGGGGAGTCGTAGGAAACTCGTGAAAAACCATGCCGTGAGGCAATTGTTGTAATCCTTCGTTCTAAATAATTATCCGTAGTATCAACAATGTGCATCACGGAGATGCCGTCTTTATGTATTTCTTGCAGAATGGTATCCGTAGTTGAGCCAGGCATGAGTTCTTTATACGTTACGGTGTAGCCGGATTTTTCTAAATCATGTTTGTACGCTTGTAATGATAGACGATGCAGCAGCATCTTTTGTCGATGCGTACCACATTCAGAAATAAACAACGGTTCCTCAATGAGATATACCGGGCGGCCATGAGCTAAGGCAGGGTGGTGTTTGGGATCAAACAGTTGGTGCGGGTAAATAATAGTTGCTTCCATAGTAATGGTAGTATACAAGTAAATCATGGCAACACCCAAAGAGACAAAAATCTGCCTTGTTTGCAACCGACCCTTCTCCAATCGCAAGTCATGGAAACTACGTGGTCAGTGGGAACAGGTAATGTACTGTAGTGAACGTTGCAAAAAAGCAGCTTAAGATTTTTTTGGTCCCGGTATAAAGTAATTCGTTGTACTCATATAAGCACTGTACTCGTCGGGGTATTTTTCTAAAAATATCTTTTCCAGCATGGGACCGGTGACTTTGGTCACGATGTAGGTGATTATGAGTGGGCTCATAATACCGATATATCCAAAAGGAAGAGGGAGTACAATAATTGCCATTCCCCACCAAATCAGCGTTTCACCAAAGTAATTTGGTCGCCGTGAAAATCGAAATAGTCCAGTAGTCATTAATGAGGCAGTGATTTTGCCACTTTTTTTGCCAGCCAGAAACTGGTCGAGTTGATAATCAGCTAACGCTTCGTATCCCAAGCCAAAAGCATATACCGCCAGCCCAATAAATACGATGTAGACGTTATAGGTCAATTCGTTACTGACAGTCGCTATAATAAATGGTAACGAGACTAGTAGTATGATGATCCCTTGTAAAAGATTGATTTGTAGGTAGCTCCGCCACAAAAAATAGCTCCGTCCTTGTTTCATCCATTCTTGTCGCCAGGCAGCATAGCGGGCATCTTCAGCTTTGCCTTTATTTTTCCGATAAATTCGTAGAGCTAACCGCATTGACCATAGACCAGTAAGTCCGGTGATGAGAAAGGCAGTTGCGGAAACACCAGAAGTAAAAAATAACGTACCCATAGCAGCTAGGAAAAAAAGTGGTCCATAGGCAATATCCATCACGCTATTGTCACGTTTAATTTGTGCAATACAAAAGACTCCTGTTACTAAAACTAATAAAACTGCTGCAAAAACCAATGTGTGCACAAGTAGTGTTACTAACATACTTATTTATTGTATCAGGTGATAGAATAATCACATGCCTCGTGCTCGTATAAACGATGCAGCTGAAGACGTTGTTCTCCCTAAACCGCGCGCTCGTCGTACGCGGGTTGTTTCTAGTGACGGGGTAGCAGCCGTAGCACGTAAGCGGGCAGCACCTAAACCGCGAGTAACTACCGCTCCGACTGTTTCTGCTGAAGCTGTTCCTCGTAAAGCCCCGACACCGTTGTCACAACAAAGACGGTCGCGCTCAAAAAAGACCAAATCGTTATTTGTGGTTATAGCTATTGGTTTATTGCTATCCGGGACGGGAGTGGTGATTGGTTTTATGGGTCAGGGTGAGATTGATGTGGTGGCGGTAGTAAACGAACGAAATGAAAAAATTAATAAAGGTGAAGTTCGTGATGAATCAGGAAATGCCGTCACGCAAACAATTCAGGTGCAAACTGATACGAGGCCAAATGGAGGTTTGCCAATGGGTGATGCGGTAGATCTGCCACCTCCACCTCCAGTTCCGGAGGCTAGCACTACAACGGAAGCAACATCAACATCAGAAACAGCTTCTTCAACTGAGGCTTTAGAAACAGAAGCAACCACTACTCCAGATTCCGTGTAATTATTTGACGCCTGATTCGCGAGCTTGTGTACATTTGGTACAGCGGCAGTTTTTTGGTTTGATGTGTGTGTTCCAAAATTCTTTACCGTAGTTGTAGGTTAATTCTTCGCCTACCTTGATGGCTCGTTTGGCGTAGATAAAAATATGTTCCTCGTTTTCGTCAATTTCTGGATAACAGTTCGGAGCGCAAGAATGATTGATGTAGCGGGCTTTGTGATCTCGTCCCTTACCATCAACAACCCAATCGTCATTAATTTCAAATAGGTATTGACCACCGCGGCGATTAGCCTCGTCGGTAGTAATTTTTTCGCCGGTGTATTCAGTTACCAGATCACCTTTTTTAAATGCAACGTTAGAAAATAGTCCGAGTCCATGCGTGCCGCGTTTAACGGTAAAAGGTGTTGATTTCATATCGTGCAGAAGTATATCATGTCCTAATAACTAGGGCATGATATACCCCGCGCACATAAGGTATGTAAACAAAAGAAATACAGAGGTATCTATTTTCGGGCGTCGAGTAATATACTGAGGTCCGCGGCGGTAATCCTCTTATCATTATTGAAATCAGACCGCATATTTTGACTAGCCAGCTGGAGCATGAAAATGCTAACGTCGGCAATGGTAGTGGTTCCGTCATTATTAAGATCGGTAGTCAGGATAATTTCTTCTGGTTTAGATTGACTGATGACATCTCCCGTTCCAGGAATTGGTTTAATCGTAAAGAGGGCATCAAGTGAAGTGCGGAGTTGAGCATCTGTTCCTAGCCCGTCGTGTTTAAGTACGCGAGTGCCAGTAAGAGAGAGGGCGGTGGCGGATGCATTTTTGCCAGCAAAGGTTACGGTTAAAAGTGAACCTTTCCCCATAAAACCTCCCGGGCGGGTAGTGCCACCGGCAAAGGTAATCGTTCCATCACCTTTGGTAAACCAAGGCTCTTGGGTCCAGAGATCAGCGATAGACGTGTTGTAGCTGATACTCGCTACTTCAAGAACCGCTTCATCAAATTCGAGAACCCCTGCGAATGCGTTTACTGCTTCGTCTGATTCCACAATGACATCAATGGTAAACTCGGTATCTTTTTCAATCACGAGCTCCGTTGGCTCAATATGTATTGAGGTCCCTGTTTGGGGATCCTTAGGTACAAACAGTACTGAGGCCAGTGTTGCAAAACCGATAAACACACTCGCTATAAGGGTGTTTGGAACAATAGATCCGCGGGTAGATAGGATGCGTTTCATAGGTATAGTATGACATACTATGGGCAAGCAACGATAATCATGGAGTATATATTTAAGTATTTAGCGGAATGGGGCCTCCTGTTGTTCTTTGCAGTTATGGGTACTTCTGGCCAAGTGAATGTTCCGAGTACTCAAGGAGAGATGATTCAAGGAACGTCTACAGCTGTGGTGGTGAACGTAATTGATGGCGATACCATTGAGGTGATTATTGAGGGCAGTTCAAAATCTATTCCTGTGCGCTACATCGGCATTGATACTCCTGAACCCTACGCAGGAAAAGTTCCTGAATGTGGCAGTGCAGAAGCAACGCTCCGTAACCGTGAATTAGTGGGGGACAAGACCATCACTATTGTTCCCGGGACTGATCCATTTGATCAGTATGACCGGATGCTCGCGTATGTGTATGCAGGTGAGGTGTTTGTGAATGAGACGTTGGTGGCAGAAGGGTATGCGAGTGTACTAATGATTAAACCCAATACCGAATATCAAACCAGATTCCAAGAGCGGTATTGGGCAGCAAAAGAACAACAACGAGGTATTTTTGCGATGTGCGAATAATCTGTAAAATACGGTACGTCGACGTTTGAGGGTGGCATGATCCTCGTTCATTTTGCTGCAATGAACGTTTGTTTAGATTTCTGTCCCCTCCGTCTCCTGTTACTCACTTTGCCATTGAACTCAAAGTGTACAGTATGTCAAAAGAGTGTAGCAGACTGAGTATGATTCATCGATACCAAAATCACGCATCACCAAAATGGTAAAGTTTAGAGTTGTGGAGGATAAAATTTACGGTCGGTAATTCTGAGTGCGCAATGGCCGTCAAAGAGGTTATTTCTTGAAATTCCATAATTGCGTGGTAGTATAACGGAATAATTTCTGTCTATGATTAATAAACTAATTGAACTTGGATTGACTGCTAAAGAAGCTGAAGTATATCTCACGTTGCTGCAAAGTGGTGATGCGACTGCTGACCAGCTGGCAAAAACATCAAAATTAAATCGCTCAACAACGTATGTGCAAATTAAGTCATTAACGGACCATGGATTAGTATCGACGTTTAAGCGGGGCAAAAAAACTTTTTTTGCGGCTGAATCGCCACATAATTTACAACGAATTCTTGAGCAAAAAAAGCAACACATTGCCTATCAAGAAGCCGAAGTGACCGAATTAATACCGGAGTTACTTAAGCTGTTTGGTAGCTCGGTTGATCGACCAGTAGTGCGGGTATTTGAAGGTAAGGAAGGCCTGGCATCGATGCGGAACGCTATTTTGGACGAAAAACCAGAGTGTATTTTGACCGTAATTCGATACAATCAAATGCAGAAAGTGTTTAGCGAGGAGGAAATGGTTCAGTACACCAAAAAACGCCAAGGTCTCGGCATCGAATCGTGGGTTATGTATAGCTACGAAGAGGGCGAAGATTTTAAGCCCTTCCCCTTGCAAAAATTAAAGCGAATCAAATCTGAAGAGTTACCTTTTGGATCAGATATGTATATTTATAACGATACTGTTGCGTTTGCCTCAACCAGTAAACAAATCGTTGGCGTTACAATCACAAATCCCGATATCGCCACCACCATGCGCGCCATGTTTTTAAGTTTGTGGCACACTACAAAAGTTAAATAATTTTTTTAAAAAAAATGTGCACCAAAATGCACACTAGTTCGTCGAAATGGAATTTAGAAACGGTCGGAATTTGACTTCGGACTCGAACTTAATCGAATCGCCCATCCTTCAAGACCTTACGCGTACGGCAAATCTGCGCGCATCCTTTCGACGTTAACTTTTTTTATATACCGATCATAGTTAGTGCCTCCCTTCTGTCAGAGAGCAGGGGTTCTTCCCCTTTGGAACAATAGCATAGGCAATAAACTTTGTAAATTTTTAATGACAAATTGTGGATAATCTGGGGACAAGAAGTCAGAGGATGTTTTTTGTATTTGTCAATTTACTACCAAAAAACCTTCTTTGTAGGTGTATTTTGTTTGCGATGAACAAACGGTGATAATAATTTGGTATTATTTTTTGACAAACTTATTATATATTTCTATTATGTATTTAGTAGCGGGGTTCGCTACCGCGGAGATGTCACATCGAGGCACCGGTTAGTACGAAGTATAGTCGTTCTTTATTAGCAAAATTTGTAACTTAAAATATATGGGTATTATTGCATGGATTATTTTCGGAGGACTCGCTGGATGGGTGGGGTCAATGCTTATGGGAACCGACGGATCTCAAGGATTATTCCTTAATATTGTAGTCGGTATTATCGGAGCGTTGGTGGGAGGATTTGTGTTTAGCGCGCTCGGAGCTGAACCAGTGACCGGTTTTGACTTTTATAGTTTCGGAGTAGCCGTTGTTGGATCGGTGATAGCTATCTGGGCTGTGCAAATGATGAGTGGAGCCTAAAAGTAGCTACACCTGAAATGAATTCAATAATATTTGTACAACATGGAGTTACCAGTAATGTAATTCTATAAAAATATGAAATCATTTTCACCGGGGGGAAATTATGGGAGTTCAAGTTTGAGTCAGGGAAGTTCATCAATGTATACCTACCAAGGTCGTGTTTCACTTTCACGAGGGCAATCAATCTCTGTCGTAGAAGTGTTTAGCTAGAGGCAAGTGATGGTTACAAGTAATACTTGTACAGTAATATATGATTACATTAATAAAAACACTATCACGTATCGGGGTCATTATACTTGTTGTTGGCATTACGTACCTAGAGCCAACTGTCTTTGCTACACAACCAAATAGCGACCAGATACCTAACGCTAACATCACTACTATGAGTACAAAAAATATTGAACATTTAGATATTGTCACAAGACAGTTTCTAAAGGCAATTGAGGAATCAGGGTCCTTATATGACTCTCGACATGTTTCTTCAATGGAAGAGATAATTGTCCGCATCAGACTACAAGATGCGTTTGAAGAGTACTTTAGTACCTTGATGCGTCTTGAAGCCAGGGAAGGTTTAGCAGTAACCGAGCGTTCACGAGAAGTGGTGCAAGAGACTATTGCAGAATTTATGGAGTCTGACACCTTGTATAAACAAACCATAGATATTTCCAGTGATCTCGACGCCTATAGTCAAGTTTTAACGGAATCAATGATTCATGCTGCTGTTGCAGTGTGATGTGATTCTATGGAATTCATTCAGATATAAAAAATCGCCCATGAGGGCGGTTTTTTTGTTTGATCTTTTTATGATACTTATGAGTACAAATAATCTTGCATGATACGCATGAAGATGTAAGAGTAGTACGTATCGGTCGTTTTATGAATCAGAACACCCAAGTCACAGTGTTTGACGAAGCCTTTGCCCAATATGGCGATGCGATTTTTCGTTTTTGTATCGTAAAGGTATCGAATGTAGAATTGGCTGAGGATTTAACCCAAGAAGTCTTTATGCGTTACTGGGGGTACCTCAAGGAAGATAAGGAAATACAAAATCCCCGAGCGCTCCTATACACCATTGCTAATAATTTAGCTAAAGATTGGTATAAAAAGAAAAAATCAGATTCCCTCGATGACCAGATTGCGCTGGGGTATGACCCGGTTGAAAAAAGCGCCGGACCACAACTTTTGGCTGAGCAGGCTGAAGTGATTGACGCGCTTGCGCAACTCGAGGAAAATGATCGGGAGATAATGGTGTTACGGTATGTTGATGGTTTGGACCCAAAAGATATTGCACTGATATTAAACGAATCAGCCAACGTAATTTCAGTTCGTATCAATCGTGCGACTAAACGTTTGCAGACAATTTTGCATATATGAATCCGGAAATAAAAACAACCGAATATGTAGCGAAACTAAAAGACATAAAACTCTCTGATTCTTCGCGGGCGCGGATTCAACACAACCTCCATGAGTATGCAGCGTTTCATAGTGTAAGAGAGGGTGAGACTAGTCGTTCTATAGGTGTAGTGCCTAATGGTGCTTCATTATTTTCATTTAAATTTGCCTCTATGCCATTCGTAATTTTACTCGCCGTAATGATCGGTGGGGGAACATCCCTCGCTGCTCAAGGTTCAATGCCGGGTGACTTTCTGTACCCTGTTAAAATAGGATTCAACGAAAATATCCGCGAAGCATTAGCCGTGAGTGTCGATAGTGAAGCTAAGCTCCAAGCTAACTTACTCGAAGAACGTCTCGAAGAAGCGCAAAAACTTCAAGCAGAAGGACGATTGACGACAGAGCTTTCTGCAACAATGGCAACTAATATTGCAGTTCAAACGATGAAAGCAAATACTGCCATTAACCTCAGTAGCGAACCAGTACAGATTGAAACAAAAGCGATAATTGCTATGGTACAAGAAAATTTCTTAGCGCTCACTAACCCGGAAACCAAGCTTGCTGCAGAAAACGCTACCGCAACTGATACCACTATGACTACTTCAATTGCAACTTCCAAAATGTCTTCAGATGTCGCGACCGGACTTTATGACATTAATGTCTACCAAAGTGACATGACAGTCCGAACTGAAGCTCTTGTTAAGGTAATCACTCAACATCAAGCAGAGATAGATCTGGATGTAAAAACCGACCTGATGGCCAAGCTTGATGTGGCGACAAAGTTAACTCTTGAAGCTTCTGTTCAGACAGAAGAAGATGCACGAAGTACGCTCGATAAAGCAGCTCTGCTAACCGGAGAGGTTGAATCAAAGCTATCAACGCTTGGTCAAGTCGAAATCGATCCAAACACAGGTATTATTATTGGTATTGATTTCTCTATTGACCCGATGATTATAGATAGGGGGAATGGCAGTGGATATGGGGTGCCTACCGATCCACAGGCTGCACAATAAACTCATCAAAATTCTCCCCCAATTGCTGTTTTTTATAGCAATAGCCACCAGATTCGAGGAATAGTCAAATGCGATGAAATCATCTATTTGTACTAAAAAACCTTTATTTACAAGCTATAATCTTGGTTGAGAGCAGTGTTTTGTCAAGTTGTCAGTCTGGGTAACGGTGATAGTATAGGCCTATCATCCATGACTAATATCAATCAGCTTACAATCCAAATCAGTACCCATCTCCAAACCCTTAAGCAAGAGCTTGATCGTTTAGCCGTGCGTCAATCAGCACTCGTTCGATTTCGTGCATCGGTGCTTGCCGGGAAATCACTCGACGCTTCAGACGAAGAAAATGATGAGGTGGACGAGATAATTGCTCATGTCGAAGCGGTTGAATCAGATCTTGTTACCTTTAAAGCTCAAATGCACGAACGTTTAAATCATGCCAGACGCGGTGCCCATCTCGCCTCGTTGTATGCTGCCGAAAAAAACGCTAGCTTACTTTACCAGCATGTTCTTGACGGACTAGTGTTATGTGTGGCCGATGCAGCTACTGCTCGTGCCGGATACGATGAACTCATTGAAAACCTAAAAGAAATGTCTCATTTACACGACGTCTAATACGCTTAGTGAGCAAATTCTAAACGGTAGTATTGAATGAATAAATAAATCCCTCATATATCTGAGGGATTTATTTTTTAAATCGAAATGGTGACGGAGATGGTGATGAAGAGGGTGGGGTCTTGTATTGTATGGGTTCTGGTATGGTCGGCATTCTACTTGCAATCAGTGCCTGCAGTTCAGCTTTTCTTTTTTCAGCGGCAGTTTGTGCATCACCAAGTCCATAAAATGCTCGTAATTCAGTTATAAAAGCAGCAGGAGTTGCAAAGGTCAGCCTCTCATTTTTAATGATCGTACCCGCTTCTTCTTTTACAAATGCAAATCGACTCTCTTGATAACCATCACCCCATTCTTCGGGCGGTTGACCGTACTGTTGCACGAAGGCTTTAATCAAATTGAGGGCTGAACTCGTATTGGTCATCATTGTGCGAGTATCGTTAGACAATTCAACACTACTCCAACGGTCAGGGTGGGCGAGCCTTGTCAATTTTTTAATAACATCTGATAGTTGAATATTTGGGGTGCTCTCGTTCATAGATATGCGGTATTACGATTCTCTGTCCGCTTCAACTAATTCTAGAAATTCTTTCCATCGACGTGATTAATCTGTAGGGCTGTTGTATCAACGTTATCCAGACAACGAACGTTAATGGCCATCATGACATTTCCCGTACTGTCGCTACCTGAACCATACGACGCAGTGCCACAGGTCTTGCAAAAAATATGATTGATTTTGTTTTCATTAAAATGATACGTGGTAACTTCCTCAGCTCCTTGGAGTAGTCTAAAAGATGAGCTAGGTACAAACGTTAGTAACCAGCCGCGTTTAGAACAGATAGAACAGTTGCACGACATTACTTCAGTTAGATTATCAATATCAACTTCGTAGCGCACTTTTTGGCAGTGGCATCCGCCCGTGTATGTTTTCATTAGAATAGTATAGCAAATCGGTCTAGGGCACACAGGTTCATCATGTTTGACATTTACTATATTAAGTAGTATAAATTAAACAGACAACAAGGGAGACTTACATGCAGCTCAACGGAGAAGAAATCCACCCGTTACTTGTAGAGGTGATGCTACGACGAGTTATTAGCCTCTTCGAGAACGAAGCTGAAGCAGTGGCAGCAATCGCCAAGGTGCTGCCCAGGCTTACAGAGGCTCAGCAATCAACCCTCATGCTTTTGAACGAGTATCACCGTGATCTTGCTCCAGAGATTGAAGCTCTCCGGTATGGGTATGTGCAAACGGTACATCAACAACGACTACACTAACGCAAACGGCCGCGTACCTAGTATGGTATGGCGGCCGTTTTTAAATATTTTTTTGTGTTTCCATTGTACAGAAATTCTATTCACCTGAGTGCTAAAAAAACACCCCGCGATACAGAAAGTGGGTGATGGTCCGGTATGAGGTTATGAGGTGGTAAAAGAAAAGCCCCACGAGTTGTGAAGTCGCAGGGACTTCCTCGTAGGGCTCGAATTGTCAGCGATAGTCGGTATGGAGATATGCAAGCGGTTCTTCCTGGATACCCCATTTCTGGAAGACCTGGGTAACTCGCTTTTTGAGCGCTTCCGTTTGTTCTGCCAGCTGGCTGAAGTCGAGCACTTTCGGCTCGAAGTCCCAGTCGTGCCAGAGCAACCTGACGCCAAAGCCCTTCACGTCGTCACAGCAGATGAAGGTGTCGTAGACATCCCCTCCAACCATTGTTCCTGCTCCTTGAGCGTCAGGACGTCCGTTCAGGATTTCATAACGTTCATCCACCGACATCTGCACGGTGTCGAGAAACTCAATGAACTGGCTCTGGTCGAAGAAGCCGTTAAACTTGATGCCGACCCAAATGTCAGCACGTGCGTCAGATGCCATAGCACCACCTCCGAGTGAATAAGGACAAGATATTTGAGAAAAATAATACACTAAATATTAAAAAAAGTCAATATTTGGTTCAATTTATCATCATACCTAAATAGAAAATACCCCTATAAAATATCGGTATTATAAGCGAGTGGAGATGGTGGAAATTGAGTCACGAGTTACTAACTATAATTGTTCGCTACGCTCCAATTCTAGTAAGTGCTTGCAAATCTTACAGATTCTGTCCACTCATTCGCCTCTTTTAAACAAAGATGCTGAATGAGTCTTGCAAAATGTATCCCATACATTTCTCACCCACCTCGACTGTTTTTATTTTGGTAAAAATGAAAACATTCCTGCGGTCGTTTCGATTACCCCGCAAGCAAAGCAGTTTGCTTGCTCCC
>JAIELQ010000022.1 GCA_019752815.1 Patescibacteria group bacterium
TACGGTGACTGAGGGAAATTTCGTACCGACAACGCAATGCGCCAAAATATGGTTTAGATGTCCAAGTTGGCCATCTTAGCGTTCGACTGAATAAATGACTTCCGACTCGGCACATCCGTCCCCATCAGCACGTCAAAAATTTTATCTGCCAACTGTCCGTCATCTATGGTTACTTGTTTCAAAATACGGAACTCTGGATTCATGGTGGTCTCCCATAGTTCTTCAGCGTTCATTTCCCCAAGACCTTTGTACCGCTGGATACGGACGCGACCTCCCTTCTTGGCGGTAGTTGCCGTTTCCTCTACTTCTTCTTCCTCTTCATCAGTGGTAATGATATCGGCTGTTGGATCTTCGCCCATATCTTTTAACACTTGCATTTTTTCTGGATCAGAATACGCATAACGAACGTCTTTACCTTTCTGAATTTTATAGAGTGGCGGTTGAGCAATGTAGATGTAGCCAGCCTCAATCAATGGTTTGAAGTAGCGGTAGAATAGCGTTAACAGGAGTGTGCGGATGTGTGCCCCGTCAACGTCGGCATCAGTCGCAATAATCACTTTGTGATAGCGCAACTTTTCGATATCGAACACATCTCCAATCGCAGTACCCATCGCAATCACCAAGTTCTTGATTTGTTCAGAACCAAGCATCTTATCAATGCGAGCGCGCTCGACGTTAAGGATTTTACCGCGCAGTGGCAAAATGGCCTGAGTCTTTCGATCGCGACCCATTTTTGCTGAACCACCCGCTGAGTCTCCCTCTACGATAAACAATTCTGAATCACTGGCTTTTTTACTCTGACAGTCAGCGAGTTTGCCAGGAAGCGACATCCCTTCAAGCATACCCTTACGCAACACGCTGTCTTTGGCTGCTTTGGCGGCCTTGCGGGCTTTTACCGCAATGATAACTTTGTTGATGATGGCTTTGGCGTCGTCGGGGTTTTCTTCGAGATACATGTTGAACGCTTCTCCAAAAACGGTTTCGACGGCACCACGAGCTTCGACTGATCCGAGCTTGGCTTTAGTTTGACCTTCAAATTGGATCTCCGGCATTTTAACTGACACCACCGCGGTAATTCCTTCGAGTACGTCATCCCCGGTAAAGCCTGCGTCTTTGTCTTTGACACTAAAGAAGTTATTTTTCTTGGCGTAGTTATTTAAGGTACGAGTGAGCGCAGTTTTAAATCCTGTCACGTGTGTACCATGTTCCGGGTTATAGATGTTGTTCGCAAAAGCCGAGATACGGGCTGAGATATCATCAACGTACTGCAACGCAACTTCAACTGATAACACCATTGGGTCATAGTCGTTTTTCTCGACGTAGAAAATATTTTTATGTACTGGTTTTTGGTATTGATTGTTAAAGGCAACCAGTGACCGCAGTCCGCCTTCAAAATAGAAATGTTGGTGTGGTACTTCGAGTTTTTCATCAGAGAGATATTGTTTACCGCGGAGTCCCTCGAGGAACTTTGGCACAGCCTTATCAGTGGTTGCATGTTTAGCAGCCTCTTCACCAACAGCTAACCGAGCATCAATCACCGAGAGTTGCATCGCCTTTACCAAGTACGCTTGTTGGCGCAGGTGCGTCACAATTTTTTTGAAATCGTAGTTAGTATCAGGGAAAATACTAGCGTCTCCTTGGAACGTCACCACTGTTCCCTGCATCTTTGACGCGCCAAGTTTTTTGACTTTGTATTTTGGAACACCAATGGCGTACTCCTGGATATAGTGCCCACCGTCTCGGTGCACCTCGACAATCACGTGCGTTGAGAGCGCGTTCATTACCGACACGCCC
This sequence comes from Patescibacteria group bacterium, assembly GCA_019752815.1. Lineage (GTDB taxonomy): Bacteria > Patescibacteriota > Minisyncoccia > Phycocordibacterales > UBA918 > OLB19. Next base: position 1,795 of record JAIELQ010000022.1, read on the forward strand.
ACCCCATGAAGACCACCGGAGACTTTATAGCCACTACCTTCTCCTCCGAACTTACCGCCAGCATGAAGTACCGTAAGAATTGTTTCAAGAGCCGACACACCGGTTTGTTTGTGAACGTCGACGGGAATACCACGACCGTTGTCGACCACACGCACATATCCACCAGGAAGAAGCGACACCTCGACACGATTAGCAAAACCACCCATCGCTTCATCGCGTGAGTTGTCGAACACTTCCCAAATCAGGTGATGGAATCCCTCGGGACCAGTCGTCCCAATATACATCCCGGGTCGTTTTCGAACCGGATCAAGTCCTTCAAGGACCGAGATTGATGAGGCGTCGTAGGTTCCTTTCTTTGGTGCTTTTTTGTCAGCCATGGTATGCGTTACGGTGAGTAATAATACTGTTAAGTATAGCAAAAAAATGCCTTGTTTGCATGTGGAAATCGTGGTATTTTTGAGGTAGATACAACCCCAGAGGAGCGCGATTGTGAGTAAATTCTTCGTTTTTCTGAGACACCCCGACAGATCACTTCGGGTCTTAGTACGTGAGAAGCAGAAAGGCATTCTCGCCATAACAACAATTAGAAAAAATGGCTTGCTGCCGCCGGCACAATTTGAAACACCTGAAGCCGCGCACGAAACGGCAACCGAGCTACTCGCAGAAAAAAAATTGTGGATGTCAACATTCCCTGATTATGAAATACTCATTAGGGAAACAGATAATTGTTAACGAACCTCAAACGAAGCCTTCGCACACGCGTCGTGTATGACCGACATTCGGTCGTCCACTTCGCTTGCGGTGAGGGTTTTTTCTTTGGATTGGAAAACCAGACGAAACGCGAGACTGGTGCGGCCGTCTTTCGTAAAGGTATCAAGGTGAGTTAGTCTGACAAGTAATGACCCGGCTTCGGCGCGCAGGAGAGTTTCAACAGTACGCACATCAGTACCCTCTCCTACCCACATGGCGATATCGCGTGTCACTGATGGATAGTTTGAAAATGGTTGATACGTCACGTCAGGTAACTTAGCGACCGCATCATACTGATGCACGTCCGGAAGCGTTTCTATCAGCGTCGTGAGATTTAGCTCTGCTACTGCGTCAACTATGTTCCACTCAAGCGACACACCTAAATCTGCTGCCAATGATGCAAGAGCCTCTGTAAGGATTTTGTCTTCTTTACCACTATAACCGGTAGTTTTGAGTCTTACCCCGAGCGCGAGAGAAATGTGCTCTGCGACCACCCCCTCATGTCGCGTGAATACGGTACCGATTTCAAACAACCGCGTATCACTCACTCCGAGCAAATCGGTAAACGGCGCATTGCGTGTTAACGCATCACTCAAACTCGATGTTAATTCTGAACGTATAAAACATTTATCACTCGCCATTGATGACTGCAATCCAATTTCATCTTGATTCCGAAACGTAGTTGTAATAATTTCGGTAAAGCCCTGATTCACTAAATTAATCCGGATGTGCTCAGCGTATATATGATGCTTATTAAATTCAGTCAGAGGAACAGGTTCTGGCACCACCGACACTACGTGATGGTAGCCGTAAATACGACCAATCTCTTCTATAAAATCGGCTTCGATATTTAAATCAGTGCGCGCGTGCGGTCCGGTACAGACCAAGTGTTCACCCTCATCAACAACCATCACGCCGTCACGTCGGAGAATAGTGACCATCTCGTCTTTGGGAATTTCTACTCCCAAGAGTGCACAGACGGTACGCGGATTAACTTTCACTGGTTGTGGTATTTTAATCGTCTCATGGACATCAACCATACCGACACATTCCCCACCCGCTACCTTCGTAATTAATTCTATAAGATACTGTTGCACTAGCGGAGGCAACGTTTGAGCCGGTTCATTCTCAAAACGTTTACTCGCATCGATAACAATCCCGAGACCACGGGCAGTTCGTCTCGTCAGCCCAGGTTCAAAATGGGCAGCCTCGACAATGATATCTGTAGTATCACTATCAACGCCCGCATATCGCCCACCTTTTACACCCGCCAATCCCACTGCGGTGTTAGTAGTGCCGTCAACAATTAATAGCTCTCCTCCACGCAAGGTGACAATTCGATTTTCATCTTTACCACCTTCGGCCAACAAGCTCACCGTTTCGCCAGGATTACTTTTTCGTACTACAAAGTTATAGGCACCGTCAGTTTTAGGAAATTTACCGGCATCGTAGGCGTGAGTTGGTTCACCCAGGGCAAACATGGCGTAATTAGTAGCATCAACAATGTTATTAATTGAACGCACTCCAATCGCCTGTAATTGTGCAACCAGCCACGCTGGTGACGGACCTACTTTTACCCCGCGAATAATACTGGCAGTAAATCGAGGACAGCTTGCAAAATCCTCAATTGAAACATTTATTTCGTTTGTTTCTTTTATTGTGACTTCAGTTTCAAGAGGATCATGTTTAAGTGGCACATCAAGTAGCGTCGCGAGCTCACGAGCTAACCCCCGATGACACAAACAATCGGAACCGCGGTCAGGAAGAATTTTTAACTCAATGACGGTATCACCATGATGTTCCTCAATCCCTTCAACTTCAAAGGCATGTTTGGTGAGAAGATCAGCAATAACTGAAGGTGCCGGTGCCGGTTCCCCTAGATATTCACAAAGCCAATTATACGAAAATTTTTGTACCATGATTAGAATTGATTTACAAAACGTGCGTCTCCACTATAGATGTGACGAATATCATCGATTTCATATTTCATAACTGCCAAGCGGTCGATTCCTACCCCAAAGGCAAAACCGGAATATTGGGTTGGATCAATACCAGCACCACGTAATACATTCGGATGTATCATCCCTGCGCCCATCACTTCAATCCAGCGATTTGCGAGTTTACTTTCACCACTCTTTAGCATCATGTCTACTTCAATTCCAGGCTCAACGAACGGGAAAAAACTTGGGCGAAATCGTACTTCTACTTCCCCACTGAAAAATTTTGAAAAGAAATATTCGATGGTGCCTTTGAGGTGTCCCATGTGGACTCCGGTATCAATGTAGAGACCTTCAAGCTGATGAAATTGTGCCTCATGGGTGGCATCGGTCGCTTCATTACGAAATACCTTGCCTGGACAAATCATGCGCATCGGAGCGGCGTGCGATTCCATAAACCGTACCTGGACGGGCGAGGTCTGGGTTCGTAACACCGTTGGCTCTGACACATCTTGTGGACGCAACCAGAAGGTATCCTGCATGTCACGCGCTGGGTGGTCTTTTTTTATATTGAGTCGATCAAAGTTGTAGTTTTCAGTTTCAGCTTCGGGTCCCGTTGCAAACACAAACCCAAGTTCAGCAAAAATCTCATTTATTTGTGCAATCATTTGCGACATTGGATGTTTGTGTCCAGCAGGATTCTTGACTGACATAAATAACTAGTTATTCGGTCGGCAAAGCAGTAAGTAGTTCGAAGATCATATCACCGTCTTTAGCATACAGTCGGCCATTATTTATTACGAGTTCATCTACTGGTTTTGTATACAACATCTGGGTGTTTTGCCAGGCACGATCATCAACTTCTACGACTGAAATACCGTCCTCACGATGGAGCACAATTAAATCGGTAGTGCTGGGGAAGAAATCAAAATCAAGTACTGTTTTCCATTGTCGATCAATCCGAATGGTCGTGCGACAGGTTCGTTCTGTCACAATGTCTGACACAGTGGGCACATTTTCCGATGCGACTGCTTGCGCCACACCCATCATCACATGGTTTCCATACAGAGCGCTCGTTGATGCTAACGTCGCTTTTGGAACACAAAAATAGTACGGAGTAGAATTTTTTGGACCAACATAGGTGACAAAAATATCACCCTCAGATTCTGAGAGAACTAAATCATCAGAGGTTTTTGTTGTAGTCGCCATCTCAGCACTCGTGAGGGTTGAAGTTGAAGTGGTTGCTGGTTCAGACTGATTTCGCGTCAGCGCAGTTGTTACTCCATCAACTACACGGGTCAAGAGTGTTGAGGTCGCAGTTGAAGTCGAGAATAAACCAATCACAAAGTCGTACTCTGGATTACGGGTATATGATGACGTTGCACTGCTCGTTGCGGTAATAAATGGTACTGAAGTAGAAACACCCGTAAATAATTCTGTACCGCTCGCAACTCCTGGAAACACCAATGTTCCCGTAGCAGTTTGGAATTGTGCAATTGGTCGTATCTGTGGAATTACCGGGAGAGAAAATGACTCGGCTTCAGTCACTATGTACGGATACACGGGTAAATCTTTAACCCACGTATGCAACCCTTCAGCTTGCACATGCACCCGTTGCATACCAGGTACTATGTTTTGAATAAAAATAGCATTGCGAAATATACGCATATCACGTACTGGTTCTTCGTTTAAGTACACATCACCTTCTTCACTACCGACGGTAACATACAAACCACCCGTTGTTGTAATGGCACCATCGCCGGCAAAATCATACCGGTAGCCGGTGGCGTAAAACACAAACATTGGCACGGCAATAACAAAAAATAACAGGAGTGTCAGGAACACAAACCGACGTCGTGCTCGAGGCAGTGGTTGTACTGTAGGCGTATTAGTTTTGAGCATGGGGTGCATATAATTTTTTGGTTACAGTTTTACTTTTGGTGTGACCCAGAACCCCATATAGCGGCCGAACATCAATCGTGTTTGTGAATCAAGTCCCGGAATAGCACTAAAGACAATCATCGTTGCTGGCACTAGGAACCATTGTAGTGCCATTACTATATACCGCAAACGACTCTTGTCACTTGGTCGTGGCGGAATAAGGGATAGTGAAATGATGGATGAAATAACCAACCCAAACATCGCGAGGATAAGTAAGTCTCGTACCACAATTGGTAAGTTGTATGACAATACTGTCTCGTGGAATTCTGGACTTCCAAGGAAAATAGGAGCCCAGCCGAGAATAAACAACATGATTGGATTCGTCACGAGTGACCAGTACCCTTCGGCTTGCTGCAGTGCAATTTTTATCCGAGTCCGTCGCGGAATTTTAGGTTGATTCATGAAGTGGTACAAAATGTAACAGAAGTTCTCAACTCCATAGGTCCAGCGACGGTGCTGTTTGTAAATTTGTACGATTGTCCGCCACAACGTTGGAGCGGCGTTTGCGTCCATAGATACCGGATACGATAACGGAATCACATCGTACTTACCTTCGTTAGCGAGCATTAAGTTCCAGTAGATACGTGAGTCTTCACTCACCATATTTTTTTGCCAGTATCCCACTTCGTAGAGCGCCTTGAATGACACTGAGTGTGAGGAAAACGTCGCCATTCGCTCTGGACGTTCTTGTTGCACCATTTCCCAGAAGGTACTACTCATAGCCACCACCCGGGCCAAGGCGGGAGCCTCCCACATGTTGTTATTAAAAATTGGAACAGGCTGGAATGATGACTTGAGCGGATTCTCCGCCTTGATAAAGTGCCAAATTAAACAGTTGAAGTAATCTGGGTACAGTACGGTATCAATATCAAAAATAGACACGAGAGTTTCTTCGTATTTAATACCTTTTAGATCCAAAACTTTGGTACGAACTTCTTCGGCTGCAAACGCCGCATTTGAACCCTTACCAGCCATTTCGCCCGGAACATTCATGGGGTGAACGGTAGTGAGTAGTGTTCCAAATACATTCCCGTATTTAGAAACCATGTCAGCACAAATTTTTTGCGCGTATTCTCCTGCCCGTTCTTCACTCGCTAAGACCACAATAAGTTTACTCTTGTCGTATTTGGTATTGGCGAGTGACTGCAACGTCGCTTCAATCACTGATTCCGGCTCAGTATAAAATGGCAGAATAATCACTTGGTGAATGTGCTGGTACGGCATTTCGGCAACGAGAGCCTCCCAGTCAAGTTTGATGTGGTGTTGGAGACGCTTCCAGTTGTACCGGAGGTGGTACGAGAGGAATCCTGTTTTTAGTACCCAAAAAAGCGCAAAGGCAATAATGAAGTATGCCGCAATAAACGGGAAATAAATTGACATCAAAATCACCCCGATCAATGTCGACCACGAAGCCAGCCCGGGCAGTATTTCAAGACAACGATATAAATAATATCGTTTACCGGTAAGCTCAGTAGCCCGTCCGACATGAAAATCAGACCGGCGGGCATAGGGTAACAAGTGTGATGGTTCCTCCATAAAGATTTAGACAGTATACCCTAAATGGGTGCGGAAAAAAAGCCTGGTTTGTGAGTGTTAGGGTGTGTGAAAACCAAATTTGAGGTCTATTGACAATAGAATTAATTAATGTAATATATTTTTAAGTCGCGACCTGAACTATCGGGTTGAGGAGCCTGACTGGTTGATTCCGGTTTGAAAGCGACGTGGTGTCTCTTATGCTTGTCTAGTGGAGATAACCGCGGATATGGGGTGGGACCCATACCGGCTAGCCCCAGGTGGCTGCAGCTACCTGTCTAAAATGGTCACGTCACAACTTGTGTCGGGGCCATTTACTTTTTATGATACCATCGCTTGTATTTGACATGGTATCATTATGGTAATGAGCACTTGCCTACTCTGTTCAAAAGAGTTAACTAATCGACAGAAAATCTATTGTTCCAATCAGTGTCAAAAAAATTTTCAATACGAAGGGGTTATTAACCAGTGGCTCCTTGACTGCAAAAATGGGCAACCTATTTTGGAAACTAAAAATGTTTCAAAGTATCTTAAGAAATATTTAATTAAAACTGGTGGTGAAAAATGCAGTCTTTGTGGTTGGAATAAAGTTCATAGTTTAACAAACAAAGTTCCGCTTGAGGTTGACCATATTGATGGTAACTCTAAGAATAATCACAAGGATAATTTACGGCTGTTGTGCCCCAACTGTCATTCGCTTACTCCCCACTTTAGAAATTTAAATAAGGGGAATGGGAGGAGTTGGAGAGTGAAGAAGGGTTAAACGTCATCTGTATCTTCGATACAGTATGGCCTCGCTCGGAAATGGAGAAGGTCGGGCTGAAGTACAAAGGTAGTGATTGTTGAGAAGTTAGGCAGGAGCCATCTGTATCTTCGATACAGTATGGCCTCGCTCGGAAATGGAGAAGGCCGGACAGAGTCCGGCAAAACCAACAAAAAAACCCAGCGGAAAGTTAACTTTCCGCTGGGTTTTTTTGTTGGTTTCCCACTTCGCTCCCTTCTCCACTTCTCTCGCTCGGAGCCATCTGTCAGATTCGAACTGACGACCTACTCATTACAAGTGAGTTGCTCTACCGACTGAGCTAAGATGGCGTATTTGGTATTTTCTATCTTTTGAACTTAATCCTTCTCTTTTCTATGCAACTCACTTGAGACAAGTGGTTCGAAAGAGTTTAGACTCTTTCTCACCTCTACCGACTGAGCTAAGATGGCTTTTGTTTTTACTGCTTTCAAAAGCTCTGCTATTATGCCTTTTCTTGAGAAAAATGCAAACATGTTATTAGGGCTTTAAGAAACGAGTGAAATTCGAGCTCATGTTGTGACTAAATGTCACAACATGAGAGGTTGTCGATATTTTGAAAAAATATCATACAACCTGAACTGTTCATGTAATGAAGGCCAAGCAAAATGAGACGAGACGTACTTTCGTACGGTGAGGATTATTTTGCGCCGGACAACAAAGAAGTTCGCCGTTTCTGGAGGCCCGACTTTACTTCTGATTAATGGCCTTATCTTTAAGCTTCTTCTTCTGAGTCTCAGTTAACTTGGTCTCGTCTTTATGATCAACGAGGACTTCTAGGTGCGTTCGGCTGGATTGTTTGCGTTCTTGCCTAATTTTTCTGGCCTTGTCACGATTACGGTGTGTAATGTTCTCTACCATATAGTAGATACTCGCGAGGAATTTTAGGGTCACACCTAAAAACGCGTGGAGGCTGTAGTACCACGATAACGTGATGACATATTTGATTATGTATACAAAAAGGCGGTGTACCCTATCGGTGAAAGCCACAATCAAGTTATCAATAGCAAATCGAACTGTTGGCAATACAAACCGTTTACCCGCTCTTTTTTCAAGCGTAAACAAACGACCCAAGACCACGAGCAAAACAAAGCTCGTGCCGGCAATAATTAACGGAAGAGTAATTCCCATTCTTTTATTTTACCGATAAACGAGAGATTTTAGCAATAGAAACGTTTTCCCCAAATTTCTGTACCGCACCATTAATCATTTCAGCAATAGTAGTTTCTGGATTTTTGATAAAATCTTGTTCCATCAAAATTTGCTCTTTAAAGTATGACGCCATTTTCCCTTCGAGAATCTTGGCTTTCATTTCTTCTGGCTTATCTCCGATCTCAGCGGTAAACACTTCGGTAGCTTTAGCTAGAATGGCCTCATCAATTTCTGACTTAGAAATGTACTTTGGATTCGTGGCGGCAACGTGCATCGCAATGTCTTTGGCAAGCGCTACAAACTCTTCGTTTTTAGAAACGAAATCAGTCTCACAGGCAAGAAGTACCATGGCTGATACTTCATTGGTGTTGTGGAGGTATGAACCAATTGCTCCAGCGGCCAGTTCGCGGTCGGCTTTTTTATCAGCGGCTTCACTTCTTTTTTTCTTCAAAATAATCACGGCCTTATCCATATCTCCACCGGCTTCTTCAAGTGCTTTTTTACATTGCATAACTGAAATACCAGTTTGGTCTCGCAGTTGTTTAAGTTGTGTTGATGAAATTTCCATAGAAAATATTTTAAGACAATGATAATGAACTAACAATTAGTAGTAATAGTATACTACCAAAAAGTCGTAGGGTTTACGCAGTTGGGCGTGGACGTCGAGGACGTGAGTCTGACGACGTAGTTGGTACGCGAGGTGCTACAGGTTTTGGTACAAATTGTGCCTTACCATCAGTGTAGGCTTTAGCGAGTTCTCCCAATACCACAGACACACTTGATTGTAGTGCATCGTTTACAAATACTGGATGTGAAATCTTGGCTGCATCACAGTCTGAACTCATAAGGGCAATTACGGGAATACGGATATCTGACGCTTCTTGTACAGCGATAAAATCATGACGTGGGTCTACAACCACCATCAGATCTGGAGTTTTAGAAATATTCTTAATCCCAGCGAAGTTAAAGTTGAGTTTATCAATTTCGCGGTTGATCATCACGCGTTCTTTTTTAGTGTACTTGCGGTCAAGTTCACCTGATTCGCGTTCAGCCATGAGTGACTCGAGGCGCATGATACGCTTTCTGATTTCTGACCAGTTAGTAAGCATTCCACCGATCCACCGATTAGTTACATATGGAAGGGCTAGTGATTCAGCGGTGGTTTGGACGATTTTTGAAACTTCGTCTTTAGTACCTACGAACACTACGGTCTTGCCGTTCTTTCCTGCTTCATTTACCACAGCGGCTGCTGCTTCAATTAAACCGGCTGATTGTTCAAGGTCAAAAATATCGTTACCGTCTTTTGAGGTAAACAGATATGGGGTCACGGTTGGGTGACGGCGACTTTTTTTGAAACCGAAGTGTGCTCCGGCTGAAAATAGTCGTTCAATGAGGTTATTAGTTGTTGGTGTAGACATAAAATAGTAAATCCGCTCGAGTAATTAAGAGCCCGGGAATCGTACCATACAGACCCTTAATCTGCAACCGCGTCGCCGATTGCCCCGCCATTTGCCACATCCTGTAAACTCTTGATTACATCATCGAGCTTCCCTTCTCCCATAATACCTTCAATATTGTGCCAGGACACCTTAATGCGGTGGTCAGTAATGCGGTTTTGCGGGAAATTGTAGGTTCGGATCTTTTCGGAGCGATCGCCCGTACCAATTTGGTTTTTACGTTCACTGGCGTGGGCTTTGGCTTCAGTTTCGTTGTGTAATGACTCTAATTTTGCAGTCAAAATACTCATTGCTTTTTCGCGGTTTTTAAGCTGTGACCGTTCACTTTGACTGCGCACTTCAAGCCCGGTTGGAGTGTGCACTAAACGCACGGCAGTTTCTACCTTGTTAACGTTTTGCCCGCCGGCCCCACCGGAACGAGAAAACTCCATCACAATATCACTCATACTGATTTCAATAATTGGTTTTTTACGCAAGGGCAAAATCGCCACTGACGCAGTTGAGGTATGGATACGACCAGCCTTTTCAGTAGCCGGAATACGCTGTACTCGGTGCACGCCTGTTTCGTACTGAAACGCTGAATAGGCATCAGGATGAATAATTTCAAAGGCCGCTTCTTTATATCCACCGGCTCCAGCTGATTGTTCATATTCACAACTGGTAAACCAGCCTTGGTTTTTGGCGTAGGTGATATACATCATCGCGAGCTCTTGGGCAAACAGCGCTGCCTCATCCCCACCAGCTCCGGCTCGTACTTCAAGTAGTACTCCGTATGGCAAGACCTCTTCTTCTTTAGACACTTCGGTAATACGGGTCATTTCTTCAAACATGGCAGTTAGTTGTGCCTCTAGTTCAGCCACTTCTTCTGCGGCCATTTCCTTCATATCCGCATCCTCCTCCCCCAGAGCTAGGGCTGAAGCACGTTTATTAAGCAGTTCGATGTACTGCGTCGAAAGATATTGTGTTTTGTGATTCTCGCGAAAATCAGCAATTTCGTCTAAGGTAAAATCCATAGGTACTAGTATATAGTAAAACCAGCGACCCGTAACGGATCACTGGCTTTACGATAACAAATTTAAGCTGCTTTCTTCTTTGAAACAGTTGCTTTACTGGCGCGGTTTTTGAATCGCTCTACTCGTCCTGCAGTATCCATCACTTTTTCTTGACCAGTATAAAATGGGTGTGACGCACTTGAAACGTCTACAAAAGCGATTGGATACTCAGTCCCATCTGTCCATTTTTCAGTTTTAGTAGCTTCAATCGTTGAACCAATCAAAAAACGTTCACCACTTGAGTTATCGTGGAAAATGACTGTTCGGTAGTTCTTTGGGTGAATATCAGCT
>JAIELQ010000020.1 GCA_019752815.1 Patescibacteria group bacterium
AAAGCTGACGAGTACGCATCAACGGGTGCGATGCCAAAGAAAATCTTCTCCATTGCGCCAGCGCCAATGATTGAAGTACCAGATTTGATTGAACCACAACGAGAATCGTTTAAGTGGTTTGTCGAGACCGCCTTAAAAGAAATCTTTACTGAGTTTTCACCGATTACTGACTACTCAGAGAAAAAGTTCGAACTCAAGTTCAAGAAATATGAACTCGGTGAACCTAAATGTACTCCAGAGTATGCCAAGGAAAACAAACTAACCTACGACGCACCACTTCGCGCGCAGGTGATTTTGAAGAACAAAACTTTTGAAAGTGAAAAAGATCAGGAAATGTTCCTCGCTGATATGCCGGTCATGACTGAAAACGGTACTTTCATTATTAACGGTGTAGAACGCGTGATTGTACCCCAACTCGCTCGTTCATACGGTATTTTCTTTACTGCTAACGAAGTAAAGGGCCGAACCATGTTTGGTGCCAAAATCATTCCTGCTCGTGGAGCGTGGGTTGAAATTGAATCTGACGTTGATGGCGTTATTTACGTAAAAATCGACCGCAAGAAGAAGTTTCCAATCTCATCACTCCTCCGCGTTATGGGAGTTGAAAAGGAAAAGGACATGATTGACATGATGAAGGGTGTTGAACGTGGCGAAGAATACATGAAAGCTACGATTGCCAAAGACCCCGCTAAATCAGTTGATGAATCATTTATCGAAATCTACAAACGTCTGCGAGACGGCGATTTGGCGACTGTTGATTCAGCCAAGGAATTTGTTCGTTCACTCTTTGCCCCAGAGCGATATGACCTTTCTGAAATCGGACGACATCACTTTAATGAACGATACGGACGTCCAACAGATAAGAAGGCTACGGATGAACGAACTGTTTCAACTGAAGATATTAAATTGATTTTGCAAAACATTGTGGTGATGAACCATGATGTGATGGCTTTGCCTGACGATATCGACCACCTTGGGTTCCGTCGCGTACGGTACTTCGGTGAGATGCTTCAACAACGGGTTCGTGTTGGTATGACCCGCATGAAGCGTAATATTCAAGACCGCATGTCTACGATTGAAGCTGAGACTTCACTCCCAATGCAAATCCTTAACCCACGACCACTGCAAGCGGCTATTAAAGAATTCTTTAGTACCAACCAGCTTTCACAATTCTCACAACAGCAAAACAACCTCGCTGAAATTGAACACTTGCGGACATTGTCTGCGCTTGGACCCGGCGGACTCACCCGTGAACGTGCTGGTTTTGAAGTTCGTGACGTGCACACCAGTCACTACGGACGTCTTTGCCCAATTCACACTCCTGAAGGACCAAACATTGGTTTGATTCTCCGTCTCTCAATGTACGCCAAGGTAAACCGTTTCGGTATTATCGAAACACCATACGTACGTGTAGAAAAAGGGGTAGTGACCGGTGAAGTGACCTACATGAACGCGCATGAAGAAGAGAAGTACACCATTGCTCACGCAGCGGTAGAAATTGATAAGAATGGAAAAATCGTAAACGAACTTGTAGAAGCCCGTAAAAAAGGTGATCCTCGAACCGTACCCCGAAAAGATATCGAATACATGGACATTGCAACGAACCAAGCGTTCTCAATTGCGACGTCAATGATTCCATTTTTGAACCACGACGATGCCAACCGTACTCTCATGGGTTCAAACATGCAGAAACAATCAACACCTTGTTTGATTGCTGAAGCCCCGATTGTGGCTACCGGTGTAGAAGCGGTTGCTGCCCGCGATACGGGACGTGTTATTTATGCCCTTGAAGCCGGAGAAGTTATCGAATGTGACGCCGAGCACATTGTGGTTAAAAACAAAGAAGGGAAGAAGAAAGAGTACCCACTCACCACTCTCAAGCGTACAAACGACTTTTCAGCGTTTTACCACCGCCCAGCTGTAACGGTAGGTGCAACAGTTAAGCGTGGAGATTTGCTCGCCGATACCACTTCAACCGACAAAGGACAATTAGCTGTAGGCCAAAATGCGCTCGTAGCCTTTATGTCATGGAACGGTGCGAACTACGAAGACGCGATTGTTATTTCTGAACGTCTCGTAAAGAAGAGTAAGTTTGCGAGTATCCACATGGATGAATTGGAAGTGTCAGTTCGTGATACCAAGCTAGGTCCTGAAGTAACTTCTGCAGATATTCCGAACGTTTCGGAAATGAAACTCCGTAACCTTGATGAAAACGGAATTATCCGCATCGGTGCCGAAGTTCGACCAGGAGACATTTTGGTTGGTAAGGTAACACCAAAGGGTGAAACACAACTAACCCCAGAAGAACGACTCCTGCGGTCAATCTTTGGTGAAAAAGCCAAAGATGTAAAAGATACGTCACTACGACTTGAAGCTGGAAAGCGTGGGCGCGTCATTGGAGTAAAAATCTTCTCACGTGAAAACGGAGACCAGCTCGAAAGTGGCGTGATTAAACGAATTCACGTGACCGTAGCGCAAGTACGTAACATTTCAGTGGGAGACAAATTGGCTGGACGTCACGGTAACAAGGGTGTTATTTCTCGCATCTTGCCAGAAGAAGACATGCCGTACACCGAAGACGGACGCCCAATTGATATTCTCCTCACACCACTCGGGGTGCCATCACGTATGAACCTCGGACAGATTCTGGAACTCCACCTCGGAATGGCTGCTAATACGCTTGGGTACCAGGCGGTTGTGCCACCATTTGCCGGCGCCAGTGAAAAACATGTTAAGGCGGAACTCGTCGCTGCTGGTTTACCTGAAGACGGTAAAATCCAACTGCGTGATGGACGAACCGGAGACCCGTTTGCACAACGTACTGCCGTCGGAATGATGTATATCTTGAAACTTCACCACATGGTAGAAGACAAGATCCACATGCGTTCGATTGGACCGTACTCTCTTATTACGCAGCAACCACTTGGTGGTAAAGCCCAAGTGGGAGGACAACGCTTTGGGGAAATGGAAGTGTGGGCCTTGCTCGGGTATGGAGCTGCCTACACCCTACGCGAAATGCTCACTATTAAGTCAGACGATATCGTCGGACGATCGGCCGCTTTTGACTCAATTGTGCGTGGTGAAAAAATCGGTCACCCACATACGCCAGCTGCCTTTAACGTACTCGTTAATCAGCTCCGCGGATTGGCGCTTGATGTGAAGCTAACCAAAGACGAACCCGTTCGTCGCCCTAGAGAACGTGAAGAGTCGTCTTATGAGCCTGCATAATTTTTAGTAGTATATGTCAACATTTTCACCAAAGAAGCCAACTTTGACTCCAAATCAGTTTACTGAAATTGGTCTTAAACTTGCTTCACCTGAAACAATTCTTGAATGGTCATACGGGGAAGTAACAAAACCGGAAACCATCAACTACCGAACGCAGCGCCCTGAAAAGCATGGACTCTTTGACGAACGTATCTTTGGACCAGTAGAAGACTATGAATGTTCTTGTAAAAAATACCGCGGTATTCGTTACAAAGGTATCGTTTGTGAAAAGTGTGGAGTAGAAGTAACACGCGCCATTGTACGTCGTGAACGAATGGGTCACATTGATTTATGTGTGCCAGTGTCTCACATCTGGTTCTTGCGTGGTGTGCCTTCACGAATCGCTTTGATTCTCGGTATTACTGCTTCATCAATCGAAAAAGTAATTTACTTTGCTGGGTACATCGTTACCAAAGTAAGTGAAGACGAACGAGGACGTCTGCTTAAAGCGCTTGATACAGAATTCAAGGCCAAGCTTAAAGACCTTCAAAACGAAGACGCCAAAGAAGCCCTCAAAGTGCGCATGGAGGACATGAAGAAGGAAATCGAAAGTATCGCCCAAGGCATTGTGCTTGATGAAACAACCTTCCATAAATACTCGGTTAAATACAGTACATTATTCGAAGCTAAAATTGGTGCCGAATCAATTTACGAACTGTTCAAAAACATCGACATGCCAAAACTTTTGGCACGCCTCGAAACAGAACGCGAAACAGCCGGGGCAATGGAACGAGCTAAGTTAGACAAACGTCTTTCACTCGTACGCGGGATGATTCATGCGGGTGTGAAGCCTGAATGGATGTTCCTGACTCGTATTCCGGTTATCCCACCAGCAATTCGTCCAATGGTGGCGCTCGAAGGGGGACGTCACGCCTCATCAGATCTTAACGACCTCTACCGTCGTGTGATTAACCGTAACAATCGTTTGAAAAAACTGATTGATATTTTTGCACCTGACGTAATTCTTCGAAACGAAAAGCGTATCCTTCAAGAAGCGGTAGACGCCCTGATCGACAACTCAATTCGTCATGGTAACGCTGCCTACTCAGCCATGGGCCAAGCACAACGCCGCCCACTGAAGTCATTGTCTGACTACCTAAAATCAAAACAAGGGTACTTCCGTCAGAACCTACTCGGAAAGCGTGTAGACTATTCTGGACGTTCGGTAATTGTGATCGGTCCGGATCTACAGCTTGACCAATGTGGTCTACCAAAGCACATGGCCTTGGAACTCTTCCGTCCATTTGTCATCGCTGAACTTTTGAAACAAGAGCTTGCATACAACATTCGTGGTGCTGGTCGTTTGATTGAAGACGGAGTGCCTGAAGTATGGGCGATTTTGGAAAACATCATCAAACACAAACACGTACTCTTAAACCGAGCGCCGACACTGCACCGTCAGGGTATTCAGGCCTTCCGTCCGGTATTGATTGAAGGTAACGCGATTCAGGTGCACCCACTCGTTTGTCGTGCGTTTAACGCCGACTTTGACGGTGACCAGATGGCGGTACACGTACCACTGGGTGAAGAAGCGCAGCTTGAAGCGCGAGAAATGATCTCAGCTAACAAGAACATCCTTAAACCAGGATCTGCTGAACCGGTGGTATCTGAAAAACTTCTTGATATGGCGCTTGGTGCGTACTGGATGACCAAAGTTGTTAAGGGTGCTTTGGGAGAAGGGAAAGCCTTCGCTTCACCAAACGACGCTATTAACGCCTACGACTACGGTATTATCGATTTCCGTGCGGTCGTAAAAGTACTTGCTACAGACACTGAGAAATACAAACAATTTGAAGGTAAGGTATTTGAAACAACTGTGGGACGTTTACTCTTCAACAGTGTGCTTCCATCAGATCACCTATTCATTAACGACGTTGTAGTGCAACGAATGCTCTTTGATATCATCATTGATATTATTGACGATCGTGGTCCAGAAGCGGTGCCGGCAATTGTCGACAAGCTCAAGAAACTTGGATTCAAGTACGCTACACAATCAGGAACAACCTGGGGTATTGATGAAGTAAAAGTACCAGTGCAAAAAGCAGCTATCGTTGAAGCATCTCGTGAAGAAGAACGAAAGGTATTTGCTTTCTACGATGAAGGACTTATCTCACGTGATGAACGTCGTCGCATGATTGTGTCTATCTGGCACCGAGCGAAAACCGAAATTGAAAAAGTACTCCCTGAAACACTCGATGAGACTGGATCAGCGTACGAAATGTGGAAGTCCGGTGCTCGTGGATCTCTCGGTCAGATTGCCCAGATGGCCGGTATGAAAGGTCTTATCGTAAACACTCGTGGTGAGACACTTGAGTTCCCGATTCTTTCTTCAATGAAGGAGGGTATGACACCGATTGAGTACTTCAACACCACTCACGGTTCACGTAAGGGTCTTGCTGACACGGCGCTTCAAACCGCTAAAGCCGGATACCTCACTCGACGTCTCTTCGTAGTAGCCCAAGACGCGATTGTAACCGAAATTGATTGTAAAACTAAAGACGGTACGAAAATTGGTCGCATCAGTGCCTCAGGTATTGAAATTGCGTTCAGTAAAGCGATTAAAGGCCGCATCCTCTCACAAGATGCTGTTGATAGTAAGGGCAATGTTATTTTCCCTAAGGGTCACCTGATGTCACGACGTGACGCGATTGCGGTTGAAGGTTCAACCTGTTCTATGGTTGAAGTACGTTCTCCAATGACCTGTAAAACGCTCCGTGGTGTGTGTCAAAAGTGTTACGGTATCGACCTCACTACTAACCAGCTCATCGACATCGGTGAAGCGGTAGGAACGGTAGCTGCCCAAGCGATTGGTGAACCAGGAACTCAGCTTACAATGAATACCAAACACGCCGGAGGTACAGCCTCTGCTGGTGGAGACGTAACCTCAGGTCTTCCTCGCGTAGAAGAAGTATTTGAAAAGCGTCAACCAAAAGTACCGGCTATCGTGAGTAAGTGTGAAGGTCTTGTCGTAGACATTCGTACTGAAGGTCGTGAAAAGGTGATTGTGGTTTCTCCAGATATGGGAGCTAAAGGCGCACCAAAGAAAAAAGATAACATTGAATACCCAGTGCACTACCGCCGTCAGGTGATTGTAAACAAGGGAGAAACAGTTATTTCAGGACAGCTCCTCACGGACGGTTCAGCGTTACTACCAGAGCTCTTCAAGTTCGGTGGTCAAGAAGTTGCTCAGGAATATATCATTTCTGAAGTAAACAAGATTTACGAACTGCAAGGGGTGACAATTGCGCGCAAGCACATCGAACTTATCGTGAAGCAAATGATGTCTCGCGTAAAGGTAAATAGTACTGGCGACAGTCACTTCACGAACGGTGACGTGGTAGAAGAATGGATCTTTATCGAAGCGAACAACAAACTCAAAGCCGAAGGTAAAGAAGTAGCCAAGGCCGACCGTTTGATTCTCGGTATCACCGAAACATCACTCTCACGAAAGAGTTTCCTCTCAGCCGCATCATTCCAAAACACCACTCGTGTATTGATTAACGCCGCCGTGAAGGGAAGTGAGGATAATCTCGCTGGTTTGATGGAAAACGTTATCATCGGAAAACTCATTCCAGCTGGATCAGGATTCAAGGGAAGTAAGAAGTATGAGATGATGCAGCAGCTCCAGGGTGGAGCCACCCGCATCGACCGCGAATAATTCCAAGGTCGGCTTCCAAAACGCACGCATCTACGTTATTGCTCCTGTCGCTCAAACTCTCACCGTACAAAAAGTACGGCTCGAGCTTTCGCTCGGGAGCGCCTAGTAGCTACGCACGTTTTGAAACCCTCTGAAGTTGAGCACAGATGAAAACAAAAACCGCCTTTGGCGGTTTTTGTTTATATACATCACTATCACCTCGTCTTTGCGAGGAGGGAGGAGGTACGACGACTGACGCGGCAATCAACGTCCGTAATTTGATAACTAAAATGTAAAAAAGCAAAACCCCGACGAACAGTGGCGGGGTAGTGCCAGAGTTAGTTGGGGTTGTTAGGTTAGTGCATCGACGGTGCTGCGATGTGTCCCTCAGGTTCTTGGTCATCAGCATTGTCGAGAAGTGCTTCTTCCACGGCGTACCCGACACATTCGAGTATTGTACGTTGGTCTTCGCGCGAAATTCCATGCTTATCTGATAGTTCCCTTATTCTATCGCGTACAGTTTGTCTTCTAGATGCCATTTCAGATTCGGTCAGCTTTTCTTCGGCCATGAAAATCGTCCTTGTTTTTTCCGCAAGTACTACTTGACGGATTCCTCGGGAATATTATCACATTTAAGTCTAAAAGTCAATAGCTTACGATACTTTAGGTAATCGC
>JAIELQ010000010.1 GCA_019752815.1 Patescibacteria group bacterium
CGAGCCACTTTTTTATTGTTGTTTATGGGACAGTATCACGTAGAATTCGTGACTTGCCCCGTTAATAATCGCTAAAACAATGAGTGTTCTAGCAGACAAGGTGGAGCTAGGTTCTAAATAAACCCAACTAATCCACCAAGCTTCGCGACCTACAATACCAGAATATGCCTAAATTGCAAGGGAAAAGATGCATTTTAGTATAAGAAAAAGCGCGCAAGGGATTGGTACCCTGCGCGCTTTGATTTTAAGGCTCACCCTACAGCGGATGAGCAAAGAACAGATCAGCCGCCATCAGCAGCGGTAGCCGGAGCGACGACTGCTGCCTTCGGAGCGATGAACAGATTGCTCCATTTCATGTCCCGATCCGGATCGATACGCTGCCAGGCCGGATGCGTGCCGAGCGTGTCCCGAAATTCCGTGATGTTTTCCCGGACACAGGATTGGAGCTCAGCGAGCGCCGCGACCATTTCCGGCTTGTCGAACTTGCGGGTGAACAGGATGGCATCGACCGAAAGGGCCTGTACTGCCTGTCCACTTTGTCCCAGATTGTCGTAACTTACGCCCGACAAACTGTAGACAGCTTCGACATCTTCGGCGACGTCGGTCGCTTCGAGAATTGAGAACTCGCCATCAGGCAAAGCCTCAATCCAAGCGGCCGGGAAACCAACGGTTGCCACGATGGCAGCCGCAGCTCCGGTCCGCACAGCGTCAATCGCCTCCACCTCGTCCTTCACCTCGATGATGTCGAGATTCAGTTTGGCGAGTTGACTGACAATCTTGGCACTGGTGAGCGAACCACCCCAGGCTACGACCGTCTGCCCTTGCAGGTCAGAAATGTCGCGCATGGAATTGGTTTCAGTCTCAAAGACTGCTTCCTTGCCGCCAAAGCCCAAAAAGTTGGGTTCGACTGCCTCTTGCTTCAGCACTGAAACCTCGGTCGGGACCAGCACATGCACTGGCTCTTCATGTAGCGGGAGCAGAGCCTGCACCCGTGGCATGTCGGGGTTCACCTGAAGTTCGAAGTAGGCCTTGTCCAGCTGGATGATACCGGCTGGGATTTCGTTACGCAGAATGCCACGCAGGTTGTTGTCGGAACCACCGATCGAGTTACCCTCGGCATCCAGACGATGCTGGATAAAAAGGCTGTCGCTGTTGCACACGCCGGCAATTTCGGACATCACCGGATAGTAGGTGCCAGCTTTGCCGCCGGAACCGATGGTCAAGATCAGGGGTTCAGCAAACGTTGCTGTTGCCGTTGCTGCCAGGACACTGAGAGTCAGAGTGGAAAGTTTCATCGTTTCATCCTTCACATGATTTGGTTGCAAACTGTGATCAAGCCAGTTACGGCTGGATCTTGATTTTTCCGATTGCGTCACTTTCGTCCGCCGGAACGGAACGAGCAGGACGCGTCATTTTGGGCACTCCACCCACTGGCTGTGACGTAACCGACGGTGTCGGCGTCGTCATAACCTCAGAGCGAATATAGAGAGCACCAACGAGCAAAACAGTGACTAGCACTGTACCCGTCACTGCTCGCATGAGCAGATTCATCAGTTCTCCTTTCTAGTTCTTCTGGCGAGACGCGATGACAGGTTCGTCATCGACTTCAAGCAGTTGAATGGGGGTAACGTCGAGCATCGGGAGTTGCGGCGCCGCTTGAATCTGCGGAACCGTATCGTCGTCGAGCAGGAGCTGGTTGATGTTGGCCATGGACATATTGAACTCACTCCGAATCGAGTCCATGGCTTCATCGTGCAGAAACTGCTGCATCGGATCGGTGTCGCCCGTTGCTTGACGCAACTCGTTGGCGAGAGCACCGGTGTGGACCGCGAGCTTGTAGCGGTCGGATTGATACTCGAGATTCTTCTTAAAATCATCGAGCTTGGTCCGGGCCGTTTTCAGACTGACCTGCAGTTGATCGATGAGCTTGGAAAGCCCTTCGAACATTTTTTGCAGATCGGCATCGGACCGGCGATGCTTCTGTTCGAATGAGACAATCTTCTCTTTGATCGTGTCGCGCATGGCGACCAGAGTGACCAGACGTTCGTTCGCCTCTTCGAAAAGAGCCTTGCGGGTGAGATACTCATTCTGCAACGTCTCGATCGGATTGGCCCGCGCTTCAGCCTTGAGGGCTTTGAGCACGAAGTTTTTCCATTTCAAGATCGCCAACGGACGAGCCATCCAGACCCCAAGCAGTACGACCCCTACCGCGGCAATGGCCGCGATATTGACCACGACGCCGAGCGCAATGGCCACAATGGGAGCCACAAATAAGAGTGCCATGACGGTTGCACCCCCGTAGAAAACTGCCTTCTGTCCACCCGAGAGCTGGGGAGCATTTGTGTTCATCACTTCCGTCCTTTCGTTTTTGTGATTTGACTTTAAGTTGTCAAAAATCTTAGTCGACAAGCACATTAGCATACAAAATGTAAAAAGTCAAGTTTATTAATTGTCACTCTCTTTTGAATGCATCTGGTCATTTAAGATTTAATTGCATTCCTTGGCAGTTATTGTAGAGTAGTAGTAGAAAAAACCTACAACTTTGGAGGCTACGATGCAGCACAAAGAAACGCTTATTAATGAAGACATTGCCCTGAAGCAAATGTTGGCTTGGAAAACATTTGGGATGTACGGGCTGTGGCTCGTACTTGCGACCTACGTCGGAACCAACGTCTGGTTTGCCTATTCAACTCAGATCTGGCTTGACGAACCTACAGTTTGGGCGGTCTGGGGTATTGAGCGGCTCGCGATTATTTTCAGCTTGTTTGTTCTGCTGGGACTAATGCAAACCGCCACAAAAATGCTCACTCGGTTTCGTTTGGAGCAAAATCTCCGGTTTGATGTCTTTGCCGCAGTGACCGAAGTCACTAGCCAAGCCCTTGCCCGACACCTCCCAGATTACCAAAAACTGACTACAGTTGTGGCGATTGGTGAAGAACTACTGAAGCCAGCCGAGCAAATGTCTCGGCGGTCCGCTCGGATTCAGCTGGCCTTGCAGCAGCAACTCCCTGGACTGGGACTAGCTGACGCCATCAATCAGATTGTCCGCGATGCGCTCCGCAGTGAGGACATCGCGGGCACTGTTGGAAACGTTGAAACCATTCTTACCAAAATTGAAAATGGTGGAACTGGAGACAATGTCGTTCAACTGGAACAACGACCCTCAGCCTAACCCCAAATCGGGCGACCCTCACCAGGTCGCCCGATTTTTCATATGGTAACGTAAAACAGCCCATATGGGC
Organism: Patescibacteria group bacterium; assembly: GCA_019752815.1. Classification (GTDB taxonomy): domain Bacteria; phylum Patescibacteriota; class Minisyncoccia; order Phycocordibacterales; family UBA918; genus OLB19. Next base: position 3,243 of record JAIELQ010000010.1, read on the forward strand.
TGTTTTACGTTACTTTAAAAAAGTAAATTTATTCTGCTTTTGCCACAATGGGAAGGGTTAAGTTTCTAAGTAAAATTTGCACTTCGTACAAATTTTCCTAAGAACTTCCTCCCCGGACTCGACTGTTTTTACCCTAGGAGGGGCAAAAACATGTCTCCGTCTCTTACCGTTGTCGCAAGCAAAGCAGTTTGCTTTCTTTGCAAAAACTATTCAGTTTTTGCAACCAACGGTACTCCCAAGTTTCTAAGCAAAACAACCACTTGAGTGGTTGTTTATGCTAAGAACTTCTGAGCTGGACTCGACTGTCGCAGGCGACATGTCTCCGTCTCTTGCAACTAGACGAAAGCAAAACTGTTTGCTTTCTTTGCTAAAGCTATTCAGCTTTAGCAACTAGTGGCAAGCCAATGTGTCGCAAGAACGCTTCGGCTTCTTTTTTGTTTTTGGCGGTGGTTACAATTGTAATCGCGAGTGAGAATACGTCCTTGATTTCTTCGTCCGCACATTCTGGGAAGATTGTGTGTTCTTTGATACCAAGCGTGATGTTCCCCATTTCGTCGATTGACGTTGTACGCAAACCACGGAAGTCACGTGTTTGTGGAAGCGCAATGTTGATCAACTTCTCGAGGAAGTGTTGCATTCGTGCTCCACGCATCGTTACTTGGTAGCCAATGATTTCACCTTCACGGAGCTTGAATGAAGCGATTGATTGCTTCGCTGGGCGTGGAGATGGCTTTTGACCGGTGATCAGTGAGAGGCGGTCGCGGATAAGCGCTTCTTTTTGCTTGTCTTGTACACGCCCGGTTCCGATTGATACGACAATCTTTTCTACTTTCGGCGCTTGCATGACGTTCTTGTAACCAAATTCGTCTTTAAGCGCTGTGTAGGCAGATTTGATTTTTGTTAGTGTTGTTTCCATATTAGATAGTCTTACCACTAGCTTTTGAGATGCGTACTTTCTTTCGCTTGTCGCCTTCACCTTCAAAGGTGTAGCCAACACGAACGACTTTACCATCTTCCATTAACGCCACATTTGAAGCACTCATTGGCATACTCTTTTCAATGATTTGACCTACTGAACGAGAACGCTTGTTCTTTTCGTGCTTCTTGGCGATATTGGTACCTTCAACAATCACTTGATCCAGTGCTGGCAAAGTCTTGATGATTGTTCCGGTCTTGCCTTTATCTTTTCCGGCAATCACCTTAACGGTGTCTCCTTTTTTAATTTTCATATATTTTTCAGAGTTGTACGTTAACTTACACTACTTCTGGTGCAAGAGAGACGATTTTCTGATAACCGGCCTCGCCGAGCTCACGTGGGATTGGACCAAACACGCGGTTTGCTTTTGGTTCTTTCTTTACCTTATCAACGAGTACTACGGCATTGTCATCAAATGAAACGTATGAACCATCTTTACGACGGAACGGCTTTACTTGACGCACCACCACTCCGTACACGACGTCTTTTTTCTTGACAGCTTTGCGGGGTTCAGCAGTTTGTACAGCCAATACCACCATTTCACCGAGTTCAGCGTAACGCTTTTTTGAACCACCAAGAACTTTGAACACACGACCACTTTTACCACCTGAGTTGTCCGTGATACGGACGATTGTTTGAGGTTGTATCATATGTTATTTGTTAATAGTGATCAGAGTAAAGTGTTTACGCTTTGACATTGGACGAGTTTCGCGAATGTCGACAATCTGTCCTTCCTTGGCTGTATTACCCGCATCGTGCACGAGAAACTTCTTTGAAAGGCGTTGGAATTTTTTGTACTTTGGGTGTTTAACGTACCGGTCAACAATCACGGTGATTGTGTCAGTCATTTTAGTTGAAACTACTGTCCCACGGAGTACCCGACCGTTTGCAGTTGTTGTATTTTCTGTATCCATACTTATTTAACTACTTGGTTACGGCGGGCGTTAGCTTCGGTGAGCGCCTGAGCGATCGTCGCTTTTGCCGTTTTGATAATAGAAGCTTTTTTACTAAATTTGTCTTTGAATCGTTCAGCACGCAATGTCTCACGTGTACTTACTACGAGCTCAACGAGCTCAGCATCAGTTTTCTTTTGAATGTCAGTGTATTTCATACAAATATATTACTTAGCTACTGAAGATTCAGCTCGACTAACTACTTTGCCTTTTACCGGTAATTTAGCAACTGCTTTTCGAAGGGCTTTTCGCGCCAGTTCTTCTGGAACACCAGAAACTTCGAACAACATTCGCTCTGGAGATACTTCGAACACAAAGTGATCTGGATCTCCCTTACCCTTACCCATCGGTACTTCAGCCGCTTTTTTAGTAATTGGACGGTCAGGGAAAATTCGAATCCAAATTTTACCCGTTTTACCAATCGTTCGAGAGATTACTCGGCGAGCTGCTTCAATCTGATTAGACTTCACGCGTGACGCCGAGGTCGCCTTGAGACCAAATTCACCAAACGCTACCGTGATACCACGAGAAGCTGGACGATTTAGTTTGGCTTCACTCTTGCGAGCTGACTGCCATTTGCGGTGCGCTACTTTTTTAGGAAATAACATAATAATTATCGGTTAGAAGCTGAACGAGTGTCAGTAGTTGCTGCTGCTCGTGGTGCAGTATCTGCCTGTCCCGCTTTACGGTCAGCAAACACTTGTCCGCGGTAAATCCAGACCTTGATACCAATTGCTCCGTACGGTAAACGAGCGGTCACGCGCGCAAAATCGATGTCAGCGCGTAGTGTCTGGAGTGGAATTCGTCCTTTCTTGAGCTCTTCTCGGCGAGCCATATCAGCTCCTCCAAGACGACCTGAGAGTAGAATCTTTACTCCTTCTACATCGCGGTTAGCCATTACTTTTTCAATCGTCATTTTCATAACACGACGGAAGGTAAGGCGCTTTTCAAGACCTTCAGCAATCATTTGACCAACGATACTGGCACTTGATTCTGGAGAACGAATTTCTTCAACATCAAGTTTAATTTCAGGCTTTGAAGTGAGTTTGGCTTTTCGGAACATCATGTCGATTTCCTTCTTGAGCTTCACTGCACCTTCACCACTGCGACCGATAACGAGTCCTGGGCGAGCAGTTTTAATAATGATACGAACTGATTTTTGGTCACGTTCGATTTCGATAGTATCAACTGACATTCCTTTGAGACGGACGTTCAGGAACTTTCGGATCATTGCGTCTACACGCAAATATTCACGAAATTGTTTTGGATCAGTAGTGAACCAGCGACTGCGCCAGTCACGGTTGATACCAATACGTTGGACATATGGATGGGCTACGTGTGTCATATATTATTTGAGACCGAGTTCAACGGTAATGTGACTACTTCGCTTGTTAATTTTCGACGCTGACCCACGAGCTCGGGGCATGAAACGCTTTTGGGTAACACCCTTATCAACTGATACGTGTTTAACGATAAGTTGTGCCGGGTTCGCTCCCGCTTGAATAGCGTTTGCCAGTGCACTCTTAAGTACTTTTTCAAAAGGTCCAGCAGCGCGCTTGTCTACAAAGGCTACTGCAGCCAAAGCATCATTAATCTTTTTTCCGCGTACCACATCAGCTACCAAACGCACTTTGCGTGGTGATTGACGGTAATTTTTTAGAATTGCTTTCATAGACTATTTTTTAGATGAGGCTGCTCCCTTAGCTGCTTTTGCGGCTGAGATTTCGGCTTCTTTCTTCTTTTGTTCAAGTTCTTTTTGCATCTTACCTCCATGGCGATGGAACTTCTTGGTTGGAGAGAATTCTCCTAAACGGTGTCCTACCATTTCTTCGGCCACTACGACTGCTACGTGGTCTTTGCCATTGTGGACACCAAAGGTGAATCCAACCATCTCAGGAGCGATCATACTCGCGCGCGCCCAAGTTTTAATGACACCACTCTCTCCGGGTTTTTTTCCGGCGATTTTCTTCATCAGCTTCTCGTCTACGTAAGGTCCTTTATAGAGTGATCTTGACATTAAATGATGAAAG
>JAIELQ010000018.1 GCA_019752815.1 Patescibacteria group bacterium
CGCGCTTTTGTTTACTTGGTTGATAGGTTCGTTTACTCATAAAAATGTAATTAGTGGTAGAACTATACATGATTTTTTAAAGTTCGCAACTTTTTCAGCCGCACCCTTAGGAGTGATTGTTTTCAAAAACCATGGAACATCGATTGACTCAAAAAGTCCTAATACCTGTGATTTGGGAGGGTATATTCTGTTGTCCCCAGCTTATCCCCAGTTGCGGATTTTAGACCAATAGTGAGGGGTACTTTTTAGTCACTTTAGAGTCGAAGTATTTACAGTTTTCTGTGACCCAGTATAATTCTGTAAGCTTTAGAAATTAGATACCATTATGCCTCCAACAACACACCCACACCAGACAAATAGCATCGTCCGAACGGAACAAATTGATGTTAAAAGTCTGTGGGACAATGCGTTAGTTAAGATTGAGCTGTCGATTACTCCAGCCAATTTTAAGACTTGGTTTCGAGATACTCACATTGTTTCACTCGAAGACGGCACACTCACCATTGGTGTCCCTAGTATCTTTGTTCGAGATTGGTTGGCAGATAAATTTCAGTCAATGATTTTGAAGACACTGCGTGAAATTACTCCGTACGTACGCAGTATTGAATATGCTGTATTACAACGTAGTGACCGTAGAGGGGAGAGTACTAAAACCCAAACTATCAATGCCGCACTGCCGCTTGAAGATTACTACATCAATAAAAGTGACAACCTTAACCCAAAGTACTCATTTGAAAATTTTGTGGTCGGCCCCTACAACGCGCTTGCCCATGCCGCTGCTAAAACTGTCAGTGAAAAGCCTGGAATTGCCTATAATCCATTGTTTATTTACGGGAAAACTGGTCATGGTAAGACTCACTTAATTCAAGCAGTTGGTAATCAAATTAAAAAAACGGGCAAGAAAGTTTTCTATGTCACCAGTGAACGGTTTGCGGTTGATTACTTTAATTCGCTCCAGAGCGGTACAGCCAATAACTTTAAGGACAAATACCGGCAATATGACGTACTTATTATGGACGACGTCCAATTTTTAGCCACCAAAGAAAAGACCCAGGAGGAACTCTTCCACCTATTTAACGCACTCCACGACACCAACAAACAAATTGTGTTCTCAAGTGATATGCACCCCGCACTTTTGGCTGGGATGGAAGATCGATTACGGTCACGGTTTGGACAGGGAATGATTGTTGATATTCCAGCACCTGATAGTGAATCAAGAGCAGCTATCTTACGGGCTAAAGCAGCTCAAAACAGCATTTCCTTGGCTGATGATGTGGTCGAACACCTCGCTCACACTATCGAAGGAAACATTCGTGAACTGGAAGGAGCCCTTAACACCATTATGTGTCAGTCACAGTTACTGGGACGAACACTATCAATTGAAGAGGTAAAGGCAATTATTAAAAACAGTAGTCGCCCGCGAAAAACCCTCGCCGTATCTGACGTAGTTGATAAAGTAGCTCGTTTCTTTGATATTGATCAAGCTAGTATCTATGAAAAAACCCGACGCAAGGAAGTGGTGAAGCCGCGACAAATCATTATGTATATCCTCCGTGAAGATTTCCAGGTATCCTACCCAGCAATTGGCAAGAAACTAGGGGGAAGAGACCACACTACAGTAATCCATAGTTGCGAAAAAATTAAACGAGACCTTAAAGTAGATGCCGAACTTGAAGAAGAGATTACCCAGGTTAGATTACTCCTTAAATAATCACTAAAACACTCCCTGTCGGGAGTGTTTTAGTTACCTTGGTACAGACTATGTGTATAAAATAAGAAATAGCTGTGTATAGAAACACCATTAGCGGTGAAAAAGTCCTAGGATAGCTGTCAAAAATGAACATTTTTAGACTACTGAGCTGGGTATAAATGCGGGGGTTATACACAAGGTTTAAAAAAGTGCCCTTTACCCCCATAAGAATTAACACTATACACAGAGAAATGCACAAGTATTTTGCAACTAAAGGTGGTAGAGTGACCTTATAAATACAACATATTTTTAGCTTATGCACACTTCCACACCCCTAATAAGAGAGAGTAATATATTTAAAAAATGAAAATAACCATCGAACAACAAAAACTTATCCACGCACTTGAGCTCATTACTCGAGTAAGTATTAAGCATGTAACATTACCGGTACTACAGTGTGTTCTCATTACAGTTAAAGAAGGGGTAGTTACCTTTAAAGCTACAAACTTAGAAATTGGTATCGAAGTGGTTGTTGAAGCTGCTATTGAAACTGAGGGTATTGTGGCGGTATCAGCTACTACATTGATGCAGTCTGTACAGTACATCACTAAAAAAGAAGTTATGTTGTCAGTGAATGATGGTGTGTTGTCAGTCGATAGTGGTAGTGGAAAAACCACTATTAATGCCATTCCGTACGATGAGTTTCCTTCAATTATGAAGTTAACAATCGGCGGAGTCTCTATTCAAAAAAACCTCTTTTCACTCGGAATTAAAACAGTAGCGTTTGCTGCTTCACAGTCTTCTATAAAACCTGAGTTGGGGAGTATCTTTATTCAACAAAAGAAAGAACATACGTTAACATTTGTTGCGACCGATTCATTTCGCCTGATGGAAAAAACAGTTCCGCAGAAGAATTTTGTACTTAATCAAACAATCCTTATTCCACAAAAGAATGCGGTTGAGCTAGCTCGAATCTGTGACTTGCTCGAGACTGACCCTACACTCATTATCAATGATAATCAGTGTGCGCTCTCATTTAGTGAGGGGGTATATATAACCTCAAGATTGGTGTCAGGATCGTTTCCTGATTACGAGCAAATTATCCCCAAAGAATATAGTACGCACACCACAGTGCTAAAAAGTGACGTTCTGCAAGCTTTTAAAAAGACGCAAATCTTTTTAAATAAATTTATGCAGGTAACAGTAAAGGTGGAAGCTGATATGGTTACTATTTCGTCTCAAAACGGCGAGGTGGGCACTACAACTGACACCGTAAAGGTACAAACAGAAGGGAGTGATTTAACTCTAAACTTTAATCAACAATACCTCATTGATCCACTGTCACACATTAGTGATGATAGTTTAGTTCTTCATTTTGCCGGTATCGGTCGCCCTTTGGTGATTCAGGGCGTGTCCGACACAACACTACGGTACCTGGTGATGCCAATGAATAAGTAAAATGAGCCACAGAGCGAAGCGACAATGGCGAATTTTGTTCCCGATTTGTCCCCCTAAGGCAAATCGCTGGAACCAACAAGTCTAAGTTGTAAAATATTGATAAAAGCAGATTGTATTGTGAATTTAGTTCCGAGTTTGGCCCTCCCCAGGCCAAACTCCTGGAACCTGTAATCGTTGAGGTGAAGGTTCTTAAAGTGGATAGCTAGAAAATTAGTGGATTGCCGCGCTAGCGCTCGCAAAGACGGAAGAGATGGTTTGTAAAAATTTACGGTAAAATAGTCCTATAAAAATTATCTATCAACCATGAAATCTCGTCGGGGTGAAATTATCAAAGTCAGTGATCTCTTTGAAAAATATAAAAAAGTACTTAAAGCTCCACAGAGTAGTGTGGTTAAGGAAGTAATTGAAGTAATTGCGGATATTACGGGAGTAACACTGAGTCCTAAATACATTAAATACGCGGTTCATTCGAGAACAGTTTCTATTACCGCGCCCGCCATCCTTAAGCAGGAAATTAAACTTCATCAAGACGAGATTCTTATTCACCTTAAAGCTCGACTCGGGGAGAATAGTGTTCCTAAGATCATATTTTAAAAAACACCCCGCGTATGGGGTGTTTTTAATCCTTAGCGATTGTTGCGTCCACGCCTCGGTTCTTCCTCTGGTTCCTCCTCTACTTCAATTGGTTCAATCGTCTCTACGGTAGACGAGGCCTGCGCGCTTAGAATTGCCCCGTAGGTCGCATTTTTCCAAGCTTGGACACCATACTCCCAGTTTATGTACTGATCGTCATTTCCTGGGTTTGTTGGGTATGGTCCTTGTGGGTCGTCTTTGTTTACATAATGTAAGATATCATGAATGCTATTGATGACACCGGTTAAGTCAGGGGTTGTTGATCCATTTTGCGCCTCAGTCACTAGGAGAGAGCTATCGATGTAATCGCCGCGAATAATTGGCTTTACTCCACTGAGGTCAATTTGTGGCTGAGCAAACTTTTCATCAGGTATTTTAGCGAGCGCAAAATCAAAGAAAGCGCGCCACATCGGAGTTACAATCAGTCCAGACAAACCGCCACCCATCGGATCGTTATTATTATTACCAACCCAGGTTCCAACCGCTAAGTTGGGGGTGTACCCCATAAGCCAGGCGTCACGAAGATTGTTCGTACTACCAGTTTTTGAAGCTACATCACGAGTGGTGAAGTTAACTTGCGAGTTAGCTCCCCAGAGTGGGGTTCGGGCGACGTTGTCAGAGAGTACGTCACTTATCATCAAGGCTACATTTCTATCAAGAACACGCTTACTGCTGACTTGGCTTTCAAATACCACATTACCCTTTGAATCTTCAATTTTAAGAATGCTGCGCGGCTCTGCCTTTACTCCTTCGTTGGCAAATACTCCATACGCATGAGTCATATCAAGGAGTTTAACTTCACCCCCGCCAAGCACGAGTGTTAAACCATACCGTTCAGGGTCATTAAGGGTGGTTAGTCCCATATCAGCTGCTAACTTAAGGGAGTTTTTAATACCTGCGAGATACAGAGTTTTAACGGCGGGAATGTTGAGTGATTGAGCCATCGCATTACGCATGCTAACAGGACCAAGGAATTTACCATTGTAGTTGTTTGGTGAATAACATGGTGATTCTGAACTTGTGCTGTCAGGTGGGCACAGTGGAGAGAATTGAGTTTTAATATCAAACAAAATGGTGTTTGGTAGATAGCCTTTCGCAAACGCGGCAGCGTAGATAAATGGCTTGATTGAAGACCCTGGTTGTCGTTCCGCTAAGGCAATATTAAAGTTACCGTCAATTTCTTCACTGAAGTAATCTTTAGAACCTACCATGGTTAATACGTCTCCAGTTTTTGGGTCAATAGCAACTAGTCCGGCATTGTCTGCTTTGAAACGGTCGACATTGATAGCTGCTTTTTCAGCCACAATTTTCTCGGCCTCTTCTTGGAATTCGTAATTTAACGTAGTAATAACTTTAAAGCCTCGTTCCGCTAGAGCTTCTTCACCGTATTGTTTAACAAGTTGTTCACGAACAAACATCACAAAGTGGGGAGCGCGGATACCAGAAATGGCTTGCGGCAAGAAGTTCACTACCTCATCTTTGGCTTGATTATATTCATCCGCATTAATCAGTCCGCTTTCAAGCATTTTCCGGAGGGTGGTATTTTTTCGGGCGTCTAAATCTTCACGATTATTGCCGTACGGGGAGAGATAGGTTGGCGCTTGGGGAAGTGACGCCAGGTAGGCGGCTTCGGCGAGTGTTACATCGCTCGCTTTTTTGCCAAAAAATGATTGTGAGGCCTCTTCTACGCCGTAGATTGTCCCACCGTAGGGTGATTCGTTAAGATAGATTGCGAGGATTTCATCTTTGCTCAGTGTTCGCTCTAGTTTAATTGATAAAATCGCTTCTTTCACTTTTCGAGAGAGTTTCTTTTCTCGTTGGAGAACCGAGTTTTTAATTACTTGTTGGGTAATGGTAGACCCACCTTGTCCGCCCAGGAGGTCTCCGGCGGTAGTGTTTACCACTGCCGCTCGCACGATTGATTTAAGGTCAATTCCAAAGTGGCTGTAAAAACGTTCATCCTCAATCGCGATGGTGGCATTTTTGATGTTTCGTGAGATGTTCTCAAAGGGAACAATGGTTCGTTTTACATCCTGGTGGAGGTCATAGAGGAGGATTTCGCCGGTACGGTCGTAGATTTTTGTTGATTGGAGAATACGACGATCTTCAAACGAAGATAAATCAGGGATTTCCAAGGTAGAAACCCAAATTAATAAACCGCTAATAATAACCACTGTTCCTACGAACATGACAATTAACGAGTCGACGAGAACTCGCTTGTAATTGTGCTTCCACCAGGCTTTTGTAAAGAGTTTTTTGAACATAATATGTGTGCGTATAGTGCCAATAGTACCATGATTTGTCTACTGTCCCCCCATCAAACATGTGTTACATTATAAGGATGAAATTGTCAGAAGAGTTACAAGCACGCGGTTTTATCCATCAGCACACCGGAGAATCGTTGGCTGAAGTATTAGATGGTGAGAAACGAACTATTTATCACGGTATTGACCCGAGTGCTGATTCAGCACATGCGGGGAATATGGTGATTTGGTTCTTGCTGCGCCACTTGGCAAACGCGGGGCACCGTATCATTTTTCTGGTAGGTGGTGGTACCGGTATGATTGGTGATCCAAAACCGGACGCCGAGCGGGTGTTGCAGGATGTGAGTATCACTGACGGCAATGTGGAAAAAATTAAAGCCCAGGCGCAGCGGCTGATTGGTGGAGATAACGTTGCTGTTACTTTTGTTAACAACAAAGATTGGTTAGCCGCCGAAGGACTGCTGACATTCTTACGTGATATTGGGAAACACTTTACCGTTAATGAATTAATAAAAAAAGATGCAATTTCAAAACGTCTCGCGAGTGATACGGGAATTTCATACACGGAGTTTGCGTACCCGCTACTACAGGGATATGACTATTTAGTTCTTAATCGTCAGTATGGTGCTGATGTCCAGGTAGGAGGGTCTGATCAGTGGGGGAATATTGTTGCTGGGGTAGACCTCATTCGTCGTAAAGAGCAGAAAACAGTTCACGCTATCACGGTACCACTGATAGTAGATAAAGCTACCGGCAAGAAATTTGGTAAAAGTGAAGGCAATGCTGTGTGGCTCGATGCCGAGAAAACAACACCGTTTAACTTCTACCAATTTTGGCTCAATGTGAGTGATGAAAATGTAATTGATTACTTAAAAGTATTTACGTTTCTCTCGCTTGATACGATTGCAGCCCTGGAGCGAGAAGTGTCTGAGAATCCTGGAGCGCGAAAAGCGCAAAAGGAACTAGCGTTTGCTGTTACTAGTTTTGTACATAGTACAGAGGTGGCAACTTCAGTAGCTAATGTAGCCTTGATTATTTTTGGTGGCGGAACCATTACCGCATTATCTCAAAACGAACGAGAAATCTTGTTAC
>JAIELQ010000004.1 GCA_019752815.1 Patescibacteria group bacterium
CATCACTTGATGCATTGGGGTAGAACTTCCATAAACGACTCACTTCTTTGTTGTGCTGCGGTAAGTGAACATTCACCGTACAAAAAGTACGGCTCGCATTTACTTCCTTGTCCTTCCTTACAGGAACTGTCCACTCATTGGCTAGGTTGTTTCTCAAGTTCACAACCTACCTCAATGAGCCTTACGAAAGCGAAGCAGTTCGCTTTCTCACTCGAATTGAGTTCGTTTCTGAAAGTTTTAACTGCAGGAACAATTTACATTCTAAAAACACTATCATATATGATAGTGTTTTTAGTTTTAACCAAGAGTTGATTTTAGGTTTTGGACCACTGCTGTTGTTTCCTCGGGTGTTGGTTTGACATGGGTTGGTTTAGTAAATGACCCGTCATCTTTTTTTCTCGGAACAACATGCATATGGGCGTGAAAAACCTCCTGATCTGCATCACTGCCGTTATTCATAATAAGATTAATGCCCGTGGCATAGCTATTTGCTATAAGTGCAGTACCAACTTTTTTGGCCACCGCTACCATATGACCGAGTACGTCCTCATCACCATCGAGCAAATTAACAAACGGTTTTTTAGGCACGATGAGTGTATGGCCTACATTAACGGGTTCAATGGTCAAAAAAGCAATCACGATATCATCTTCGTATACAATATTTGCGGGAATTTCCCGGTTGATGATTTTGGTAAAAATTGAGGGTTCTGGGACGGTAGACATGTAAATATGGTACCATACAAATAATTTTTGGTATGCCTACTCCTCTTTTTACGAAAGTTCTTCCTATTACCATTGAGGCGAGGCAAGCTCTCTCGCACCATAGTCTCCCGTTACAGCAACTCCTCTATAGTCTTGGGGTCGAAGATGCGGCTTCTGCAGACTCGTTTTTAAATCCTAATTATGAAACCCAATTACACAGCCCGCTTTTATTGCATGACATTGTAAAAGCAACTAATCGTATCCATGGTGCTATTGTAAATAATGAACGGATTGTAATTTTTAGTGATTACGATTGTGACGGAATTCCCGGAGCCGTGGTTCTGCACGATTTTTTTAAGGCTATTGGGTATACCAACTTTACAAACTACATTCCTCATCGACATTATGAAGGTTTTGGTTTAAGTGTAGCAGCGGTAGAAAAAATGAAGGCCGATAACGCGGTAGTAATTGTTACCATCGATTGTGGTACCACCTCACACGAGGCAATAACCCGAGCCAACGAATTAGGAATTGACGTCATCGTAACTGATCACCATGAACCTGAAGCAGAGTTGCCGAGCGCGCTTGCGATTGTTAATCCAAAATTAGGTAACTACCCGTTCCCTGATTTATGTGGAGCCGGCGTAGTATATAAATTGGTACAGGCGCTTTTGCAAACGGGATCATATCCAATTAATCCTGGTCAGGAAAAATGGTGGCTCGATATGGTCGGGGTGGCGACCATTGCGGATATGGTGCCGCTGCGCGGAGAAAACCGAGTCTTGGCTCATTATGGATTACAGGTTCTGCGAAAATCACGACGCCCAGGGTTACAACACTTACTGCGTAAGGCAAAATTAAATCAAAGTACTCTGACTGAAGAAGATATTGGTTTTACCATCGCGCCACGAATTAACGCAGCTTCACGCATGGACGCACCGGAACACGCTTTTTTAATGCTGACCGCAACTAACGAGGGTGAGGCGGGAGCGTATGTCGACAAGTTAGAAAAATTAAATACTGAACGCAAATCAACGGTAGCGATAATGACCAAAGAAATTAATCATCGGTTAAAAGAAATGATTGAAATTCCGTCCGTATTGGTCATGGGTAATCCACTGTGGCGACCGGCGTTAGTCGGTCTCGCAGCTAACAAGTTATCCGAAGAATACAACCGCCCGGTATTTTTATGGGGTCGTGATGGAAATGATGTTATAAAAGGTTCATGTCGTTCCGGTGGTGGGGTGAGTGTCGTTAAGTTAATGGAAGTAATTTCCCATGCGTTCCATGAACATGGCGGTCACCATTTGTCGGGTGGATTTTCAGTGCATGATGACTACATATTTTCACTTCCAGAATTACTTAATAACGCACATACCGAGCTCGGAAGTGAGGCTATTGTACCGCTCGAGCGAGTGGTAGCAGCCGAGTTGCCGCTATCAGCGGTGTTTGGTGAGGTGAAAACTGCCTTAGGAAAACTAGCGCCCTTTGGTGTTGGTAACCCAAAACCGTTGTTTGCATTTACGAACGTATCTCCAAGAAAGGTGGAAGTATTTGGAAAAGCAAAAGAACATCTTAAATTAGTTTTTGAAACTGATGCCGGTCAACTTGAAGCCATAGCCTTTTTTGCTCAACCACAAGATTTTCCAAAGGAGCCAATAGCAGAAACAGACATGACGTTATTGGCCCATATCGAAACCTCATTTTTTATGGGCCGTTCTCAAACACGGTTACGTATAGTTGATATTTTGTAAAAAATTAGTACCTTAGTAATAGGAGCAACAGATAGAGAGGATATTAGCATGCGACCGAAACATCACGTGCGAACAGTGCCTCCGCTTTCGGGAGGAATCGGCCTTGAAAAAAAGATGATGTGCCCTGTCTGCAACAAAGAAGTCACGGTTGGCGGGCCGCATGAAGGACAATGGATTTTTCAAACACATTCTCCAAACAATGCTGTAACAGTGATATGTGAGGGTACGGGTCAGAGAGTACAAGCGTCACCTTCGGGGTGACGCTTTTTTGCAAAGAAGCAGATACGGTGTATTTGTGGTAAAGTGAAATTATCTATGCAAAAAGTGCTCTGTAGTGTAGCTGGCGACGCCAAGGGTAATCCCGGACCAGGAGCTTTTGGTGTATGTGTCACAAATGAAGGAGGCGAAATGATAGCTGAAGTTGCTCGGGAGATTGGCAATGCGAGCGCAGATTTTGCCACCTATAACGGAGTGATGGTGGGACTTCAGACTCTTGTTGAATTGTATGATACTAAAACTACTGCTATGTCGGTCGAGCTTTGTTTAGACAATGAGCTGGTAAAAAAACAACTAAATGCGGAATTGCCATTACATGATCCGGGATTAGTACCGATGTTTATGGAAATTCATAATAATCGAGTGACCGCTTTTCCTAACCTGACTATTATATTAGTGACGGCCGATAAAAACGCTAGCGCTCAGCAGCTGGTGAAAGAGGTACTTGACGCTAAAGCCTAGTTTCTGCTACTCTCTAGCCTCGACCGGGGCAAAAGTGCCGCGGCAGAAATGGGGAGAGATTCTTTGAGCAACGTCAATCGGATTAAAGCTTTGAAAGAAAAGCATGCGGCAGCAGATGCAGAAATTCAACTGCTACAACTTCTGCCCAGTGATAATCAGGGCAAGATTCGTGAGCTGAAGAAGAGAAAGCTCAAGATGAAAGATGAAATTGTGAGGTTGGAAAATCCTTACCGTCTGACTGCTCCAAAAAAGAACAAGCAAAAGAAAGGGGTTCGTCCGACGACCAGTGCTCAGAAAATTCCTGTTCACGAAGTGGACACGGTTTCGATTTCTGAAGAATCGACTACAAACATCAGTCGTGCTGCCTGAAGAATTCGACCGCGGGGTTTCCCCGCGGTCACCGTCCGCCAGATTCCTGGTCGGGCGATTTTTTATGTCTGGTACAATTGCGGTATGCAGGGGTCATTTTTTTACTCCAGTATTCTAGCGTTTACGAGCGGCATTTTTGTCCGCTCGTTTTTTGATATGACGTGGCCGGTCATCGTTTGGCTACTCGTGATTACTGCCGCTCTCGGACTTTGGGCATTGAGAAAAAGAGTAGTGGCCCGTAGCTACTCCGTAATGCTAGTAGTAGTGATAGGTTTTTGTTTTGTGGCTGGTGTCGCTCGTTTTGAACTGATGGAGTATCTCAAACCAGTGTCGCAATTTGTTGATCAAGTTGGTTCTAAGGTGGAGTTTTCGGGAGTGGTAGTGGCAGAGCCAGAGCAAACCGCTCAATCAACGAGACTCGTCGTTCTGGTATCAGATGAACGAATGTTGGTTTCAACAGACCGCTATGCCGGTATTGGGTATGGCGATGAAATAACCTTTTCGGGCAAGCTGCAAATACCCGAATCATTTGAAACAGAATTTGGTCGTACGTTTAACTATCCCGGCTATCTCGCGGTCCGAAACATTTATTACACCGTATCGTTTGCTCAGGGAGAGGTAGTTGGTACAGATAAGGGTAATTTTTTACTCGAAAAATTATTTACATTCAAGTCACAGTTCCTTGCCAGTATGCAAACGTATATTCCTGAACCAGAAGTTGGTTTAGGAGCGGGATTGTTATTGGGAGTGAAATCAGGTCTGGGTGATGAGCTCGAAGAAGATTTTAGAACTACCGGCATTATTCATATCGTGGTTTTGTCGGGAGCGAATATTATGTTGGTGGTGATATTTGTGATGTATGTTTTGGCGTTTTTTCTGCCGGTTCGTCCCCGGGCGGTAGTTGGGATAGTGGCGATAGTACTATTTGCGCTCCTAGTTGGTTTGTCAGCGACAGTGGTTAGGGCGAGCATCATGGCGGTATTGGTATTACTAGCGCTACTGATGGGGCGAAGATATGACATTATGCGGGCGTTGTGTTTAGCGGGGATGGTTATGATACTGCTTAATCCCCTGATACTGGTGTACGATGTTGGTTTTCAGCTCTCGTTTCTCGCAACGCTAGGTTTGATTGTGGTGGCACCTCAATTTGAAACACTTCTCTCTGGTGTCTCACCCTGGTTTCGGTTAAAGGAATTTTTTGTCGCTACGGTGGCCACTCAAATTATGATTTTACCGTTACTGTTGTTTCAGATAGGACAATTTTCGGTGGTATCAGTGCTCGTTAATATGCTCGTGTTGCCTGCAGTACCGTTTGCCATGCTCTTATCGTTTTTAACCGGTCTCCTCGGGTTTATCCTGCCGGCACTGGCAACTCTGGTAGGTGTCGTGGCGTATGGATTTTTGGCGTATATCATTGTACTCGCGACCTGGTTTGCTGATTTGCCGTTTGCTGCTTTTATCGTTCCCGCATTTTCGTTTCCGGTCATGATGATTTTTTATATTGGTATCGGCTACGCGTTATATCGATTTTATGTTTATCAGTCCCGAAACGTTCAAGCGATAGATTACTCGGCAGTTGCCGGCTGGACGATTATCGAGGAGGAGATTCTCAAGCAGCAGCTACTACAAAAAGAACGTCCCCGTGCGGAACGTTCTCAAGAAAAAGAGGGACACGTCCCAATCTTTTTTCGGTAAACTAGACTAATCTTCCGGCTACTGCTTCCCAGTTTAGGTTTTGGAAAAACGCCTCGACATATTTTTTCTTATCCGCTGGCAGGTAGTCTCGCATGTAGGAGTGTTCCCACATATCGAGCGCCAGAATAATATCCAAGTCCGCTAATTGACCAATATGTTGTTCATCAACCCAGGTTTGTACCAGGGTGTCTGTGTGTGGATCGTGGTAGAGCATCGCCCAACCAACACCACGGGTCATGGCAATTTGGGTGAAGCGCTGCTGCCAGGCTTCAACACTATCAAATTGTGCGACAATTTTTTCTTTAAGCGTGCTTTCTGGTAGTTCCTTGGCACCATCTTCAAATTGTGCAAAGTAATACTCGTGGTTGCGCATCCCACCAAATTCAAACCCGAGACGACGTTGCATTTCAGCAATCGCGTACGTATTGGCTTCGAGGTCATGGCTGTAGGCGGCAATTTTTTCCGCAATGAGGTTTACGTGTTTAACGTATCCTTGGTACAGGCCTAGGTGCAAATCAATACTTTCTTTCGAAATACCGGTGAGTTCCGGAATGTTAAATGTAAGTGCTTCGTATTTCATATATATGTGTCTATAGATTCAGTATACCACGAAGCCGGAACTGCCTCGCGTTATACTTATTTGATAATGAATCATGAAAAAGTCTTGGTGCGTATAGCTGTGCTCGGTGGACTGCTCCTCACTGCACTTCTGGGTTTTGTGTTCCCGCTATTCTCTGTTCCGGTAACTACTAATATTTTGTCGGTGACGTTCCTCGATGTCGGACAGGGAGATGCGGTGTTAATAGAAACACCCGATGGAGTACAGCTACTCATAGATGGCGGTCCCGATAACACCGTGTTACGTCGATTATCCGAGGAACTTCCGTGGTTCGATACTAGTCTCGATGTGGTATTAGGTACTCATCCGGATAAAGATCATATTGGCGGGTTAGTAGATGTTCTTAAACGATACAAAGTAAGTAAAATAATCACGACTGAAAATACAGGCGAAACAATGGTCGCCAGCAGTTTTCAAAAAGGTTTGCTTGGTGAGGGTGTTCCCGTTGAAATGGCGCGGGCAGGGCAAGTGTATCAGTTGGGTGCGTCAACCACGCTCACTGTTTTTGCTCCCGCCAATAATCCAGCTATGCTCGAGAGTAACACGGCGTCTATTGTCGCTCGACTATCGTATGGTGACATTGATTTTATGTTAACGGGAGATGTTCCGAGTAGTATCGAAGCCTATTTAGTTAAAATGTACGGCGATTCACTTCGTAGCGAGGTGCTGAAGTTGGGGCACCATGGTTCAAAAACCTCATCGAGTGATGAGTTTCTCGATACGGTAGCGCCACGCTACGCAGTTGTATCAGCGGGTAAAGACAACAGTTACGGCCACCCGCACTCCAATGTGGTTGATGCAGTGTCGGCACGGAACATTACCCTCATGAATACGGCAGACGCGGGAAGCATTACCTTTCAGACTAACGGAACAGATGTTTGGGTGCAATAAAAAATACCAGGACCGAGGGGTTCTGGTATTTCTTTTGCTCGAATCCTCCTTAGATGAGGTTGGCTGCTTTAAGTGTCTTGTACGCTCCGTTTTTCGCAATGGTGCGAATACCCTTGGTCGAAACTTTGATTTTGATAGTTTTATCAAGCTCGGCTACGTAAATCTTCTTGTTTTGAAGATTAGGTGAACGCTTAGTTTTTCCTGACGGATTAAACTGTGTCGCACGGGTACGGTTACTGTACTTGCCGCCGATTTGCGTTTTTTTGCCAGTGATGTCGCAGGTTTTTGCCATATA